>NZ_CP039888.1:1315714-1644642 GCF_005221325.1 Agrobacterium tumefaciens | reverse complement strand
CCGGCAGCCTTCCGAACAGCCGCCGGTAGAAGGCCAGGGTGGAACCAGGCCTGCCGCGCCGCTGCCGGGTGCGCCGACGCCGCCGCCGAGCGGTGCGACAACCGGACAGGCTCCGGCGGGCGAACCAGTGCCCAATCAGGTCGCCGTTCCGCAGACGGAAGCGCCGCCGACGACGAAGGAAGAACTGGACAAGGCCAAGGCAATCGCCAAGGACCCGTCCAAGACCGCCGACACCGTCATCCTGCCGGTTGACAAGGGTGCGGCCGTTCTCGACAGCGACAAGGAAGTGGAACGCTCCGGCAACCGCCAGACCCGCGAGGAACGTCGCCGCGAGCGTGAGCAGGCCGGTGACGTCAAGGTTCCGACCTCCGATGCCGAGGCGCAGCGCGCCGGTGCCGCCGAAGGCAAGGCCCCGCCACCGCCCGTGAAGCTGGAGGCGATCACCTCTCAGCAGGGCGAGCGCATCGACCGTCGTCCGCAATATGAGCGGCCGGACGGCGTGCGCGAATGGCAGCCGCGCGAAGGCCGCCCGCGCGACCGGGATCGTGACGGCGACGCGCCGATCATCCTGCAATTCGGCGATCGTGTCGTGGTGCGTGGCGATGACAATCAGCGCTTCATCCGCGATGGCGGCGAGCCCTATTACGAGCGCCTGCCGGGCGGTCGCGTCCGCGAAACCGTGGAACGCCGGGACGGCACGCAGGTTGTAACGATCCGCAACCGTTACGGCGATGTGATCCAGCGCTCGCGCATCGACGATCGCGGTCGTGAATATGTGCTGTTCTACGCACCGGAACTGATGGATGATCCTGATCGTGATTATGTCTATCGTGATCCCGGCCTCGACCTGCCGCCGATGCGCCTGCGCATCCCGGTGACGGACTACATCATCGACACGTCGAGCGATCCGGACCGCGATTATTATCGCTTCCTGGAGCAGCCGCCGGTCGAGCCGGTGGAGCGTGTCTATTCGCTGGACGAAGTGCGTTATTCGGCTCGTATCCGCGACAAGGTGCGCCGTATCGACCTCGATACGATTACCTTCGCGACCGGCAGCGCCGAAATTCCGATGGCGCAGGCCCGTTCGCTGCGCAAGGTGGCCGATGCGATCAACAAGGCATTGCAAAAGAACCCGGCGGAAACCTTCCTGATCGAAGGCCATACCGATGCCGTCGGTTCGGATGAAAGCAACCTCGTACTATCAGACGAGCGCGCCGCCTCCGTCGCCAACGTGCTGACCGATGTTTACGGCATCCCGCCGGAAAACCTCGCGACGCAGGGCTATGGCGAGCGCTACTTGAAGGTCCAGACGCTCGGCCCGGAACAGCAGAACCGCCGCGTGACCATCCGCCGCGTGACGCCGCTGGTGAAGCCGATCGCGCAGAACTGATCGGGTTCTGGACGAAAAACGAAGGCCCGGAAGCGCAAGCTCTCCGGGCCTTTTGGCGCTAGTGATCATGTTTGACGTCATCCTCGGGCTCGTCCCACTGCTGTCCGGTTTAAATTTGTAGACATGGCGCACGGTGTTGATTCTACTCGTATTCGAACGTTTGGCGACGATCTCGGACACGAACAGGAAAAACACCGTGCGGCACTACAATAGCGTATTCCACGATCTGTTGAAGCGGGTGGCGTGGAGCAGGTTCGACAGGCTTGTGGATGAGCATGGCGCCGACAAGCATGTGCGCCGGCTGTCAACGAAGAGCCAGTTCATCGCCCTGCTTTACGGCCAGTTGTCCGGAGCCGTCAGTCTGCGCGAGATCGTCGGCGGCCTCGAAAGCCATGCCGCGCGGCTTTATCACGTCGGTGCAAGGCCGGTGTCGCGCTCGACGCTGTGCGATGCCAATGCACGGCGCTCAAGCGAGGTCTTTGCCGGTCTGTTTCGCGAGATGGTCGCCCGCGCGGGCCGCGGGTTGCGCCGGTCGGTGTCGGAGGCCACCTATCTCATCGACGCGACCGGCGTTCGGCTGAGCGGAGCCGGGTGCGACTGGGCACGGTTTTCCCATCAGGCCTGCGGCGCCAAGGTTCACGTCGTCTACGACGCCGATGCCGAGCGACCGATCTATGCGGCGGTCACGCCCGCCAATGTCAACGACATCACAGCCGCCAAGGCCATGCCGATCGCGGCGGGTGCGACCTATGTGTTCGATCTTGGCTATTATGATTTCGGCTGGTGGGCGGCGCTCGACAAGGCCGGCTGCCGCATCGTCACGCGGTTCAAGTCCCATACGAAGCTGACCGTAACAAGCCAGCAAGCTGTCAGCGGCGATGGCATCGTCCTCTTCGATCGCATCGGGCTTCTGCCCGCCCGCATGGCGGCAAGCCGCCGCAATCGGTTTGGCGACCCCGTGCGGGAGATCACAGTCAGGACGCAGACGGGCAAGGTGCTGCGACTGCTGACCAACGATCTCGACGCGCCCGCACAGGAGATCGCCGATCTCTACAAACGGCGCTGGGCGATCGAACTGTTCTTTCGCTGGGTCAAGCAGACGCTGAGGATTCGGCATTTCCTTGGCAACAGCGAGAACGCCGTGCGCATTCAGATCGCCGTGGCGCTCATCGCCTATCTATTGTTGCGCATGGCGCAGGCAGACCAGAAACTCGTCCAAAGCCCACTGGCATTCGCACGCCTGGTGCGCGCCAATCTTATGCATCGCCGAAGAACCGACAGCCTCACAAGGCCGCCACCAGCGAAAACCGCCGATCCAAGACAGATGACACTTCTCGGAATGGAAATTTAAACCGGACAGCAGTGGGCTCGTCCCGAGGATCCAATCACGTCGCGTTAGTCGAAACGTGGCAGATGCTCGGGACAGGCCCGAGCATGACGAAGGAGAGGTCTGTAAAGACCTTCCAAACCCTGAAAAATCGTGAGTTTCCGGGCTTTTTTACCAGGCTTCTCTATGACCAAACGGAACGACGAGACGACGCGTCTCCTCAGCTCAACGCCACCGCAATTTCCGCTGCGAGCTGCGCATTGTTGCGCACCAGCGCGATATTGGTCTCCAGACTGCGGCCATCCGTCAGCCGGAAGATATCGCCGAGCAGGTAAGGCGTGACCGCCTTGCCGGTGACTTCGTCGCGCTCGGCATGGGAGATGGCGCGGTTGATGTAGATTTCCATTTCCTCGCGCGGAATTTCGTCTTCTTCCGGCACGGGATTGGCCACCAGCATGCCGCCATCGATGCCGAGCTGTTCGCGGGTCGCCTGGAAGTTGGCGATTGCCGCCGGGCTGTTCAGCGAGAGCGGGCTCGCCAAGCCGGAGGAGCGCGACCAGAAGGCCGGGAATTCTTCGGAGCCGAAGGTAATGACAGGCACGCCGTTGGTTTCGAGAACCTCGAGTGTCTTTGGAATATCGAGGATCGCCTTGGCGCCGGCGCAGACGACGATCACGCCGGTCTTGGCAAGCTCGGTCAGGTCGGCGGAGATGTCGAAGGTCTCTTCCGCGCCCTTGTGCACACCGCCGATGCCGCCGGTGGCGAAAACGCGGATACCGGCGCGGGCGGCGGCGATCATGGTGGCGGCGACCGTGGTGGCGCCGGTGCGGCGTTCGGCAATTGCAAATGCGATATCGGCGCGCGAGACCTTCATGGCATCGGTGGTCTGTGCGAGCGCCTCGAGCTGGTCTTTCTCAAGACCGATATGCAGGGTGCCGTGAATGACGGCGATGGTGGCCGGAACCGCACCCTGATCGCGGATGATCTGTTCGACGCTTTCCGCCATCTCGATATTGCCGGGATAGGGCATGCCGTGGGTGATGATGGTCGATTCGAGCGCGACGATCGGCGCACCGCGCTGCTTGGCGGCGGCTACTTCCTGAGAATAGACGATGGGCAGGAGCGGGGAGATGGGGCGGGTCATGTCATCTGTTCCAGTTTTTAAAAGCGGGTTCATGCCAGCATTTCGGCCTGGGGAACAAGCCCCAACATGGCTTCGACACTGTCTTTTGATAGGTCGTGGGAGGTGGCGAAGGGTGACTGCACGGTAATGGCCGCCGCCGCCGCCCCCTGTCTCAGGGCCTCCCCGATTGTTTTTCCCTCGGCAATGGCGGCGAGATAACCGGAGGCCATGGCATCGCCGGCGCCAGTGACGTCCTTCACCTCGCGGATGAGGGGCGGGTGGAGGATGGCTTTTTCCGTCCCGTTAAAGGCCACGACTTCGCTTGCGCCACGGGTGACAACACCGCCGGAAAGCCCGGCCTTGCGCAGAATATCCGGCCAGTCACGAACGTTTTCCGCCGTCTCGCCGGTGAGCGCGCGGGCTTCCGCCTCGTTCATGAAGAGGATGTCGATATCGCCGAGCGCCGCTTTCAGCTTCACCGCCTTGGCCGGTGAAATGGCGATGGCCGCCAGCGGCTTTTCGCAGGCCCGGGCAATGAGGCCAAGCGCCGTCAGTGTATCGTCAGGCAGATTGGCGTCGCAGAGCAGGATATCGCTTGATATGATCGCCTCGCGCACGCTGCGCACCTTCAGGCGGCGCGGCGTGAAGAGCTTGTAGAGGTCCATGTCGGCCAGCGCGATGACCAGATTGCCGTCACGCTCCAGAATGGCGGTGTAGCTTGGCGTGCGGCGATCGAGGAAAACGAAGGGCGTATCTTCCACGCCGGCCTGCCTTGCTGCCTCCGCCACGGCGTCGCCTGTCACGTCGCCACCGCGTGGCGCGATGATGCGGACCTCAAAACCGAGGCGTGCAAGATTGCGTGCGGCGTTGAAACCACCGCCGCCGGCCTCTTCCATCCAGGAGCCGGGATTGCTGGCGCCGTGCGCCGTCTCGGTCTCGATCATGCCGCGTCTGTCGATATGCGCGCCGCCCAGAACGAGTATTTTCTTCACGCTTGCGTTTCCCTCTCTGGCGGATGGAAAGACCGGACGATTCGGCCTAAACTGACGTCTTCCTGACCTCGCATCCGGTTTGCGGCGATGGGCCGCGCACGGAAAAACGAAAGCAGAACAAACTACTTATCGCTATTTGTTTTCAATATGCTGGCTCAGCCTTGCGAAATGAGAACAAATAGGGTACATACCGTTTCCATACTGCTTCATTGCCTGTGCGGCTTCAATAACCTAAAGGTGGTTCGGATGGCACAAAATTCTTTGCGTCTCGTAGAGGATAAATCGGTGGATAAAAGCAAGGCACTGGAAGCGGCGCTCTCCCAGATCGAACGGTCGTTCGGCAAGGGATCGATCATGAAGCTCGGTTCCAACGAAAATGTGGTTGAAGTTGAAACCGTTTCGACGGGTTCGCTCAGCCTGGATATCGCGCTCGGTATCGGTGGTCTGCCGAAGGGGCGTATCGTTGAGATTTACGGCCCGGAAAGCTCTGGTAAGACGACGCTGGCGCTGCAGACGATTGCGGAAGCCCAGAAAAAGGGCGGCATCTGCGCCTTCGTGGACGCCGAACATGCGCTCGATCCGGTCTATGCCCGCAAGCTCGGCGTGGATTTGCAGGGCCTGCTGATTTCGCAGCCGGATACGGGCGAGCAGGCGCTTGAGATTACCGATACGCTGGTGCGTTCCGGCGCGGTGGACGTGCTCGTGGTCGACTCCGTTGCGGCGCTGACGCCGCGGGCGGAAATTGAAGGCGAAATGGGCGACAGCCTGCCGGGTCTCCAGGCCCGTCTGATGAGCCAGGCGCTGCGCAAGCTGACCGCGTCGATCTCCAAGTCGAAGTGCATGGTGATCTTCATCAACCAGATCCGCATGAAGATCGGCGTCATGTTCGGTTCGCCGGAAACGACGACGGGCGGTAACGCGCTGAAGTTCTACGCCTCCGTTCGCCTCGACATCCGCCGTATCGGCGCCGTCAAGGAGCGCGAAGAGGTTGTCGGCAACCAGACGCGCGTTAAGGTCGTCAAGAACAAGATGGCGCCGCCATTCAAGCAGGTGGAATTCGACATCATGTATGGCGAAGGTGTTTCCAAGACCGGCGAGCTGGTCGATCTCGGCGTCAAGGCCGGTATCGTCGAGAAATCCGGCGCCTGGTTCTCCTATAACAGCCAGCGTCTGGGGCAGGGGCGTGAGAACGCCAAGACCTTTCTGCGCGACAATCCGGATACGGCCAACGAGATCGAACTGGCGCTGCGCCAGAACGCCGGTCTGATCGCCGACCGCTTCCTGCAGAATGGTGGCCCGGACGCCGGCGAAGGTGACGACGGCAGCGACGAGGGCTGATACATCCGCGAAGTCCGGGCATCGCCGCCCGGAGACTTCGTCGAACTGGTATGGATCAAAAGGGTCGTGCGATTTTTCTTCGCGCGGCCCTTTTTCCCTTGCCTATATGTCTTGCTTCGCCTCCATGGCTGGACAGGGCAGGATGCGGACGATAAAAGCCATTGATTTTGCAATATAGCCATCCCTCAGGATGGCGGTGATGGACTCCAGCTGTGAGCGGTGTGTGGGCATGAGCGGTGTGAATGAAATTCGGTCGACCTTTCTCGACTACTTCAAGAAGAACGGACACGAGATCGTGCCCTCCAGCCCGCTGGTGCCGCGCAACGATCCGACACTGATGTTCACCAATGCCGGCATGGTTCAGTTCAAGAACGTCTTCACCGGTCTTGAAAGCCGTCCCTATTCCACGGCCGCTTCGGCGCAGAAATGCGTGCGCGCCGGCGGCAAGCATAACGACCTCGACAATGTCGGTTATACCGCCCGCCACCATACCTTCTTTGAAATGCTCGGCAATTTCTCCTTCGGCGATTACTTCAAGGAAGAGGCGATCACCCATGCCTGGAACCTGATCACCAAGGAATTCGGCATCGACCGCAATCGTCTGCTGGTGACCGTCTATCACACCGATGACGAGGCCTTTAATCTCTGGAAGAAGATCGCCGGTTTCTCCGACGACCGCATCATCCGCATTCCGACCAGCGACAATTTCTGGGCGATGGGCGATACCGGTCCCTGCGGTCCCTGTTCGGAAATCTTCTATGACCATGGCGATCATATCTGGGGTGGTCCGCCCGGTTCGCCGGAAGAGGATGGCGATCGTTTCATCGAAATCTGGAACCTCGTCTTCATGCAATATGAGCAGTTGACGAAGGAAGAACGCATCGACCTGCCGCGCCCGTCGATCGACACCGGCATGGGTCTGGAGCGCATTTCGGCGTTGCTGCAGGGCAAGCATGACAATTACGATACGGACCTTTTCCGGGCGCTGATTGCTGCTTCCGTCGAGGCGACTGGCGTTCCGGCCGAAGGCGAAAAGCGCGGCAGCCACCGTGTCATCGCGGACCATCTGCGTTCGTCCGCGTTCCTGATTGCCGATGGCGTGCTGCCGTCTAACGAAGGCCGTGGCTACGTTCTGCGCCGTATCATGCGCCGCGCTATGCGCCATGCCGAGCTTCTCGGCGCGCGCGAGCCGCTGATCTACAAGCTGTTGCCGGCGCTCATCCAGCAGATGGGCCGCGCCTATCCGGAACTGGTCCGCGCTGAGGCGCTGATTTCCGAAACGCTGAAGCTTGAGGAAACCCGTTTCCGCAAGACGCTGGAACGCGGCCTGTCGCTGCTATCAGACGCCACCTCGACGCTGTACAAGGGCGACATGCTGGATGGCGAAACCGCCTTCAAGCTTTACGATACCTATGGTTTCCCGCTCGACCTGACGCAGGATGCGCTGCGCGCCCGCGAAATCGGCGTCGATATTTCCGGCTTCACCGATGCCATGGAACGCCAGAAGGCGGAAGCCCGCTCGCATTGGGCCGGCTCCGGTGACAAGGCGACCGAAACTGTCTGGTTCGAGCTCAAGGAAAAGCTCGGCGCGACCGAATTCCTTGGTTATGATACGGAAACCGCCGAAGGCGTCATCCAGGCGATCGTCAAGGACGGCAAGGCTGTCGATAGCGCTGCCGATGGTGAGACCGTGCAGCTCGTCGTCAACCAGACGCCGTTCTACGGCGAGTCGGGCGGCCAGATGGGCGATACCGGTGTGATCTCCGGCGACAACGGCGCGTTTGCCGTTTCCGATACCCAGAAGAGGGGTGAAGGCCTCTTCGTGCACTTGGGCACTGTCTCCAAGGGCGGCCTGAAAGTGGGCGATGCCGTTCAGCTGACGGTCGATCACGACAGGCGGTCCCGTCTGCGTGCGAACCACTCCGCAACCCACCTGCTGCATGAGGCGCTGCGCGAAGTGCTCGGTACTCACGTTGCCCAGAAGGGTTCGCTGGTTGCGCCCGAGCGCCTGCGCTTCGACGTTTCGCATCCGAAGCCGATGTCGGCCGAGGAGCTGAAGGTTGTCGAAGAGATGGCCAACGAAATCGTGTTGCAGAACTCGCCCGTCGTCACCCGTCTGATGAGCGTCGATGACGCCATTGCCGAAGGCGCCATGGCGCTGTTCGGCGAAAAATACGGCGATGAGGTTCGTGTTGTCTCCATGGGCACCGGCCTGCATGGCGCAAAAGCCAACCGTCCCTATTCCGTCGAACTTTGCGGCGGCACGCATGTGGGCGCCACCGGCCAGATCGGTCTCATCCGCATTCTCGGCGAAAGCGCCGTCGGTGCTGGCGTGCGCCGCCTCGAAGCCGTAACCGGCCAAGGCGCGCTGGCCTATCTCTCCGAACAGGATGAGCGGGTGAAGGCGCTCGCCTCGTCGCTGAAGGTTCAGCCGGGCGACGTGCTATCGCGTGTCGAAGGCCTGCTCGACGAGCGCAAGAAGCTGGAGCGCGAACTTGCCGATGCCCGCAGGAAGCTCGCCATGGGTGGTGGTTCGTCGGATGCTGGCGCGAGCGACGTCAAGCAGGTTGCCGGCGTCAATTTTCTGGCGAAATCCATGTCCGGCATCGATGCCAAGGACCTGAAGGGTCTTGCTGATGAAGCCAAGGCCAATCTCGGCTCCGGCGTCGTGCTGCTGATCGCTGTCTCTGAAGACGGCAAGGCAAGCGCCGTTGCGGCCGTGACCGAAGATCTGACGGCCCGTTTCAGCGCCGTGGACATCGTCCGCACCGCTTCCGCTGCATTGGGCGGCAAGGGCGGCGGCGGTCGGCCTGACATGGCGCAAGCCGGCGGCCCGGATGGCGCGAAGGCACAGGAGGCCATCGAAGCGGTGGCCGCAGCACTGGCGGCCTGATCCGGAAGAGTTGAAGAGGGCGGGGTTTTACCCCGCCTTTTTTTGTTTCGGCCTTGGGCCACCAAAGAACTACGGAGGGAAGCGATGCGTTTTGTAAATCCCATCCCTTTCGTGCGCGACATCGATCGGTCAAAGGCGTTTTATCGTGACAGGCTCGGCCTGAAGATAGTCGAGGATTTCGGAAACTTCGTCCTCTTTGAAACTGGCTTTGCAATCCATGAGGGACGGTCGCTTGTGGAGACCGTCTGGGGGAAATCATCGGGCGCGGAAGAACCCTATGGCAGACGAAATATGCTGCTTTATTTCGAACATGCGGATGTCGATGCGGTTTTTCAAAACATCGCTCCGCATGTCGAGCTTATCCATCCTCTCGAGCGGCAGGCCTGGGGGCAGAGGGTGTTCCGTTTTTACGATCCGGACGGACATGCGATAGAGGTCGGAGAGCCGCTCGGTCAGTCCGCTGAATAGCCCGCCGTGACGATCGATCGGATAGACGATTTCGGCCGGGCTATCGTTTCATTGACGGTGAAACGATCGGCCGTCTTATCCCGTCGCCTGCAGATCCTTTGCCGCCTCTTCGTCGAGCTGGGCGGCCCGCTTGAAGGCCGGGCGGTCGGTCAGATGCGCCATGTAGTCGAGAAAGGCTGGTCTCTTTTCTATCGTGCCGAAGTGTAGCCCCCAGCCGACATGGGAGCCGACATAGACGTCCGCGGCGGTGAAGAGATCACCGGCGATGAAACGGTTTTCACTGACGGCCCGTTCGAGCGTATTCATCACATCCGCATAGCTGCCGCAGCCGGCCATGCGCAGTCTCTCCTTGGGCACTTCGAAACCCATCGCCTTCATGCTCGCCGCCATTTCCAGAGGGCCTGCGGCGAAGAACATCCAGCGGTAATAGAGCCCGCGCGCCTTCGGTGTGGGCGCAAGGTTCGCGCCGGGAAAGGCATCGGCCAGATAGGCGCAGATCGCCGCCGCCTCGGTGACGATGGTATCGCCGTGTTTGATCGCCGGCACCTTCGCCATCGGGTTTATGAGCCGGTAGGCGGGCGATTTCATCGAGGTCTCGAAACCCAGTATTTCCGTTTTATAGGGAACGCCCACTTCCTCGAGCATCCACCGCGCGATGCGTCCGCGCGACATGGGATTGGTATAAAATATCAATTCACTCATGTTTTTGCCTTCCCAAGCAAAATCGCCGCAGCATCACGGGAAAACGGGTGTGGATTTCGTGTTGGCGCGGTGCTTTTTTATAGTCCGCAGCATCATTTTCGCATTCCTCAAGTTTGCGCCGATGCTCCGGTGAAATTTTGACTGTGCCGGGCAAGTTATGTGTAAGTAGATGCTGTTTCAGCTTTGTCTTATTGTTGTGCTGGCCGCGGCACCGTGCGGAATCGAAGTCTGCGCCTAGTGCAACCTCTAATCAAGATACTGTGAACAAAAAAAGAAAACCCGGCGTTGCGGCCGGGTTTTTGTTTCCAGGATATTTCATGTCGTCCGTCAGGTTCTGATCGCCCTTTCTGCTAAAGCGCGTGGAGGAGGGTGCAGCCACGGTCGCGGGATCAGGCGGCCGCGCGTCTTTCGCCCTTTTTCGTGGAGGCGAGCAGGGCGAGAAAGAAGGCGATGGTGGTGAGCAGGGTGCGGACGAGGTTGGAGAGCGCCCAGCGGTCACGTAGCTCCTGCCAGTCGCTTGGCATTTCGGTTGAAACCGTCTTGAAGAACTCGTTGATGGGAACATTGACCATGCGGGTCTGGATCACGACGGCGACATAGATGACCAAAGCCGACAGCCACAGCAGCCGGCTGTCGCGGTCGACAAGCGCTGCGCCGAGAAGAACTGCGAGCGGAGCAAAGAAGGCCGCAAAGAAAACGCCGTTGCGGACGCTGATATTGATGCCGTTGAACGCCTGAATGAATATATCCGCTTCCAGTTGCTGGAAAGCCATCATGACGGGATTGCTGAAGGCGAAGAAAAACCCGGCCATGATGCCAAGGGTCAATGGCGCGAACAGGCGCAAGACGAGGCACGCCGGTTCTCTTGCCATTTCCAGTGCGGGAAAGTGCCTTGTTGTCATGTCATTTAGAAATGAACTGGACATGAAAATCTCCATCGAATATCCGTACGCTATCGTACGGATATTCCGTACGTACATGTACGGTTTTTGTCAAGGGAGCGTGGATGCGAAGCGAGAGCAGAGAAATACGTCGGCGTGAGATTATCGAGCACGCCTTTGCCATGCTTGCCCAGGACGGTTATGCCGCGTTTTCGATGCAGGCGCTGGCAAAGGTGAGCAGATCCTCCAAGGAGACGCTCTACGGCTGGTTCGGGGGCAAGGCCGGCCTTTATGAAGCCATGGTTGCCGAGAATGCCGCAAAGCTGGTGTTGCCATCGGCGGAGGCGGACGATGGTGTCAGTGAGCTCTCGCGTTTTGGGGCCGATCTCTTGTCGGTGCTGCTCGGAGAGCGGGCGATGCTGCTCAACAGGGTGGCGGCGGCGGAAGCCGGCGTTGAAACTGCGCTTGGAAAATTTCTGGCGGCAAAAGGCCGTGGCCATGTCATGCCGAAGCTTGCCGTCTATTTTCAAGCTTTGGAGCAACGCGGCGCCATAGGCGTCCCGGTATCGGCAGAGCCCGCAGAGGTCTGGTTGTCGCTTTTGGTAGGTGATTTGCAGATCAGGCGCGCCACCGGTGCTATCGACCTTCCGGCGGAAGCCGAAATGATAGCTCGATCGGCCCGCGCAGCGACGCTCACGTTTCGCCTTTACGGCGTGAATGAAAAAACCCGGCGCTGAGGCCGGGTTTTGAGGTCTCGGGGAAAAGCAGGCTTAAGCCGCCATCGCCTTCTTCAGGTTCTCGTCGATCTTGTCGAGGAAGGCGGTGGTGGAGAGCCAGGGCTGGTCCGGTCCGATGAGGAGCGCGAGGTCCTTGGTCATGAAGCCGCTTTCGACGGTATCGACGCAGACGGTCTCGAGCGTCGTCGCGAACTTTGCGAGTTCCGCATTGTCGTCCAGCTTGGCGCGGTGGGCGAGGCCACGGGTCCAGGCGAAGATCGAGGCGATCGAGTTGGTCGAGGTTTCCTGACCCTTCTGGTGCTGGCGGTAGTGGCGCGTCACCGTGCCATGCGCAGCTTCAGCTTCGACCGTGCGGCCATCCGGCGACAGAAGAACCGAGGTCATCAGGCCGAGCGAGCCGAAGCCCTGCGCAACCGTGTCGGACTGAACGTCGCCGTCATAGTTCTTGCAGGCCCAGATGTAGCCGCCGGACCACTTCAGCGCGGAAGCGACCATGTCGTCGATCAGGCGGTGCTCATAGGTGATGCCGATCTCGTCAAACTGCTTCTTGAACTCGGACTGGTAGACTTCTTCGAAGATATCCTTGAAGCGACCGTCATAGGCCTTGAGGATGGTGTTCTTCGTGGAGAGGTAAACCGGCCACTTGCGCATCAGGCCATAGTTCATCGAGGCGCGGGCGAATTCGCGGATGGATTCATCGAGGTTGTACATGGCAAGAGCCACGCCGGCGCTCGGGGCGTCGAAGACGTCCTTTTCGATGACCTGGCCGTCTTCACCTACGAACTTGATGGTCAGCTTGCCCTTGCCGGGGAACTTGAAATCGGTTGCCTTGTACTGGTCGCCAAAGGCGTGACGGCCGACGACGATCGGCTTGGTCCAGCCGGGAACGAGGCGCGGAACGTTCTTGCAGATGATCGGCTCGCGGAAGATGACGCCGCCCAGAATGTTGCGGATCGTGCCGTTCGGGCTCTTCCACATCTGCTTCAGGCCGAATTCCTCGACGCGCTGCTCATCCGGGGTGATGGTGGCGCACTTGATGCCGACGCCGTGCTTCTTGATGGCGTGTGCCGCATCGACGGTCACCTGGTCGTTGGTGGCATCGCGGTTTTCAACCGAGAGGTCGTAATATTCGATATCAAGATCGAGGTAAGGCAGGATCAGCTTGTCCTTGATCAGCTGCCAGATGATACGGGTCATTTCGTCGCCGTCGAGATCGACGACCGGATTGGCTACCTTGATCTTTGCCATGAATTCCTCACCTTCGAAGCTGTGGCGCCTGAGGACGCCGGTATCCGGAAAAATATCCGGTCGGGCTATAGCATCGCGAGCGCGTGAGGCAAAGCCATGGGGGGCGCTTTTTTGGCGCAGCGCAATAACGCTTTGCGCATTGCCAAACCACAATGCCGGAATACAGTCAGGCGAATCGCTTCGCCCGCCATCGGGCCTATCCCGGGATCACATCATGCGGAAAATTCTGCTTCTGACTGCCGCCGTCCTCTTTTCCCACAGCGCCCTTGCGGCCGGGCCTGCCGATCCCGTCCAGAAGGTGATGGACATCACCGTCAAGAACTGGTCCGGCGATGCGGAAAACTGGAAGTATATTTTCGATGAGGACATGCTGACCAGCCTCTTCAGCAAGGACTTCGTTGCCCAATATCGCGAAGCATCCAAGAAGCCTGCTTACGAAGCCGAAAGCGGGGAGAAGGGTGATCCTTTCGGTTATGACGTCGTGACCAACTCCCAGGATGGTTGCCCGTTACAGGAAGTCTTGGTGACCCCGGGTGCGGTGAAGGATGGCGTGACGGATGTGACGGCGAAATTCAAGCTCTGGGCCTGCATGGACGAGGCGGAGATAAAGGCGACCGTCGACGAGGTGCATTTCGACGTCACCGAAGAAGACGGCCGGCCTGTCATCAGCGACATTCACCGGGTGGGCGACGAGGGCAGGGATTCGCTGCGCGAAGAGATGGCGAATATCATCAAGGGGGAGTGAGGGCGGCCTTTATACCCCTCCGGCTTTGATTTTCGCGCTGATCTGTGCCAGTGAGGCGCGCTTTAGGGCATCGGTTCAAAAATCGATGCCCGCGCTTCAAACACGGACAAACGACGATGGCAGGCACAAACAGCGAGCTTGAACTTCTGGCGGAAGGCCCGGCGATCATTCTGGTCGAACCGCAGCTCGGCGAAAATATCGGCATGGTGGCGCGGGCGATGGCCAATTTCGGCCTGGCCGAGTTGCGTCTGGTCAATCCGCGTGACGGCTGGCCGAGCGAGAAGGCGCGCGCCGCCGCTTCCAAGGCCGATCATGTCATCGATGCAACGAAGGTGTTCGATACGCTGGAAGAGGCAGTCAAGGACCTCAATTTCGTCTATGCCACCACCGCGCGGGAGCGTTACGGTTTCAAACCGGTGCGCGCGCCCGTCACCGCAGCCGAGACGCTAAGAGCGAAATTCAGGGCTGGGGAAAAGTCCGGCATCCTTTTCGGACGCGAGCGCTGGGGGCTGACCAATGAGGAAGTGGCGCTGGCCGACGAAATCGTGACATTTCCGGTCAATCCCGCCTTTGCCTCGCTCAACATCGCGCAGGCCGTGCTTTTGATGTCCTATGAGTGGATGAAGTCAGGCATGGACGATCTGGACGAGACGCTTTTCCAGCCTATCGAGCAGCGGCCTTCGACCAAGGAACAGGTTTTTGGCCTGTTCGACCATATCGAGGAAGCGCTCGATGCGCGCGGTTATTTCCATCCGCCCGAAAAAAAGCCGAAAATGGTCGACAATTTGCGCGCAGTGCTGTCGCGGCGTGGATTTACCGAGCAGGAAGTCAGCGTTTTCCGCGGCGTGATCAAATCGCTCGACCGCTTTCCCCGGCGCTGGCCGAAAGAGGTCGCCAAGGCGGAAACGGCAGAGGGAAATGTGGAGAATGCTGAAGACGAGTGAGGCGGCGGCCGATGTGCTGAAACCGGTGCTGGTGTTTGATTCCGGCATTGGCGGGCTGACGGTTCTGCGCGAGGCGCGGGTGCTGATGCCCGAACGCGGTTTCATCTATGTGGCCGATGATGCGGGTTTTCCCTATGGTGGCTGGGAAGAAGAGGCGCTGAAGACGCGTATTCTTTCTCTCTTCGAGAAGCTGCTGCAGGAATACAGTCCGGAAGTCTGCATCATCGCCTGCAACACCGCCTTCACGCTCGCGGGTGCCGATCTTCGCGCCCGTTTTCCGCAGATGACCTTCGTTGGCACCGTTCCCGCCATCAAACCGGCGGCGGAGCGGACCCGTTCCGGCCTCGTCTCCGTGCTGGCAACGCCCGGCACCGTCAAGCGGGCCTATACGCGCGATCTCATCCAGTCCTTTGCCACCCAGTGCCATGTGCGTTTGGTCGGCTCGGAAAATCTGGCACGCATGGCGGAAAGCTGGATCAGGGGTGAGCCGGTGTCCGACGCGGCGGTGCTGGCGGAAATCGAACCCTGCTTCATCGACAGCGACGGCAAGCGCACCGATATCATCGTGCTTGCCTGCACCCACTATCCCTTCATGGCCAATGTGTTTCGCCGGCTGGCGCCATGGCCGGTGGACTGGCTTGATCCCGCCGAGGCGATTGCCCGGCGTGCCCGCCATCTGGTGCCGCTGCCACAGGATGCGGAACATCCTGACGGTTTCGACTTTGCGGTCTTCACTTCTGGCAAGCCGGATTTCGCCACGCGGCGGCTGATGCAAGGTTTCGGTCTCAGCGTTTCCGCTGCCTGAGCGCCTGTTGTATTTTTGCACCGCCGCTACCCGTCTTTTGCAATTCGAGATTGCGACCTCTTGTCGCGCTGGTTTTCCTGTGTAAGATGTATCTTGTCTATAACCGCACTAAATGGAGGCGTGGAATGACCAATGACATGAATATGCGCCTTAACGGTATGTCGGGCCTCTTTGGCGTGATTATCGGCGGTTATGTGATGCGAGGCATCTCCCTCCGATAAGGCTTATGGCCTGATTCCCCTGCCTTTTGGCATTTTCACTTCGTCCGACATGTGATTTGCGCGTCCGCGTGGCATGAGTGCTGCGCCCGTCGTTTCGGCATGTCGTTTTCCATCGATAAAGGACCTGGCCGCCTTGCAGCGCCGGGATGGATTTCTCATGCAAAATGATCAACCATTGGTAGCATATGCGCTGCCGGATGCGGTGGACCGTCTGTTCGTCACATTCGGCGTCTGGAAAACCCTGAAAGCAGTGGTCGTCGCGGCCATGGTGCCACGCGCGCCGCCGACCGATCCTGCCGACCTACCGGAACGCCTGCTGGTCGATATCGGCCTTGAGCCGTCGAAGGTGAAGCGGCGGCGGGACCAGTCCGTGCCATGGGCGCCGCGGTTTTGATGATGATGGCCTCTCCGGCGAAGAAAATCCGGGGAGGCCGTATCTTTACGAGCAGCCGCCCGTTCGGCCGCTGGATGACAGGGCGGCGTGATCTTCGAAGATTGCGCTTGATGCATCCCGGTTTTGGTGGCTTGCTCGGCAAATTGGACAAGGGAGACTCAATCATGCCGCTGGAGAACTGGCTGGCCTTCGTGGCCGCATCCGCCATCATGCTCGCCATTCCAGGACCGACGATCCTGCTGGTGATTTCTTATGCACTGGGCCACGGCCGCAAGGCGAGCACGGCGACTGTGACGGGCGTGGCGCTGGGTGATTTCACTGCCATGACGGCCTCAATGCTGGGACTTGGAGCGCTGCTGGCCACATCGGCTGCACTTTTCACCGGCCTGAAATGGATCGGGGCGGCCTATCTTATCTATCTTGGCATCAAGCTCTGGCGTTCGCCGGTTGGAGCGGCGGAAGGCACGGGCGTGACCGGCCGTGAACGCCCGCTCAAAATTTTCCTGCATGCCTATATCGTGACGGCTCTGAACCCCAAAAGCATCGTGTTCTTCGTGGCCTTCCTGCCGCAGTTTCTGGTGCCGACATTGCCCTTCTGGCCGCAGGTGCTGATTTTCGAGGTGACGTTCCTGGTGCTTGCCACCGTGAATGCGGCGCTTTATGGACTTCTGGCAAGTGCCGCCCGCAACACGATCCGCAAGCCGAAGGTTCAGCGCATCGTCAACCGCACGGGTGGCGGTCTCCTGATCGGCGCCGGTCTCATTGCCTTTGGCTGGAAGAGGGCGGTTGCGCCGTAAGGGTTTCTTTCACGGCCAAATACCCGGACACAACAAAATGGCATTGCCGCACATACTTCTCGCCCTGATCACCGTGTTTTTGTGGGGCTTCAATTTCGTTGTCATCAAGGTCGGCGTCGCCGACATGCCGCCTTTGTTTCTGACAGGGGTGCGTTATCTCGTAGCGGCTGTGCCTCTTATCTTCTTTCTGCCGAAACCCAATGTGCCGTGGCGGCATATGATCGTTTATGGCATGGCCATGGGCTTCGTGCAGTTCGGCCTGCTTTACCCTGCCATCAAGCTCGGGCTGCCGGCCGGGCTTGCATCGCTGGTCATGCAGTCGCAGGCGTTCTTCACACTCGCCCTTGCCGTGGTATTTCTAGGGGAACGGCCGTTGCCTTCGCAGATACTAGGCGCATTCATCGCTTTTGGCGGGCTGGCGGTCATCGGCGTGGAGCGCTTGACGGCGGCAGCGCTGGTGCCGCTTCTGATGGGCGTGGGTTCCGCGATCGCGTGGGCCTGCGGTAACATCGTCAATCGCCGCATCGGGCAGGTCAACGCGGTGTCTTTCATTGCCTGGACCAGCCTTGTGCCCGTTCTGCCGCTGATCCTGCTCTCGCTCGTGGTGGAAGGGCCGGAAGCGATTGCAGAAGGGGTGGCCAATGCGACGCCGATGATGGCTTTCGTGGTGATCTACATGGCCTATGGTGCGACCATTGTCGGCGCGGGCATCTGGAGTTATCTGCTTCTTCGCTATCCCGCCGGAACGGTGGCGCCGTTTTCGCTGCTGGTGCCGATTGTGGGGTTCATCAGCGCCTATCTGGCTTTCGCCGAACATATCACCGTCTTCGAAATCATCGGTGCGGCGCTGGTCATTCTGGGGCTGGCGCTCAACGTCTTTGGCCGACGTATCGGCATTTCGCGCTTCTGGGCGCGGCCCGTATAGGCCGGAGACTGAATTGCCTGTGCATTATCGGCACGGGGCAGACGCAACCGGCGATTTTTTGGTAAAGAGCATGTTCGGCCGCGCCTAGGTGAATCGGTCGGATGAGATGCAGCACAGGGAATGGAACATTGCAGGTCGGTATCGACATGGGAACCCTATCGAGCGGGCAGCAGGCCAAGCTCGATATCGAGGAATTGCTTGCGACGCGTTTGCTGGTGCAGGGCAATTCCGGTTCCGGCAAGTCGCATCTGCTGCGCCGGCTGCTAGAACAATCGGCGCAATGGGTGCAGCAGGTCATCATCGATCCCGAAGGTGATTTCGTCACACTTTCCGACAAGTTCGGCCATGTGGTGGTGGATGGCGAGCGTACGGAAGCCGAACTTGCCGGCATTGCCAACCGCATTCGCCAGCACCGCGTGTCCTGTGTGCTGACGTTGGAAGGCCTTGATGTCGAGCAGCAGATGCGGGCCGCTGCCGCCTTTTTGAACGGCCTGTTCGATGCGGATCGCGAATTCTGGTATCCGGTGCTGGTGGTCGTGGATGAGGCGCAGATGTTCGCGCCCTCCGTCGCCGGCGAGGTAACGGAAGATGCGCGCAAGGCGTCGCTGGGCGCCATGACCAATCTGATGTGCCGTGGGCGTAAACGCGGGCTTGCGGGCGTCATCGCCACGCAGCGTCTTGCAAAGCTTGCCAAGAACGTGGCGGCGGAAGCCTCGAACTTCCTGATGGGGCGTACTTTCCTCGATATCGACATGGCGCGTGCGGCCGATCTGCTCGGCATGGAGCGGCGGCAGGCGGAAATGTTCCGCGATCTCCAGCGCGGCAATTTCGTGGCGCTCGGCCCGGCGCTGTCGCGCCGCCCGTTGCCCATCGTCATCGGTGCGGTGGAAACCTCGGCGCGCTCGTCTTCACCGAAGCTGATGCCGCTGCCGGGCGCACTACCAGATGTGGAAGACCTGATCTTCACGCCCGACCCGGAGGAGTTTACACGGCCCGCTATGCGCCGTACGCCGCCGGCGCCGCGCCCGACGACCGATATTCTGGCCGAGCTTTCCCGCTCCACGCCAGCTGCCGTTGGCCCGTCACAGGAGCAGTCGCCGCGTGCAGGTCAGCCGGAACTGACGGCTGAAGAGCGCGAGGAAAAGATCGGAGCGGTTCTCGTCGAAATTCTCGACGATCCGCAATCGGCCTATCGCACGGATGCCGTGCTTTATCAGGATTTTCTGGTGCGTGCCCGTATGCGCCGCATTCCCGGCACGCCGATGACGCTTCCCGAATTCCGCCGGCAGGTGGCGATCGCCCGTTCCGGCGTGGATGCGGCGATGGCGGCAAGTGAAGGTTGGGAAAAGGCGCTGGAATTGTCGATGTCGGTTTCCGACGATCTGCAGGGCGTTTTCCTGCTGCTGGTCAAGGCCGCACTTGGTGAAGAGCCTTGCCCGTCGGATGCCCGCATCGCCCGCGCCTATGGCACCCATTCCGCCCGCCGTGCCCGCCGGCTGCTCGGTTATTTCGAGGAGAAGGAGCTTGTGGTCGTGCATGCCGATTTCTCTGGCAAGCGCATCGTAGCCTTCCCCGATCTCGATGCAAAAACCGCACCCGGCGATGCGGATGCGGCTGAGGATGATGCAAAGCTGGCGGCTGAGTGAGGTTGCGGCAGGTTTCCCTGCCGCTTGCCGTTAGAGGCCTTACTCGATGGCCTTCACTTCTTTCCGCGTGGCAATCAGCGAACCGATGATGCCGGTTGCAAGGATGGCGACCGTGACGCCGAGCGAGACGGCCGGCGGGATCTTGGCGATGCCGAGCATATCCGCCACGAAGATTTTCGAACCGACAAAGACCAGAACCGCAGCCAGCGCATATTTCAGATAAGCGAAGCGGTGGATCAGGGCGGCGAGTGCGAAATAGAGCGCGCGCAGGCCGAGGATCGCGAAGATGTTCGAGGTGTAGACGATAAACGGATCGGTGGTGATCGCGAAGATTGCCGGGATCGAATCGACGGCGAAGATCAGGTCGGCGATTTCGACCATGATGAGCGCCAGGAAGAGCGGTGTCACAAAGGTCTTCAGCTTGCCTGTGGTGGCATCCGTCTCTTTTACAAAGAATTTCTCGCCATGCAGCTTTTCCGTTACCGGCAGGCGACTGCGCAGGAATTTCAGGATGCGGTTGTTGCCGATATCGTTCTCGTCATGGTCGGACGAAAACAGCATCTTGAGGCCGGTGAAGACGAGGAAGGCCGCAAAGAGATACAGTACCCAGTGGAAGTTTTCGACGATGGCCGCACCGCCGGCGATCATGATGCCGCGCAGGATGATGACGCCGAGGATACCCCAGAGCAGCACGCGGTGCTGATATTGGCGGGGAATGGCGAAATAGGAGAAGATCATGGCGATGATGAAGATATTGTCCATCGCCAGGCTTTTTTCGACCACGAAGCCGGTGACATATTCCATCGCCGACTGCTGGCCGGACTGATACCAGATCCAGCCGCCGAAGGCCAAACCGATGGCGATGTAGAAGCCCGACATCAGCAGGCTTTCACGAATGCCGATTTCCTTGGAATTCTTGTGCAGCACGCCGAGATCCAGCGCCAAGAGGCCAAGGACGAGAGAAATGAAGACCGCCCACATCCATGTGGGGGTGCCGAGAAAATCGTTGAGGAGGAACTCCATCAGTCAACCTTTGGCCGGACGAGGTTGGCTTTGCGGATGGGGAACGTGTGTCAAGAATATACGTGGGCCCCAACCTAAAGAAACTCGACATCACGTGTTGTCCGGTAACACGTCAGAGGGGCCCGAGTTCTGATCACGATGGGTAAATGGGTGGCCGCTCGATGTTTTCAAGGGCAGGTCCAAGAAAAAAATCGGCAGACGCTGTTTGACAATTTTATAAAACGACTATAGAAGCCGCCCCAACGCCGGGCAGTAATGTCCGGTGTGTTTTGTTGACTGCCTTGCAGTTTAAAGGCTGACGTTCGGCGGTCAATATCACCGACATGTCCCGTGGTTTCTCCATTTGCATGTGAGAAGCCTGTCAGAGGCCCTGAAACGGGCTTCAGAGGAGGGCGTGTTTCCTTAAACCGGTTTGGCAACAGACCGGCATAACCTTTTGAGAAGGAAATACGATGAGCAAGCGCGAATCGGCTAAGTACAAAATCGACCGCCGCATGGGCGAAAACATCTGGGGTCGTCCGAAGTCCCCGGTTAACCGCCGCGAATACGGCCCGGGCCAGCACGGCCAGCGCCGCAAGGGCAAGATGAGCGACTTCGGCACGCAGCTGCGCGCCAAGCAGAAGCTCAAGGGCTATTACGGCGAACTGCGCGAAAAGCAGTTCCGCGCCACTTTCGACGAAGCAAACCGTCGCAAGGGTGACACTTCCGAGAACCTGATCGGCCTGCTCGAGTCGCGTCTGGACGCCATCGTCTACCGCGCCAAGTTCGTTCCGACCGTTTTCGCTTCGCGCCAGTTCATCAACCATGGCCACGTCACGGTTAACGGCGTTCGCGTCAACATCGGTTCCTACCGTTGCAAGGCCGGCGACGTTATCGAAGTTCGTCAGAAGTCCAAGCAGCTGGTGACGGTTCTCGAAGCCGTTCAGCTCGCAGAGCGTGACGTTCCTGACTACATCGAAGTTGATCACAACAAGATGGTTGCGACCTACGCCCGCGTTCCGTCGCTCTCCGACGTTCCGTACCCGGTCGTCATGGAACCGCATCTGGTCGTCGAATTCTACTCGCGTTAATCGACGCGTTTCAGTATTGAGAAAGCCGCCCCTCGGGGCGGCTTTTTTGTTTGCTGGGGAAGGCTTTGCATGCAGGATATTCAGGCGATCGTCGATTCCATCTATGACAGCATGCTGCCAAGACTGGGCGAGGGGAAGGTTGCGGATTACATTCCCGAACTTGCCAAGGTCGATCCCAACCAGTTCGGCATCGCCATCACCACCGTCGATGGAACCACCTATACGGCCGGCAATGCGCTTGTACCGTTTTCGATCCAGAGTATCTCTAAGGTCTTCATGCTGACGCTGGCGCTCGGCAAGGCCGGCGAGACGGTGTGGAACCGGGTGGGGCGCGAACCTTCAGGCTCTTCCTTCAACTCCATCGTCCAGCTGGAACATGAGCACGGCATCCCGCGCAATCCCTTCGTGAATGCCGGCGCAATCGTGGTGACCGATATCGTTCTTTCCGGCCACCAGCCGCGTGAGGCGATTGGCGAGCTTCTGCGCTTCGTGCGTTATCTCGCTGACGATGACACGATCAGCATTGACGATACGGTGGCGAAATCCGAGCAGGCGACGGGTTTCCGCAATTTTGCGCTTGCCAATTTCATGCGTTCCTTCGGCAATCTGCATCATCCCGTGGAACATACGCTCGGCGTTTATTTCCATCAGTGCGCGCTGTCGATGACGTGCGCGCAGCTATCCCGTGCTGGCCTCTTCCTCGCCAATCGCGGCCGTAATCCGCTGACCGGCCACACGGTCGTCTCCGACCGCCGGGCGCGGCGTATCAGTGCGCTGATGCTGACCTGTGGCCATTATGACGGATCGGGCGATTTCGCCTATCATGTCGGCCTGCCGGGCAAGAGCGGCGTCGGCGGCGGCATCATGGCGGTGGCGCCCGGCAATGCATCGATTGCGGTCTGGTCGCCGGGTCTCAACAAGGTGGGTAACTCGGCGCTCGGGTCACAGGCGCTGGAATTGCTGGCGACGAAAACCGGCTGGTCGGTATTCGGGGCTTGATATTGCCGGCGGATGGGGGCATTGCCTGCACTAAGAACGGCGGTTGTGCCGGAGCGAGCGGATGATGAACATTCTCACCAGGATCGATGACTTTGTAGATCAGGCCGGGGTAACCCAGATCGGGGCGGATCAGGACGCGTCCGAGGAAAACGG
This sequence comes from Agrobacterium tumefaciens, assembly GCF_005221325.1. NCBI lineage: Bacteria > Pseudomonadati > Pseudomonadota > Alphaproteobacteria > Hyphomicrobiales > Rhizobiaceae > Agrobacterium > Agrobacterium tumefaciens. The sequence continues at coordinate 1,621,821 of NZ_CP039888.1, read as the reverse complement.
CAGCTCGCATCCGCTATTCGACAATGCACCGCGGTCGGTTTCGTTCAACAAGCTGCGCAAGCGGCTGCTGCGCAATGTGCGCCAGGCCTTTGAAGATTTCGGCATGTTGAAAGGCCAGAAGCGCTGGCTTGTCGGCCTTTCCGGCGGCAAGGACAGCTATGGTCTTCTGGCGCTGCTGCTCGATCTCAAATGGCGCGGCCTTTTGCCGGTGGAACTGGTCGCCTGCAATCTCGATCAGGGCCAGCCGAATTTTCCCAAACATGTGCTGCCGGAATATCTGGCGAAGATCGGTGTCGCCCATCGTATCGAATATCGCGATACCTATTCGGTGGTGAAGGAAAAGGTGCCCTCGGGCGGCACTTACTGTTCGCTCTGTTCGCGGCTCAGGCGCGGCAATCTTTACCGCATCGCGCGGGAGGAGGGCTGCGACGCGCTGCTGCTCGGCCATCACCGCGAGGATATTCTCGAGACCTTTTTCATGAACTTCTTCCATGGCGGCCGGCTGGCCGGCATGCCGGCGAAGCTTTTGAATGATGAGGGCGACCTCATGGTTATGCGCCCGCTTGTCTATTGCGCCGAAGACGATATGGCGAAATTTGCGGCGGCGATGGAATTCCCGATCATTCCCTGCGACCTCTGCGGTTCGCAGGACGGGCTTCAGCGCAATGCCATGAAAGAGATGCTGGCCGATATCGAAAGGCGCATGCCGGGCCGCAAGGACGTGATGTTGCGGGCGCTTGCGCATGTGAACCCATCGCATCTGCTTGATCCCAGGCTTTTTGATTTTTCGGCGCTTGCTGTCACTGGCGCGTCACCTGAAGAGCGTAGGGAGGCCAGCCCTCCCTGATGAAGAAGTGCCCCGCGCCATGAGCCTTTCCGACAAAGATATCGAATTCCTCGTTTCCACCGTTGCCGCTGCCGGCCGGCAGGAAATCATGCCCCGCTTCCGAAACCTGAGCGCCGGCGCCATCTCCGAAAAGACCTCCGCCGTCGATCTCGTCACCGAGGCAGACGTTCTGGCGGAAAAGGCGATCACCGCCGCGCTGCTTGAGCGGTTTCCGAAGGCCCATATCGTCGGCGAAGAGACCTATGAGGCGGACCCTTCAGTCATTCCAGCGCTTGCCGATGCGCCGCTTGCCTTCGTGATCGATCCGATCGACGGCACGTTCAATTATGCTTCCGGCTTTCCCGCTTTTGGCACATTGCTCGCGGTTACCATCAAGGGTGAAACGATGGCGGGCATCATCCACGATCCTGTCATGGGCGATACCATTATCGCGCTGAAAGGTGAGGGGGCCTATCTCCACCGCAAGAACGGTTCGCAGGCAAAGCTCAAGGTCGCCGATCCCGTGCCATTGTCCGAAATGGTCGGCATTTTTTCCTGGGGCCACAGCCATGAGGACCGCCGTCCGGTAATCGCCGCCAATATGGCCAAGATCAAGATGGCGCTTTCCATCAATTGTTCGGCACATGAATATTGGCTTGCCTCGGCCGGCAAGCTGCATTTCATCGGCCATGAAAAGTTGATGCCCTGGGATCACCTCGCCGGTGTTCTCGTTCATCAAGAGGCCGGTGGTTACACGGCCCGTTTCGACAATACGCCTTACCGGCCCGGCCAGACGACTGGAGGCATCCTGTCCGCTCCCGACAGGGAGAGCTGGAAGATGCTGCGACGGGAAATCGTCGCCTTATAAGATTGACGCTCAGATAGAAGGATATTGCCCATGGCCATCGAACTCGACATCGCCTCTCTTGCCAATGCGCTTCAGGAGGCGGCGGCAGTGGAAATACTGCCGAGGTTCCGCAATCTGGGCGAGGGCGATATCAGGATAAAGAGCGAGGCGATCGACCTCGTAACCGAGGCTGACGAAGCTGCGGAGCGGCTGATCCGTGCGCGGGTACAGGAGATCATGCCGCAGGTGCTGTTCATCGGCGAAGAAGCTGTTGCGGCCGATGCCTCGCTGCTCGGCAAGCTTGCCGATGCCGATCTTGCCGTGGTGGTCGATCCCATCGACGGCACCTATAATTTCGCCTCCGGCCTGCCGCTCTTCGGTGTGATGATGAGCGTCATCTCCAAGGGCGAGACCGTTGCCGGCCTGATCTTCGATCCGATGGGCAATGACTGGGCGATTGCGGAAAAAGGCTCTGGCGCGTGGCTTTGCAGTGCCGATGGCGCGCAGACGCAGATGTCGGTCGTGCCGGCGCCGGAACTGTCGCAGATGGTGGGCATCGCCAATACCGGCTATTTCGACGTGGAGACCCGGCGCAAGATTTTGATGAACCTTGCGGATGTGCGGCTGTTCACCAGCTATCGCTGCGCCGCACACGAATACCGCCTGTTCTGCGGCGGGCATATGCATTTCCTGATGTATAACAAGCTGATGCCCTGGGACCATCTGGCCGGCACGCTGATCTCGCAGGAATCGGGTGCCTATGCCGCCCGTCTCGACGGTTCGCCCTACCTGCCGCGCCATGTGGATGGTGGCTTGCTGCTGGCGCCGGATCAGCAGACGTGGGAGTTGCTGCGCGAGAAGATTTTCACTGTTTAATCGAACAACGGCTGTTTTCAATAAAAAGGGCGCGGAACAGAATTCCGCGCCCTTTCTTTTTGTCTGCCTGAATTTACCGTGTTGGCTTGTTGTGGGCCTGAAAGAGCACGCCCTTTTCGCCGATCAGCACGAAGATCAGGCCGATGATGGAGACGATGAAGAAGCCGGCCACCATTGGCAGCGCCGTGCCGTCAAAAGCCTGGCCGATGGCGGCGCCGATCAGCGAGCCGCCGACGGTTCCCATGAAGCCGATGACGGAGGAGGCGGTGCCGGCGACATGGCCGAGCGGCTCCATCGCGAGCGAGTTGAAGTTCGAGCCGATCCAGCCGAACTGGAACATGGCGAGCGCGAAGAACACGATGAAGATGGTAAAGGGCATCGGTTCCGGCCCCAGCACCTGCACCACCAGCCACACGAAAGTGATGGCGATGAAGCCGAGCAGCGATCCGTGCGACAGTTTGCGCATGCCGAACCGTCCCACCAGCTTGGCATTGATGAAGGATGAGAAGGCCATGAACAGTGCCACGCCCGCAAAGGCCGCCGCGAACCACGCGCCCAGCTGATAAATGCCCTTATAGACCTGTTCAGCCGAATTGATGAAGCCGAACAGCGCCCCGAAGATGAAGGTGCTGGAAAGCGTATAACAGAGCGCGATACGATCGGTGAGCACGATCTTGAAGCCGCCAAGCACCGAGCGGGCGGTGAAGGGCCTGATATCATCAGGATGCAGGGTTTCCGGCAGGCGGAAATACATCCAGGCCGTCACCACGGCGGCAATGCCGGCCATGAAGGCGAAGATCAGGTGCCAGTTGCCGAAAAAGAGCACGATCTGGCCGGTGCCGGGCGCGATGACCGGAACGACCATGAAGACCATCATGATCAGCGACATGACTTCCGCCATCTGCCGGCCGCCATAGATATCACGCACGATCGAGATGGTGATGACGCGTGTCGCCGCCGAACCGATGCCCTGAATGAAGCGCAGGAACAGCAGGCCGGAGAATGACGGGACGAAGACAACGGCGAGGGCTGAAACGATGTAGATGGCCAGCCCGACGAGCATCGGCTTGCGACGGCCGAAACGGTCCGAAATCGGCCCGTAGAGAAGCTGGGCGATGCCGAAGCCAAGGAGATAGGTGGAAATGACGTATTGGCGGTGGTTTTCATTCTCGACGCCCAGCGAGGCGCCGATTTCCTGAAGACCGGGCAGCATGATGTCGATGGCCAGCGCATTCAGCGCCATCAGCATTGCGGCCAGCGCAATGAATTCCGTGCGCCCCATCGAACCGGCGCGCGAAGTGGATTGTGAAAGTTCTGTCACAGGATTGCCCCAAAAAGAACGGCAAAGGCGTTGCATGAAGCAACGCCTGGCATAAATTTCTGACAATCAGGGTGGGCCGGATGTACCGGCCGAAATCAGGCCGCGCCGCGGACGCTGATACCCTGTTCTTGGAAGTGGCTCTGCAACTCGCCGGACTGGAACATCTCTCTTACGATATCACAGCCGCCGACAAATTCGCCCTTAACGTAGAGCTGCGGGATGGTCGGCCAGTTGGAATAGTCCTTGATGCCCTGACGGATGTCGGCATCGGCAAGCACGTTGATGCCCTTGTAGTCGACGCCGAGATAATCGAGGATCTGTACCACCTGGCCGGAAAAACCGCACTGCGGAAATTGCGGGGTGCCCTTCATGAAAAGAACGATGTCGTTGCTCTTCACTTCGCTGTCGATCATGTCGTTAATGCCGCTCATAGGCCTATTCCTTTCACATGCGGTTCAAGGCCGCTGCTTTCCGTTTGTTCCTAGATAACATGTCGCGGCGCGATTTCCACCCGGAAAGCGTAAAAAATGCGTCTGTGTGGCATGGCTGATTGCAGGCGAAGCCCTATCTATCAGCGCGTCATCCCAGACGGATCAGAAAAGTTGAGCATTATCTTTCCAATCGGCTCCCGTCGCCTCCAGACCGACTTAACTATCGGACCTGATTTGCCGTTATAGATATCAAGTTCCTGTTTGTTCTCGAAGATCATGGTTTCGTGGCCGCTGTTGAACGAGCAGTCATCCTTGCAACGGATTTCGATCTCGCTGTAGGAGCGACCTGCTTTAAGATCGATAGTTAATTTTGGACTTTCGTGTTCTACGAGGCGGCAGGTTTCGCCGGTTTTACAGAGCGCTGTGCCAGATATTCTGTCAGCACCAGCGAGAGTCACGATAAAGCTGACTTTGATATCTTTGCCGTCCTCAACCTCTGCGGTGCCTTGCAGCGGTCCAGAAATAACTACAAGCAAAACGGTGGGAAGTAGGCAGAGACGACGCATCATTTATATTTCTGTCGGCTGCGCGCGGCGGCGGTGCGTCTCTTGCTCACCTGCTTCTTGTTCGGCTTGGGTTTGACAGCGGCGTTGATCGCGGCCTCCAGAACGGAACCGACGATGCCGCCGGCGAGAGAGCCGGTGGTTTTCGCCCGGCGCGTGCGGCGGGTCTTGCGGATGCCGGTCTTGGTGAGGACTTCAGCCAGAGCGCCCTTGACGACGCCATTTAGCAATTGATCGACGATGCCAGACAAATTTCCCTCGCCAATAAATAAATCACATTTCCGTCGCGATTTTTACTATACGTGCATCGCCCACTGTATCAAGCGATCCTTTCGGGTGTCTCCAGCCTGAAGGTTCATGCATGCCGACCGTCAAGTCACGACTTGTTCTTTATTTCCCCGGTTTCGATCCGCTCGACGCGGCCGCCCATCATCTGCGCTATCAGCGCGCCGCAGCGCTGGCGGGAAAGACATGGGACGTCAATTATGCGGTGGGGCCGCTGGAGAGCAGACCGGCTGGCGAAGCATTCGCGGTGGAGGCCTCGGCGGGCGACTGGCGGACACGCTCGGATATCTTTGTCTATGACCATAACGATGTCATCTCGCAGCTTCGGGATGCGTCCGTCTGGCGGCAGGTCTGGCTGGGCTTCAAGGCCGGGGCGGGCATCGTCAGTGAGGGCGGTGCGGCGCATTATTTCCGCCATGCCTGGCGTTTTGGCCTGTTTTTCATCTTTCCGTTCCTGCTGATGCTTGTCGGCGGCGCGCTTGCTGCCGGCATTGCACTCTCGCCATGGCTTTTAGGTTTGCCGCTCTGGCTTCTGGCGGTCAGCCTTCCCGCTGCCGCCCTGTTTTTCGTGAAGGCGTTCCTGCCTTTCGCGGAGCGGTTTCATACCCTGCATCTTTATGCGGACTGGCGCTTCGCGCTCGCGGTCGGCCGCGATGAGCCGATCGCCCGTGACTGGATCGAGGAGAGGGCAGCGCTTGTTGTGGCCGCGCTCGAACAGCCGTCGGATGAGGTTCTGGTGGTGTCGCACAGCATGGGCGCCAGCCTCGCGCTCGCGGTCAGCGGCCGCGTGCTGGAGCTGAAGCCGGATGCGCTGGATAGACGGAAGCTGTCTTTCGCGACACTGGGCGGTGCGGCGCTGCAATGTGCGTTCCTGTCGAGCGCGGAACGGCTTCGCGAGAGCGTCGGCGCAATCGCACGTCACCCTGATGTGACATGGTTCGATATCCAGTGCCTCACCGACCCGATCCATCTCTATCGCTGCAACACGGTGGCGCTGACGGGCCACCGCGATGCCCCGCAGCCGAAGATCGTGCCGATCCGTTTCAAGCACTCGCTTTCGCCGGAGCGCTACAGGAAGAACAAGCGCAACTTCCTGCGCATGCACCGGCAATATGTTCTCGGGCCGGACCGCAAGTCCGGTTACGATTTCACCCTTTTGACGGCGGGGCCTTTGCCGGCGGCATCCTTTGCCGATCTGGATTCGCAGAGCCCGCCTGCTTTGTAAGCATCGTTTGCCCATTTTGCCTGATATGAAAAGGCCCGCGCGAGAGTGTCACGCGGGCCTTTGATTTAGTTCGGGGCCTTTATGCGTCGGCGAGACAGTGAGACTGCCTTGCCGGCACCGCTTTCACCGCCACAATCATTCGGGAGCCGAGGTCTGCAGGGCAAGGGCATGCAGAACACCACCCATATTGCCCTTCAGCGCGTCATAGACCATCTGGTGCTGCTGCACGCGGGTCTTGCCCTTGAACGCATCCGCAACGACTTCCGCCGCGTAGTGGTCGCCGTCACCGGCCAGATCGCGGATCGTGACCTTTGCCCCGGGAATTCCCGCCTTAATCATGTCTTCAATGTCGCCGGGTTTCATGGGCATGGTGTTTCTCCTTAATTCATTCTGCGGCGATCAAAGTTTCGCCATCCATAAATTGAGGGAACCACGATTCATAGGCCAAGTGCAATTCTTTAATCTCGACAGCCCGCGCCGTGCCCAGCTTTACGGCGGAACCGCCGGTAAAGCCGATTGCCGGGCAGGAAACGCCTGCCGCCTTGGCAGCCGCCTGCACCTTGTCGAGATCAGCCTTCTTGACCGTCAGGACGTAGCGGGCCTGGTCTTCGCCATAGAAGGTGAGAACCGGATTATGGCCTTCGACCGCATCGATCGTCGCACCGATGCCGGACGAAATCGCCATTTCGGCAACTGCAAGGGCGAGACCACCCGAGGAGCAATCGTGAACGGCGGTGGCAAGACCATCGGTGATCAGGCCACGGACGAAATCGCCGTTCTTCTTCTCGGCAGTGAGATCGACATGCGGCGCCGGGCCATCGGTGCGGCCGTGAACGTCACGCATGTAAACCGACTGGGCAATGTGCGTGCCGAGGCCGGCAGGCGCGCCGATAAGCAGCACTACCTCGTCAGCCGCGGCAAAGCGGATGCGCGCCATACGGCCCCAATCCTTCAGGAGGCCGACGCCGCCGATGGTGGGGGTGGGCAGGATCGCCTGGCCATTGGTCTCGTTGTAGAGCGAGACATTGCCGGAGACGATCGGGAATTCCAGCACGCGGCAGGCTTCGCCGATGCCCTTGATGGCATGGACGAGCTGGCTCATGATTTCAGGCTTTTCCGGATTGCCGAAATTCAGGTTGTCGGTGGCCGCCAGCGGCAGGGCGCCGGTGGCGGTGATGTTGCGCCAGCATTCGGCGACAGCCTGCTTGCCGCCTTCAAAGGGATCGGCCTCGACATAACGCGGGGTCACGTCGGAGGAGAAAGCGAGCGCCTTCTTGTCATGGCCTTCGACACGCACCACGCCGGCATCACCGCCCGGCAGCTGCAGGGAATTGCCCTGGATCAGCGTGTCATATTGCTCATAGACCCAGCGGCGCGAGGAATTGTTGGCCGAACCAACGAGCGACACCAGCGCATCGGCAATATCGGCTGCGGGGACGTCGTTTTCGGAAAGCGCTGCGGGCACCTTGGCGGGCGTCCAGGGGCGGTCATATTCGGGAGCCTCGTCGCCGAGTTCCTTGATCGGCAGGTTGGCCACTTCTTCGCCATTGTGCAGCACGCGGAAGCGCAGGTCGTCGGTGGTCTTGCCGACGATGGCGAAGTCCAGACCCCATTTAACGAAGATTGCCTTGGCGACTTCTTCCTTGGAGGGCTCGAGAACCATGAGCATGCGCTCCTGGCTTTCCGACAGCATCATTTCGTAAGCCGTCATGCGCTCTTCGCGCACCGGTACGGCGTTCAAGTCGAGTTCGATGCCGAGATCGCCCTTGGCGCCCATTTCGACAGCCGAGCAGGTGAGGCCGGCGGCACCCATGTCCTGAATGGCGATGACAGCGCCGGTCTTCATCAGCTCAAGGCAGGCTTCCAGCAGGCATTTTTCGGTGAAGGGGTCGCCGACCTGAACGGTGGGGCGCTTTTCTTCGATCGACTCGTCAAACTCGGCCGAGGCCATGGTTGCGCCACCGACGCCGTCACGGCCGGTCTTTGCACCGAGATAGACCACCGGCAGGCCGACGCCCTTGGCTTCCGAGAGGAAGATCGCATTGGACTTGGCAAGGCCGGCTGCGAAAGCGTTGACGAGGATGTTGCCGTTATAACGCGGATCGAATTCCACTTCGCCACCGACAGTCGGCACGCCGAAGGAATTGCCGTATCCGCCGACACCGGCGACGACACCCGCCACGAGGTGACGGGTCTTCGGGTGGTCAGGCGCGCCGAAGCGGAGTGCATTCATGGCTGCAATCGGGCGGGCGCCCATGGTGAAGACGTCGCGCAGAATGCCGCCGACGCCGGTCGCCGCACCCTGATAGGGCTCTATATAGGACGGGTGGTTGTGGCTCTCCATCTTGAAGACGACGCAGTCGCCATCGTCGATATCGACCACGCCGGCATTTTCACCGGGGCCCTGGATGACGCGCGGTCCTGTTGTCGGCAGGGTCTTCAGCCACTTCTTGGAAGACTTGTAGGAGCAGTGCTCGTTCCACATGGCCGAGAAGATGCCAAGCTCGGTAAAGCTCGGCTCCCGTCCGATCAGGTCGAGGATACGCTGGTATTCGTCGGGCTTCAGCCCGTGGGATGCAACGAGTTCCGGGGTGATCTTGATGGAGTTTGAAATCGACATAGGTCTCACGCGGTTCGAGCCGAGGAAAGTTTCCGGTTCTTTAGCGCAAGAGGCTCCATGGCGCGACAGGAAAATGCGCCGGTTTGCTGGCTAATGGGCGGTTTTTGCCCTTATTCACCTGTTGCGGGCGACGCCTGAACGGCCGCACCCCGCGTCATGCCTCGCTTTCATAGCCGGATGAACCATTGTCGAGCAAATTGCGCAGGATGCCGAAGGCATGTGTCAGTTCCTCACGCGTGGAAGGTCCGGAAAAACTGATGCGGACGCGGTGGAATACCTTTTCCGAGCGGCCGGCCTTGAACTCGTCCTCGTCGTCGATCAGCACGCCTTCCTTCATGGCGGCATTGCGGAAGGTGCCCGACAGCCAGGGTTCGGGCAGCCTCAGCCACATGAAGGCGATATCGGGCAGGGAATTGAATTCCAGCCCGGCAAAGATGCGTCTGGCGATCGCCTCGCGCTGATTGATCTCGGCGATGCAATCCTTGCGGATGTCGTGGGCGTCGCCGCTATTGACGAGACGCGCATTCAGTTCGGCCAGCATGAAGGGCAATCCGCCGGTCAGCATCGAATGCGAAATTCGTATTCTCGATGAAAATTGCGCCGGGCAGGCGACCCAGCCACCCCGCACACCGGCCGCGACGGATTTCGACAGGCCACCGACGACGAAGGTGATATCGGGCGCGAATTCCGCAATGAGTGGGATCGCTTCGCGGGTCATGGCACCGTAGAGATTGTCCTCGATGATCCATACGCCGTATCTGCGGGCAATATCGGCGATTGCCCGCCGCCGATCCTCGGGCAGGGTGGCGCAGGTGGGGTTCTGGCCCGCCGACATCAGGAAGATCATCTTCGGATGTTGCTGGGCGCAGATGCGTTCGAAATCATCAGGGACGATACCTTTTTCATCCGCCTCCACCAGCGTCACGCGACGCCCGGCAAGGGTGGCGCTGCGGCTGATGTGGGAATAGGTGACGGGCTCAAAAACGATGCGGTCACCCGGCGCCGTCATTGCGGTTACCACGCTCATCACTCCCGCATGGGCGCCGAGCGTCGAGACGATGTTTTCCGGCTTCGGCGACCAGCCGTTCTGGGAGAGCCAGCGAGCGCCCGCCATACACCAATTGTCGGGAAAGCTGCGGGCGTAGCTGGAAATTTCGAAAGGATGTTCTCTGGCGAGGGCTTCGACATGCCTGCTGACGAGCGCACCCTGGCCGACATCCGGTGCTGCCGTGGTGTTCAGGCGGAATTCGGCGCTGGTGTCGATGGCGAAGCGCGTGCCGCCGAATGCCGATGCTGGCGGTTCCACGGGCGATAAAGGGGCAGGGGTCTTGCGTTCGTTGACATAGGTGCCGCGGCCGACTTCGCCGCTGACGAGGCCGCGTTCGTGAATGAGGCCATAGGCTCGGCTGATTGTACCGATTGTCACACCGAGATCGTAAGCGAGATTGCGCTGCGGTGGCAATTTCGAACCGGCCTCCAGGGTTCCGTCCGAAATCGCGCCTTCGATACTGTCCGCAAGGCGAAGGTAAATCGGGCCGTCGCCCTCGGTAATGTCAGGAAGCCAATTTGTCATGGTGACAATTTATGCATTGTATCGGTGCGCAAGTCAATTGTATTTATTGTCTGCATTGAGTGAGATCAAACCCACGGAGACAATAGGTGCAATATGCGCAAGATGGATCAATACCTTTCGACAGCGGATACACTCTATCCTGATGGCTACGAACGGGAACGCGTGTTCCGCGATGCCGGCGACATGGTCGCACCGGCGCCCTTTCCGGCCAAGATCGCCCGCACGCTTATTGGTCGCATGATTGCGGGCATGTTCAATTGGCACCGGAAACGGCAGGGACGGCTCGCTTTGCGGGAACTGTCCGACGATCTTCTGCATGATATCGGCGTTACGCGGGATGAGGCTCTCATCGAGGCCGCAAAATCGCGGCTTCTCGTCTGGCCCTCCCGGTCGCTTTGATTTTTTTGTCGGAGAGCGGTGCCTTCTTTCCCCGGCACCATCAAGCCATTCGGCAGCCCGCCGCGCCATTCCCAACCGGCGCTGGCGGGTTTTTTTATTGGATTTTCACTTGGCGCCGGTCAGCAGCCCTTGCCGCCATTGGCCCAGCGCTTGACGTCGGTGGCGATGCGGCCGGAGATGGCCTCGCTCATCACGGGTCCGAAGGCGTCGAGCTTTGCCGGGTTGCCTTCAGCCTGAATCACCAGCATGGGGCGGGATTCCGGGCTGTTGCGCGGCACGAGCAGAATGCGTGGGCGGCCCGAGAAAGAATTGAGTTCCGGCGCGAGGCGATAGGCCTTGAACGCTGCATCACCCGATTTGAACCAGCAGGCATTGGCGCCAAGCGCGATCCGTTCCATCGTCGGCAAGGCCGCGCGGGAGACGGAGGCGACCGGCTGTGGTTTCGGCTGGCAGGCGGCAAGTGCAACGGCCGCGAGGATCAGTCCGGTGGCTTTATAGGCATCGTGTCGAAGAATGCGGGGCATCAGGTCATCCAGAAGAGAAGCCGAAACATAGCCGGAAGCCGGCATCAAAAAAGGCGGGCTTGAAGCCCGCCCGGTCTATCAGGCTGCGATGACGCCGAGTGCCGAGGCGAAGAGGCCGCGGCCGTCATTGCCGCCATGGGCGGCTTCGATGAGATTTTCGGGATGCGGCATCATGCCGAGAACATTGCCCTTGGCGTTGATGACGCCGGCAATGTCGTTCAGCGAGCCGTTGGGGTTGGTGCCCTCAGCATAACGGAACACGACCTGGCCGTTGCCTTCCACGGACTTCAGCTCATCCGTGTCGAGGAAATAGTTGCCGTCGTGATGGGCGACGGGGCAGCGCAGGATCTGGCCCTTGTCGTAGGCGCGGGTGAATTCGGTGTCGTTATTGGCAACTTCGAGCTTCACTTCACGGCAGACGAATTTCAGCGAAGCGTTACGCATCAGCGCACCCGGCAGCATGCCGGCTTCAACCAGAATCTGGAAGCCGTTGCAGACGCCGAGAACCTTGACGCCCTGTTCGGCCTTTTCGCGGATGGCCTGCATGACCGGCATGCGGGCGGCAATCGCGCCGCAGCGCAGATAGTCCCCATAGGAGAAGCCGCCGGGGATGACGATCAGATCGACATCGGGAATATCCGTTTCCGTCTGCCAGATGGTGACGGGCGCCTGACCGGAGATTTTCGTCAGAGCCGCGATCATGTCGCGGTCGCGGTTGAGGCCGGGAAGTTGGACGACAGCGGATTTCATGGGCGGCGGCTCCTGGAGCTTAAAGAATGCTGATGGCGTAGTTTTCGATGACCGTATTGGCCAGCAGCTTTTCGCACATTGCCTTCAGGTCGGTCTCGGCCTTGGCCTTGTCGGCGCCTTCCAGTTCCAGATCGAAGACCTTGCCCTGACGGACATGGTCGACGCCACCAAAACCGAGGCTGCCGAGCGCACCTTCGATTGCCTTGCCCTGCGGATCGAGAACGCCGTTCTTCAGCGTAACAGTCACCCGTGCCTTGATCACCTGATCTTCTCCTGATTTACCCTACGAGGCCAATATAACTTTACGGGGCCGATATTACTTTACCAGAACAGGGCCGGTGCCGCGGATCGGTTCGTTTTCATTGATGATGCCGAGACGGCGCGCCACTTCGGAATAGGCTTCCACAAGCCCGCCCATATCGCGGCGGAACAGGTCCTTGTCCATCTTTTTCTGGGTCTCGATGTCCCACAGGCGGCAGCTATCGGGCGAAATCTCGTCGGCCAGAATGATGCGCATCATGTCGCCTTCGAACAGCCGGCCGCACTCGATCTTGAAATCGACGAGCTGGATGCCGACGCCGAGGAAGAGGCCGGAGAGGAAGTCGTTGACGCGGATGGCAAGCGCCATGATGTCATCAAGCTCGGCGGGGTTGGCCCAGCCGAAGGCCGTGATGTGCTCTTCGGAGACCATCGGGTCTTCCAGCTCATCCGACTTGTAATAGAACTCGATGATGGAGCGCGGCAGCACCACGCCTTCCTCGATGCCGAGGCGCTTGGAGAGCGAGCCGGCGGCAACATTGCGCACGACGATCTCAAGCGGGATCATCTCCACTTCCTTGATCAGCTGCTCGCGCATGTTGAGGCGGCGGATGAAGTGGGTGGGAATGCCGATCTTGTTCAGATGCGTGAAGACATATTCGCAGATGCGGTTGTTCAGCACACCCTTGCCGTCGATGACTTCGTGCTTCTTCTTGTTGAAGGCTGTCGCATCGTCCTTGAAGAACTGGATAAGCGTGCCTGGCTCCGGACCTTCGTAGAGGATCTTGGCCTTGCCTTCGTAAATACGGCGGCGACGGTTCATAATGGCGGGTCTCTTGGTTGACGCCGATTCTGGTGGCGTTGCGTTTGGTCTTTGAAGCGGTCCCATAAAGGAAAAGAGTGCATTCTACAATGCGGCTGGCATATTTCCCTTCAATTCTTGTGACAGGCCCGGGAAACCGCTTCGCCTGGAAAATCGGCTTGCGGGGCCGATTGAAGGGGAGGCGGTCCAAATGGCCACCACCTTCAGGGCTCGACTGCCTTCAGCCGGCTCAGGAACTGGGCGAACACCATGCCGCCTTCGGGCCATGGGCCGTGGCCGGACTCAGTGTTGATGTGGCCGGACATGCCGGCATCGACCAGCAGCGAACCCCAGGCGGCGGCGATGTCATCAGCATGTTCATAGGAGCCGAAGGGGTCGTTCCTGCTGGCGATGGTGATTGCCGGAAACGGCAGTGGATCGCGCGGGTAGGGCCCGAAGGTCATCAGGTGCTTTGGCCGGATATCGGGATTGGCGACATCGGGCGGGGCGACAAAAAGCGCGCCCGAAATCTTCTTGCCGATTTCCGGCAGGGCGTGGATGACGGTCGGCACGCCAAGCGAATGGGCGACCAGGACGATGGGCCTGGTGGAGGCGTTGACCTCTTCCACCAGCCGGGCGATCCAGTCCTCTTTCACCGGCTTCGACCATTCGGCCTGCTCGACACGGCGGGCGGTGGAAAGCTTGCGCTCCCAGCGGCTCTGCCAGTGGTCGGGGCCGGAATTAGTGTAACCGGGGACGATCAGGATATCTGCTTCTGAAACTTTCATGCGCCCATATCTGTGTTGTGATGCCGCCGCGATCAAGGCCGCGGCGGCATTAACTTCAAGGAGTTCTCTCAGGCCTTGCCGAAGACACGGGTGAAGATCGTATCGACATGCTTGGTGTGGTAACCAAGGTCGAACTTCTCACGAATGGTCTCTTCGGGAAGGGCGGCGCGCACTTCCTCGTCGCCCAGCAGTTCCTCGAGGAAATCCGCGCCCTGTTCCCACACCCTCATGGCGTTGCGCTGTACCAGACGGTAGGCGTCTTCACGCGAAACACCGGCCTGTGTCAGGGCAAGCAGAACGCGCTGCGAATGCACTAGGCCGCGGAACTTGTTCATGTTCTTCAGCATGTTGTCCGGGTAGATCACCAGCTTCTCGATGACGCCGGCCAGACGGTTCAGCGCGAAATCGAGGGTGACCGTGGTGTCGGGGCCGATGGCGCGCTCCACGGAGGAGTGGCTGATATCGCGCTCGTGCCAGAGGGCAACGTTTTCCATGGCCGGGACGACGGACATGCGGACCAGGCGGGCAAGGCCGGTCAGGTTTTCGGTCAGAACCGGGTTGCGCTTGTGCGGCATGGCGGAGGAACCCTTCTGGCCGGGAGAGAAGAACTCTTCCGCTTCGAGAACCTCGGTGCGCTGCATGTGGCGGATTTCGATGGCGACGTTTTCAATCGACGAGGCGATGACGCCGAGGGTGGCGAAGAACATGGCGTGGCGATCCCGCGGGATGACCTGCGTGGAGACCGGCTCGGGAATGAGGCCGAGTTTGGCGCAGACATGTTCCTCGACGCGCGGGTCGATATTGGCGAAAGTGCCGACGGCGCCTGAGATCGCGCCCGTGGCGATTTCCGCACGGGCATTGACGAGGCGCTCGCGGTTACGGTGCATCTCGGCGTAGAAGCGCGCAAAGGTCAGGCCCATGGTGGTCGGCTCGGCATGAATGCCGTGGCTGCGGCCGATGCGCACCGTGTTCTTGTGCTCGAAGGCACGAGTTTTCAGAGCCGCGAGCACCCGGTCCATATCGGCGAGCAGCAGATCGGCGGCGCGGACGAGCTGGATGTTGAGCGTGGTGTCCAGCACGTCGGACGAGGTCATGCCCTGATGCACGAAACGGCTGTCGGGGCCGACAAATTCGGCAAGATGGGTGAGGAAGGCGATGACGTCGTGCTTGGTCACGGCTTCGATTTCATCGATGCGGGCGACGTTGAAAGTGGCGCTGCCGCCCTTTTCCCAGATGGTCTGGGCAGCGGACTTGGGGATGACGCCGAGTTCGGCCAGTGCGTCACAGGCATGTGCCTCGATCTCGAACCAGATGCGGAACTTTGTTTCCGGCGACCAGATGGCGACCATTTCCGGCCGGGAGTAACGAGGGATCATGGCAATGACTTTCTTTGTGGAGGAATTTTGCTGCCCGTTTAGCAAAGTGTTCCGGTAATCTCAATCTATCAAGCTGCATGGCTATGTCGCTTGCCGCGCACGCCCGCAGAGGATTGCTCCGGCGGCCAAGAGCGGAAGAGCTGCAAAGGGAAAATACAGTCCGAGGCCGAGAATTGTGAATTGGTAGACCGCGCCGAGCGAGGTGAAGAGCTGCTGAAAAAACCAGATGCGGGAAAAGGCCGGTGCGTGCCATTGCGCATAAAAGATACGGTACTGAAACGCGAAAAATGCCGCCGCAACGGCAAGGGTGAAGAAAGCGATGGCGAGACAGGCTGCCGCGAAACGCAGTGGCAGGGCAGTGGAGGCCGGAAGGAAGCGCAAAGCCGCGACGGCCAGCAGCCAGCCTAAAAGGCCGCCGCAGAAGAAAAGCGTGACAATATCGGCGGCATGGTCGGTTTCCAGCCGGTTTCGGATATAGAGCCCGATGGCGGCAGCAGCGGCTGAGCAGAGGCCCCAGACAAGGGCGCCGAGAGCCAGGAACAGCGCTGCCGAAGCCGTCTCACGGAAATCCCGCCTGTCGCTTTCCATGACTATCCCCCAACGCCTGCCCCCCAACGCCTGTCGTGCCGTCCGGCCTTTCCGCATTTAGCGGTGGCGGGTTACGTCCGCCCGGCTTCCGCCGCCATGCGCAACTGTGCGACGGTCTTGCGGTAGTCGGCAACGCCGTCGCCCTTGAAGACAGCCGAGCCTGCCACCAGCGCATTGGCGCCGGCGGCAATGATCGCGCCTGCGGTTTCCGCCGTCACGCCGCCATCCACTTCCAGTTCGATCGGCCGGTCGCCGATCATTGCCTTTGCCGCGCGAATCTTGTCGAGCATGGCCGGAATGAACTTCTGCCCGCCGAAACCGGGATTGACGCTCATGATGAGGACGAGATCGACATCGTCGAGCACGTTCTCGATGACGGAAAGGGGCGTGGCGGGATTGAGCGTCACGCCGGCCTTCCTGCCAAGCCCGCGGATCGTCTGCAGCGAGCGGTGCAGGTGCGGTCCCGCTTCCGCATGCACGGTGATACTGTCGCAGCCGGCCTTGGCGAAGGCTTCGAGATAGGGATCGACGGGTGCGATCATCAGATGGCAATCGAAGAAGGCCATGCTGTGGGGCCGCAGCGCCCTGATGACATCAGGCCCAAAGGAGATGTTGGGGACGAAGTGGCCGTCCATGACGTCGAGATGGATCCAGTCCGCGCCCGCTTCCGTGACATCTGCGACTTCCTGTCCCAGCTTGGCGAAATTGGCAGCCAGAATGGACGGGGCTATGCGGATGGGCAGGGACATGGGGCAAACTCCTCTCGACGCGTTGCGTAAGCTGCCTTTAACATCAAGTATCGGGGTTTGAAACGGCTGGTGGCGCGCTTGCCCGCCGTTTTCAGCCGTGTTTCATCGAATTTACGCGAATGTCGCGTTGCCTATTGTCTTTCCGCCTTGTCCGCCGGCTCGAAGCGCTGGCCATTCCAGCGCTGCAGGCGATAGGGATTGTCGGAAAGGTCGTGTGACGGGTTGAAGCCGAGGTCGCCGATGACGGTTTTGAAGACGGTGCCGCCAGCCAGTATCTCCGGTGCGGGTTTCGATTGCGCTTGTGCCGCCTCCGCGAGGGCGGCAGTCAGTTCCGTCGCAGCATAGGCCGGCAGGACGTAACCCTCGGGTTCGATGCCGGCGCCGCGCAACTCTCCGGTGATCGCCTGGGCCGACGGCAGGGTATCATAGGCCGGGCGCGTGACGGCCAGCACATTGGCGGTGAGGGGAACCGGGTTGTTCGCCGCATTCATGGCGTCACCGCCCATGATGGTCAAAGGAAGATTTTCGGATGCGGCATCTCTGGCGATGATGGCGACGTCGTTGCGCTCCGCGCCCACAAAGACATGGGAAATGCCGGTTCGCGCCAGCCGGCGCACCAGGGCCACCTGCTGCTCCTGGTTGGGGCGCATCGTATCGGACAAGGTTGGTTTGAGACCGTTTTCCTCCAGCGACGAGCGGATGCGGTCGATAAGTTCGCGGCTATAGATCGTGCCGTCGTCCACAAGCCCGATCGAATGCCCCTTCCAGTCGCGCAGGATGATTTCAGCGACCCTGTCCGATTCGGCCCTGTCGGAAGGGGAGAGACGGAAAAGCGGCCAGCCATATTTCAGGGAATCTTCCATGAGGATAGGCGCACGGCTGGAAAGCGTGATCGCGGGAATGGCGGCCGCCTTTAATGGCGGCAGAACGCCCTGAAGCGTCTCCGTGCATAAAAAACCGATCGCGGCGCTGACCTTGGCGGCCACCAGGCCATCGGCAATCGCACCACCGCTGCCGTCTTCGCAGCTCTCATGGATTTCGACGACATCGAGCCCGAGCTTGGCCGCCGCTGCCTTGGCACCTTGCCGCACCTGTTGCCCCAGAAGCTCGTAAGGGCCGTTCTGCGGAGCAACAATGCCAATCGATGCCGCGCTTGCTGAGCCCGCAAAGGCAAAACCGGCGATGATCGTTAGCAGGCGAAGTGAAAGCATGACGTGATCGAAATCCTGTTGTCCCGGCTTGATGTTTATCGGCAACAACCGGTTTTCCAAAGGAAAAATACGTGCGCATCACAGACATTCCCGCAAAACCACCACATTGCTGATGTGCTGGCCCTGCTATCAACGATCAGCTTGCCGATCTTTTGCTGCTTTCAGCACTTGCCCGTTTCGAACGCAATTCCTCGCCAAGGCTTTGCTCCACCCAGGGCAACTGGGACATAAGATCGTTCCATTCGAAGGAAGGGCCGGCGCGACTGGTCAGATTGTTGTGCCATCTGGTCAGCTCCGCGAAGCGCTGATCGTCGGTTATCCTGACGTCGTGGTCGCGATAAACCTTGTTTATCAGCCTTCCGAGCGGATTGATCAGATCGATCAGCAGCTGATGTGAGCCATGGTCTGTGCTGGTTGATTGCCCGCCTTCGAACATATCTCCATGACCCGTGACGAGCCAGGATATGTTCACGCCGAATTCCCGGTGATAGGCAGAGAGCAATTCGGCGTCGGGCACGCGTTCGCCCCGTTCATAGTGCGCCAGACCGCTTTTGCTGATCACCAGTCGGCTGGCGAAGACATCCCGGTCATCGATATCGAACGCGGCCCTCACAGCGCGGAGGCGTCTTCCTAGGTCTGTCTTGGGCTCGACTTCTTTCCTAGCCAAATTCTTTCAAATTAAATCACAAATGGAGTTTACAAAAATCCAAATGTAATTTAATCCTCTCTGTGTTCGCATATCAATAATTGGAAGGGCGTCTGGCAGGACGCACTTGTTTTAATAGGTTATTTAGCACTGTGTTAAAGGCATCAGCAAGATAGGGCACGCGCTTCGTGCTCCTGCATAAAATCAAATATCGCGCGGTTGGGTGCTTGGTGACTCATTAGTGGTCTTCAAGACGATTCTATTTTGAAGCGACGATGACAATGTTTGAATACATAGATCCCCGAAAAGGCGGCCATGATGCACGTTGAAAGGCCCGGATTGTTAAGCAAGGCGCTCGGTTTGATTGCTAAGGGCCTCGCGATGCTCGTTTTGTATCCACTTCTTTTCTTATTCGCGATTGTCGTCATGGCGATGGTGGTGATTTCTCCTGAGATAAAGCCAAGAGAAGAAAGGCCAGATTGATCGAAATTTCCTTGCCGACCAAAGGGGGCATTGCCGGCACAAGTATGTGCATTGTGGAACGAATATGGAGAAAATTGCCCAAAATATCGTAATTTACTTTAGGCGCAGGTCTTTATTGCTGGTTTTATTCGTCTCTATTTTTATGTGGTGGCTTATCATTTCGTGGGGCAGATTCATTATATCGACATTGTAAGCGCATTAATTCATGCATTTATTGCTGCAACGGGACATTGCGTCCGTGCGGGCTCGCCTGCGTATCGGAAAATTGCCTGAAGTCCAGCATTCTGAAGAAGTTTACGACGTCCGCGTTGTTCGATTGATCGCTTTTCCGGACATCAATTTTTAGTTGTACTTGTCTCTCACGGATGGAGGGACCGTTATCGTTAATTTTCTGCGGAGTTTCATCCTCCTGCCTCTTTTGCTGCGGGGAAAAACTCCGTGCGGCAGAATGACTGTATTGCTTTATAAAATTATTATATTTGTGGAGTAGATATGCAATTTGGAATGTGTGCGTTATTGGCTGTGCCTCTTAGAGTGCAGCCCACAAAAATGCACATTTTATTCCCATTTCCATAAGCCACTGATATATATTCAAAATAGATAAAGCTTCATCATGGGGGAAGGTTTCTCCCCGGGGTTTTTTCGCATTTGCGAGAAGATTTACTTGACGGAAAGTAAATGATTAGCTTAGATGGAATTGTTTCAGGGGACGACTGAAATTGGCCGTAACAGGCCTCGGAAAGTGTTCCGATTATAAGCACTGCCAGACTATATTACATTCTATATTCTATTTTTTTCATTACGTATAAACCGCTTCGGGAAACTGGAGCGGTTTTTTATGTGGAGCTAATTTAAGCAATTTAAAATTGAATTTGAAAAGCCTTGCGCAAAGGCGTTCTGCCATTCCCGTTTTTTATAGAAAAGATATAGCGGCGAGAGAGCGAAGCCAGCTCCGGCACATAATCCACGCGGCTGTTTGAAAACGCGCTTCGGCTGCACCCGTCGCCCGCAGGCAGGTCGGCTCAGTTTCCTGTGCGGCCTTGATTCAGGGCGGCCAGGGCGTCTTTTGCAAAGGCGGAGATGGGTTCGGGAAGTTTATCCGGATCGAACCAGCCAATGGCGGAAAGCTTGTCCGGTTCGGTCAGCGTTGGTTCGCCCTGCGCATCGCGGGTGACGAAGATCAGCGAGACCCAGTGGTGACGGTCTTGCGGATCAATGAATTCGCTGTGGCAGAGAAATTCGACGGAGCCGATCTGGAGGCCGGTTTCTTCTTCGGCCTCTCGCCGCGCTGCGGCGAGGCAAGTCTCGAGGTGATCCACCTTGCCGCCCGGAATGCTCCAGTAGCCGGCTTCCGGCGCTTTCATGCGTCGGCACAAAAGCAGGCGGCCTTCGCGCAATATGACAAGCCCCACGCCAACGCCCGGAAAATCGAGGCCGGGCTTGATGGTCGAGGTCATGTTGTGCATTGCGCTGATCAGGCCTTGGCGTTGGCCACGATCAGCATGAAGGCGGGAATGTCGTCGCCGAAACCGACCGGTGTCGGGCCGTCATCGTGGTCACGATAGTGGCGGCGACGGTCGCGGTTGTCGTCATTGGCGTGCAGCGAGTTCAGGTTGCGGCTGTTGCGCTCGGAATTGCGCGGGGTCTTTTCCGGTCTGCGTTCTGCTTTCACCCTGTCGTCTCCGTGAGCCGCGATGTCGGTATCCACTGCGGATTGTGCGTCCTGATTGATGTTTTCGACCGGCGATGCCGGGGCATCGCGACGGTTTCTGTCGCGGCCCCTGCCGCCACGTTCCTTGCTGCCGCGACGGCCGGAATTGCTTTCGAAGCTTTCCATGGGCGCGGGGAGAGAGGACAGATCGCCGCTCAGCCATTCGATCTTTTCGGCAATCAGCTTTTCGATTGCGTCGAGATATTTCGCGTCGCTCTTGGTGACGATGGTGAAGGCCTTGCCCGAACGGCCTGCACGACCGGTGCGGCCGATGCGGTGGACATAGTCTTCGGCATGAATGGGAACATCGAAGTTGAAGACGTGGCTGACATCAGGGATATCAAGTCCGCGTGCTGCAACGTCGGAAGCGACCAGCAGCGTCAGGTTTCCATCCCGGAAGTTCTGCAGCATCGTCGTGCGCGAGCGCTGATCCATGTCACCATGCAGCGCGCCAACGGAAAAGCCGTGACGATCCAGCGAACGGAACAGATCGGCCACATCCTTCTTGCGGTTGCAGAAGATGATGGCGTTCTTGAGTTCCGCTTCTTCGGCGCGGACCAGATCGCGCAGAACGGCGCGCTTTTCATAGTCCTTATTATGTGCGGCGACGATACGCTGCGTTACCGTCTTTGCGGTGGAGGAGGGCTTGGCGACCTCGATACGCGTCGGGTTCTGCAGGAACCGGTCAGCCAGCTTCTGGATTTCCGGCGGCATGGTGGCCGAGAAGAACAGCGTCTGCCGGGTGAAGGGGATCATCTTGGCGATACGCTCGATATCGGGGATGAAGCCCATGTCGAGCATGCGGTCGGCCTCGTCGATGACGAGGATTTCCACGCCGGTCATCAGCAGCTTGCCGCGCTCGCAATGGTCGAGAAGGCGGCCGGGGGTGCAGATCAGCACGTCAGCGCCACGCTCAAGCTTGCGGTCCTGTTCTTCGAAGGAAACGCCGCCGATGAGGAGGGCGACATTCAGCTTGTGATTCTTGCCGTATTTCTCGAAGTTCTCCGCCACCTGCGCTGCAAGCTCGCGGGTCGGCTCGAGGATCAACGTGCGCGGCATTCTGGCGCGCGCGCGGCCCTTTTCGAGCAGCGTCAGCATCGGCAGAACGAAGGACGCGGTTTTGCCCGTGCCGGTCTGTGCGATACCGCAGATATCACGCTTTTCCAGCGCCGGCGGAATGGCGCCAGCCTGAATGGGTGTCGGCGTCGTGTAGCCGGCATCTGCAATAGCGGAAAGAACTTTTTGGCTCAGGCCAAGATCAGAGAATGTTGTCAAAGGAAGAACTTTTTCCGTTCTGGTTCGGTAAGAATACCTGCGTGCCGCTGCGGCACTTGCAAAGACTTGGCGCGGGGATAGGCCTAAATTGCCGGAAAGTCAAGGAAACAACGGGGAAAGCGCGCGAAACGTGATGCTCCGGGCGGGGCTTTTGAGCCGTGGTCGTGAATTTGTGCGATTTATCGTTAAAAGAGCAAAAGAAGGGTTAAAATCGGCCCGCTATTTCAGATAGGTTTTCAGCTCCGCACCGGCGATCAGGAACCGCATGGGATCGACCGGAGTGTCGTTGCGTCGCACTTCGTAATGCACATGCGGACCCGTGGAGCGGCCAGTGCTGCCGGCGCGGCCAATGACGTCGCCGGCTTCCACCCGGTCGCCAGGCCGGACGAGGATGGCGGAGAGATGGCCGAATCGGGTGGAGACGCCCTGGCCGTGATCGATCTCGACCATATTGCCGTAACCGCCGGAGTTTTCCGCCACCGTCACCTTGCCGGCGCCGGTGGATTTGACGTCCGCACCGGTTTCCGCGCGAAAATCGATGCCGGTATGCAAAGCGGGACGTCCGAGAAACGGATCCATCCGGTTGCCGAATCGGCTGGTGATGGCCCGGCCGGGGGCGGGGTTGCCGAAGGGCAGGGCGGTCGCACTTTCCTTGACGACATCAAGCCGGTTCAGCGCATTGTCGAGACTGGTGAGCGACAGGTTGAACGGGTCGGTTTCGCCGCGCTCAGGGGCGGCATAGGGACCGCCAACATCGTCGGTGCCGTTTTCCTCGATCTTCAGGCCCGCCTGCCGGATGATGTCCTGCATGGCGCTTGCCTTGTCCTCGGCGTCGCTGGTCAGCCTGGCGATGCGCGATATCTGCTGGCGTTCGATATCCTTCAGTGACAGCGTGACCTTGGAGAAAACCCGATCCGCCCGATCCGAAGGTGTTTCGCCGGATTCGGGCACATAGGCGGCCCGTCTATCGGCTGCGGCGGCTCTTTCCGCCTGCGGCTTCGGCGCCATCAGCTTTTCGATGGCGGAAAGGCCGCCGGACATATCCGCGCGTTTTTCCGGGGCCATGGCATTCGAGAGGGAGGAGGGCGCGACCGGGGCGGTGGCTGCGATGCCGGAATTTTCGGCGCGCTCCAGAAGTTCGCTCATCCGCCCGTGGCGCGAGGTGAGCGCAGCCTGCTGTTCCAGCAGCTTTTCCACTTTCTTTTCAACGACCTGCTGATCGAGCAGTTGCCGGGAGGTGACACGATCCACCTGAGCTCTCAAGGCGGCGATGCGGTCTTCATAGTCGTTCTGCATACGCGTCTGGCGCGCCATGGTCGCGCCGATCAGGTCATCGCGCAAAATGAGATAACCGGTAGCACCGAGATAACCGAGCGAAAACAGGCCGATCGTGCAGCCGGCAAGCGCTGCCATCCATGGCCGGATGGTCATATGCCGCACGCTTTCGCCACGCGCGAGAATGAGCACATGTGGCTCGCGTTTCTTGCCGAATACCCGATTTTCCGCCGTATCAGTCACGATTGCTCTCCGGACTGGCCGATTTCTTAGGGGAAATCATAATTCGTTAAGGTTAACGAAGTTTTGCGCAGAGAGCGGTATCGGCGGGGCGTCAGCTATGGCTGACGGATGTGAGCGACCGGTAGAAGGAGGGAGTCAGGCCGACTTCGGGAAGGGCATGATTTTGGCCGGGAACATCACGGCTGGATGGCCGTCAAAGCTTTTTTGCGGCCTCGAGAACGGCCTGCGCGTGACCCGCAACCTTCACCTTGTTCCAGATTTCGGCGATCTTGCCATCCGGGGCGACGAGGACGGTCGTGCGTTCGACGCCCATGTATTTTTTCCCGTACATGCTTTTTTCCTTCCAGACGCCATAGGCCTCCAGAACCTTCCGTTCCTCGTCGGAAGCGAGCATGACGGAAAGGGAGTGTTTTGCCGCAAACTTGTCGTGGCTTTTGACGCTGTCGGGCGAAATTCCGATGACGACGGCATTGGCGGCCTCGAATTGTCCGCCGAGCGCGCTGAAGTCGATCGCTTCGACGGTGCAGCCGGATGTGTCGTCCTTCGGGTAGAAATAGAGGATGACGGCCTTGCCTTGCAGTTTCGACAATGTCACCGTCCCTTCACCGTTACGGGGCAAGGTGAAGTCGGGCGCGGGGCTGCCAATCGTCAAGTCTGTCATAATCTACCTTTCTTTCGCCGGGATGTTGAGGGAAAGTCGCCACATTCGATATATAGCGAAACCGCGCTTCGTCCAGATCACGATTCAGATTTCAGGGAGATTAGGCCGGAAATCTGAATCGTGATCTGAATTAAAGAATTGGAGCGGGATTCCGGACGAAAACCGCATACACTTTTCGCCATCCCGCTCCGGTGTTGCGGCGAAACAAAAGGTATCCAGAGGCAAACACGGGCGTATGGCTGAAATAAGGGGTGAAAAGGTTACGTTCGGCAAGCGCGATATGGTTGCGTTGCACGAGCTTCCTTCGGCTCAGGCCGAAGACCCGATCATCGTGCATTGCCCGCCGCCGCGCTCCATGGCGCGCGCTTTCTGCAAGATTTTTGCGGCCCTTTTCGTGCTGGCCTTCCTGTCCATCGGCGGCATCATCGTATCGGTCGAGACCGGCTCCATAGACAAGACGCTTTCGAGCCAGGCCCAGCAGGCGCTGGAAAAGGCGCTGGGACCCCACTACAGTGCGCGGATCGGCTCCTCGGCGATCCGGTTCTCCACCGGGCTGCGGCTAGCGCTGGTGGCTGAGGATGTGGATATCATCGAGAAGGAATCCGGCCAGCATCTCAGCCGGGCGCGGGCAATCGGCATGGCGCTCGATCCGCTGGCACTTTTGACCGGCCATGTGTCGGTACAGAGCCTCGAAGCCGACGGCATGGAGCTTGATACCGCGCTTTTGCCGAAGGGTAACGGTTTCGATCTCGCCAGCATCAAGCTCGACGCCGTGCCGCAGCAATTGCAGGCGGCCTTCGGGCAACTCGACAAGCTCGCGCAGGCTTTTCTGAGCAGCGGCACCGAAGAAATCGATATTTCCAGCGTTTCGGTTCATCTGCCGCCCAGTGAACAGGGCAAGCCGCGCACCATCGAAGTTCGGGAACTGTCGCTGACGCCGGATCAGCAGGGCGGATATACGCTCGATGGAGAAACGCTGTTTAACGGGGAAATCGCCAGCGTGTCGCTCAGGACTTCCGGCTCAGGCGGTGTGATCGACGGTTTTGACGCCCGCATCGATGGTTTCGACATCGGTCCTTTCCTGGAAAAATTCGATCCCGACGGAAATCTCCATGAGGGCCTGAACGTCAAGACTGGCGTGAACATCGTCGCCCGGCGCGCCACGGCAGCGCAGGAGCCGCGGCTGGACGTTTCGGTCGGCCTCGGCAATGGCACGCTGATGATTGGCGGCGAGGCCCAGCCGTTCACGACAGGCACCGTGCATGCGCGTTATGATTTTGCGAAAAGCAGGCTGGTCATCGACAATTCGCGGGTGGAACTCGGGCGGACGATCATTCCCGTCACCGGTGAAATCAGCGATACGGAAGAGGGTTTCGGCCTTTCCGTGAGAGTGGACAACGGGGTCGCGTCCTCCGAAGCTTCTGGCGAGGCACCCGTTCCTTTCAACCTGAAAGCCGACGGTCGTTTTACGACAGCCACGAAGCAACTCGACGTTCCCTCGCTTTACGTTAGCGGCCCGCTAGGTGACATGGCGGGATCGCTGAAAATCCGGTTTGGCCAGGGTTCGCCGGAAATCAGCTTCGGCGGCCAGATTCCGAAGATGGAGGCCACGGCCGTCAAGCAGCTCTGGCCGTTCTGGATGGCGCACAAGCCGCGTGACTGGGTGGTCTCCAATCTTTACGGCGGCACCATCACCAATGGTTCTATCGCGATCTTCATTCCGCAGGGACGGATGTGTGGTCCCGGCTGCCCGCTGGTGCTTGGCGAAAGCGAAATGCAGATCCGCTTCGACATCGACGATACGCGCCTTAACACGACAGGCGACATTCCGCCGCTGCGGGACGTCGATGCGCATTTCGATCTCACCGGCGGCAAGATGGCCGTCGATATCAAGCAGGCCACGTCCTATTTCCCGTCCAACCGCACGCTTTCTCTGGAAGACAGCCGCTTCCTCATCTCCTCGGTCTATGACAAGCCCCTGCTAGGCAATCTCGACCTGAATGTTTCGGGCTCGGCCGATGCGGTGGCGGAGCTTGCGACGCTCAAACCCATCAATGCGCTCAAGGATACGCAGTTCAAGCCGGAGGATTTCACCGGCGACGTTACGGCCAATGCCAAGCTGACGGTGGGCATGCTCTCCAGCCAGAACCCGCCGCCGCCGGTGTGGACGGCCGATCTTGACCTGAAGAACCTGGCGCTGACCAAACCCTTTGCCGGCCACAAGGTGACCGCGCTTGACGGTTTCATGTCGTTGAACGACCACCAGCTGAAACTGGAGGGCAAGGGCCGGGTGGATGACGTGCCGATGGATATCGTGATGACGGAGCCAGTGCGCAAGAACAGCGATGTCGCTCCCACCCTGTCCCTGAAGGCCACCTTGAACGAGACGCAGGTCGCCAAGCTCGCACCTGAACTCTCCACGGTCCTCGGCGGTACGACGGCGATCGAAATCGACGGCGCCGACCCGAAAAGCCAGGATATCAAGCTCGATCTCACCAAGGCATCGATCATCCTGCCCGGGCTCGGCTGGAGCAAGGGCATCGGCATTCCCGCCAGCGCCGCCTTCACCATGCAAGTGGTGGACGGGCGTACGGCGATCAGCGACTTCTCACTCGATGGCGATGGTTTCGGCGCCGCCGGTGATATCGTCTTCAGCAAAAACGGCCTGATTTCCGCCGATCTCAGCCGCGTGAAACTCTCGCCGTCCGATAATTACGCCGTTTCGGTCGCTGCGTCCAAGAACGGCTATATCGTCAATGCGTCGGGGAAATCCGCCGATCTGCGGCCCTTCATCTCGAAGCTGCGCAGCCCCTCGAGCGGTGGTGATGGCGCATCCCGCTCACAGCCAACGCTTTCGGTCAAGGCGCAGTTCGACAAGGTTTACGGTTTCAACGACGAGGTGCTTGCCAACGTCAATGCCGATGTCAGCGTGCGGGACGGCAAGGTGCGGTCGATCGATGTGCGCGGCGTCACCGGCAACGGCCAGGCGGTGGTTGCGCAGACCGTCAATCGCGGCGCGACTGGAACCGTGACGCTGACCAGCAGCGATGCGGGTTCGCTTGCCCGTTTCGCCAATATCTACAGCCGTATTCGCGGCGGCCTTCTCAACCTTGCGCTGACGACCTCGAATGGCAGCGACTGGAGCGGCTCGCTCGACCTGCGCAATTTCGCCGTCGTCAACGAGGCCAAGCTGCAGGACATTGTCGCCACGCCGACGGGGGAGGATGGCAGGAGCCTCAACAATGCGGTGCGCCGTAATATCGATGTCAGTTCGGAGAAATTTCAGCGCGGTTTTGCCCGGGTGGTTTACGTCAACGGTTCGGTGGCGGTCGAAAACGGCGTGGTGCGCGGTGAACAGATCGGCGCGACCTTCCAGGGGCTCCTGAAGGATCAGAACGGCCGCATGGATATGACGGGCACCTTCATGCCCGCCTATGGCCTGAACCGGCTGTTCGGCGAGTTGCCCTTCATCGGCATCTTCCTCGGCAATGGCCGCGACCGGGGGTTGCTCGGCATTACCTTCAAACTGTCAGGCCAGACGGACCAGCCGAAGCTGACGATCAACCCACTGTCGCTGATTGCGCCGGGTGTCTTCAGGCAGATTTTCGAGTTCCAATAAAAAGGGCCGCTTTCGCGGCCCTTGGTGCAGGTTTGGCGCCGGTTTTACGCCGGGCGAACCAGAACGTGCTTCTTCTTGCCGACCGACAGCTTGATGACGCCGTCACCGGTCACTTCACCGGTGCCGATCATCTGGCGCTCATCGGAAACGCCCTGATCGTTGATCTTCACCGCACCGCCCTGAACGTGGCGGCGGGCTTCGCCGTTCGAACCGGCAAGGCCGGCGCGGACGATGAGGGAGAGGACGCCGACGCCGGCTTCGAGTTCGGCTGCCGGAACCTCGATGGAGGGCAGGTTTTCGGCAAGTGCGCCTTCCTCGAAGGTCTTGCGCGCCGTTTCCGCTGCTTCTTCCGCCGCAGCGCGACCATGCAGGATGGCCGTCACTTCCGTTGCGAGGATTTTCTTCGCTTCGTTGATTTCCGATCCGCCAAGGGCGGCAATGCGGGCGATCTCATCCATCGGCAGCGTGGTGAAGAGTTTCGCGAAGCGAACCACGTCCGCATCTTCGGTGTTGCGCCAGTATTGCCAGAAATCATAGACCGGCAGCAGTTCCTTGTTCAGCCATACGGCACCTGAGGCCGATTTGCCCATCTTCGCGCCGGAGGAGGTGGTCAGAAGCGGCGAGGTCAGCGCGTAAAGCTGCGGTGTCCCCATGCGGTGACCGAGGTCGATGCCGTTGATGATATTGCCCCACTGGTCCGAACCGCCCATCTGCAGGCGGCAGCCGGTGCGCTGGTTCAGCTCCACGTAGTCGTAGGCCTGCAGGATCATGTAGTTGAATTCGAGGAAGGACAGCGACTGTTCGCGGTCGAGACGCGTCTTCACGCTGTCGAAGGACAGCATGCGGTTGACCGAGAAGTGGCGGCCGACATCGCGCAGGAATTCGAGGTAGTTCAGACCACGCAGCCAGTCGGCATTGTTGATCATCAGCGCCGGGTTGTTGGCGCGGTCGTAATCGAGGTAGTTGGCGAAGACGTGCTTGAGCGAGGTGATGTTGTCCTCGATCATGTCGATCGTCATCAGCTTGCGGGCCTCTTCCTTGAAGGAGGGATCGCCGACCATGCCGGTGCCGCCGCCCATCAGCGAAATCGGCTGGTGGCCGGTCTTCTGCATCCAGTGCAGCATCATGATCTGGGTGAGGTGGCCGACATGCAAACTGGAGGCCGTCGGGTCATAGCCGATATAGGCGGTCACGGTTTCCTTGGCGAACAGTTCGTCGAGACCTGCCTCATCGGAGATCTGGTGAATGAAGCCACGCTCATCAAGCGTGCGGAGGAAATCGGACTTGAACCTGGACATGACCTTTTTCTTTCTGGTTGGATATTTTCCGTCATTGAAAGCCAATGAACGCCGGGGCTTTATCATTGTTTTTTGAAATGTGCACCCGTTTCGGCCATGAATATCGGGATTGACGTCATCATGATTCGATATTGCAAGGGAGCGGCGCGTGGGCGAGGTCAAAACGGCAATCGGGCTGATGAGCGGCACATCGATGGACGGCATCGATATCGCCCTGTTGCGCACGGACGGCGAAAGCGTGGTGCGGCACGGGCCGAGCGGTTATTTCCCCTATGATCCCGGCCTGCGCGCCATCTGGCAGAAGGCGCTCACGACAGCCAAAGCCATTCGTGAACGGAGCGAGCGCCCTGGCGATCTGGGGGAGGCCGAGCGCAAGCTGACGCTTGCCCATGCGGCGGCGGTCAAATCCTTCCTGCACCGTCACGGGCTTGAAGCTGGCGGTATCGACGTGATCGGCTTCCATGGCCAGACGGTGCTGCACCGGCCGGATGAGGCGCTGACCGTGCAGATCGGCGACGGGCCGCTGCTGGCTTCCGAAACCGACATCGACGTGGTTTACGACATGCGCGCCAACGACATGGTGCATGGTGGGCAGGGCGCGCCGCTTATCCCGGCCTATCACATGGCGCTTTCTGCCAACCTGCCTGATGGGTTCGAGACGCCCGCCGTCTTCGTCAATATCGGCGGTATCTCCAATCTGACCTATATCGGCGAGGGTGGCCGGCTTGCGGCTTTCGACAGCGGTCCCGGCAATATGTTGATCGACCAGTGGATCGAAGCGCATACCGGTAAAGCCTTCGACAAGGGCGGCAGGACGGCGGCGGGCGGCAGCGTGGTTGCCTCTCTCGTGAAGCGCTACATGGAAAGCCCGTTTTTTTCGGCCA
Source organism: Agrobacterium tumefaciens (assembly GCF_005221325.1). Lineage (NCBI taxonomy): Bacteria > Pseudomonadati > Pseudomonadota > Alphaproteobacteria > Hyphomicrobiales > Rhizobiaceae > Agrobacterium > Agrobacterium tumefaciens. Next base: position 1,591,714 of record NZ_CP039888.1, on the reverse strand, counting down.
ATATCCGCCGCTCGCTCGACCGCGGTGACTTTGTGCCGCCGCAAAAGGGTGAGGTCTCGCTTGCGGACGGGGCGCGGACGCTGTCACATCTGACGGGTGCTGCCATTCTGAAGTCGGCGAGCTATTTGCCGGAAGCGGCGAAGACCTATGTGGTCTGTGGTGGCGGACGGCTTAACCCTGTTGTCATGGAAGAATTTGCGATCCTGGCCGCAAAGGTTGGCGCGCGGGTGATCGCGGCGGAAGAGGCGGGATTCGATGGCGGGGCGATGGAGGCGGAGGCCTGGGCCTATCTGGCCGTGCGCTCGCTTCAGGGGTTACCGCTGACCTATCCGGGGACGACGGGGGTGAACGAGCCGGTGACGGGTGGGGTTTTGGTGCGGGCATAATCGACGATGGTGGGCTTGGCTCACCCCCCTCTGCCCTGCCGGGCATCTCCCCCTCAAGGGGGGAGATCGAATCGTGGCGACCTTCCGGCCATCTTAAACCTAGAAGCTTGGGCGATGAGTAGGCGTCTGGCTGATCTCCCCCCTTGAGGGGGAGATGCCCGGCAGGGCAGAGGGGGGTGAGCCACACCCACCCTCGATCATTATCGATAAATCAAGACCTGCTTTAAAATGCGCGGCCAGTCACCGAATACGCTTCGCCGCCGGTTCCGGCACAAGCTCACCGTTCAGGCGGCGGTCGAGGTAGTCCTCGCATTCGCCCATCAGCTCATCCACCTTGCCGTTGAAGAAGTGGTTGGCGCCGGGAAGGGTGCGGTGGGTGATGAGGATGCCCTTCTGGGTCTTCAGCTTTTCAACGAGACCGTTGACGTCCTTCTCAGGCGCGACCTTGTCGGAATCACCATTGATGATGAGGCCGGAGGACGGGCAGGGGGCCAGGAACGAGAAGTCGTAGGTGTTGGGCTGCGGCGCAATCGACATGAAACCTTCGATTTCCGGGCGACGCATCAGAAGCTGCATGCCGATCCAGGCGCCGAAGGAATAACCCGCGACCCAGCAGCTTTTCGAATCGGGATGCAGGCTCTGCACCCAGTCGAGAGCGGAGGCGGCATCGGAAAGCTCGCCCGCGCCATGGTCGAACTCGCCCTGGCTGCGGCCGATCGAGCGGAAGTTGAACCGGAGCGTCGTGAAGCCGCGCTTCTGGAAAAGATAGAAGAGCTGGTAGACGATCTGGTTGTTCATCGTGCCGCCAAACTGCGGGTGCGGATGAAGGATGATCGCTATCGGCGCGCTCTTTTCCTTGGAGGGTTGATAACGGCCTTCGAGGCGACCCGCAGGGCCGTTAAAGATGACTTCGGGCATTGGTACTCCGGTCGTGTTTTTTCATTCCCGAACCGCATTCTTCCGATGAGAAGACTTGACGAACTGTGTCATCTTTTCTAGAACGCAGTTTAGAATAATTCGAAACTTTGCGTGTGCTCAAGCACTCGGGTCGTGTCATAAGGCAAGCGCAACTGTAATTTCAAGAAAAATGCGTTTTGGCGCATATAAGATTGAGCGAAGCTTTTCCGCTATGACGGGTTTAACGCGCACATATATGGATTGGAACGCCACGGCGCCGCTTCTGCCGGTCGTGCGGGACATCCTTGTGTCCGCGCTTGATCTTGCCGGCAATCCGTCTTCCGTCCATCGGGAAGGGCGCGCTGCCCGCGCCGCCGTGGAGGCTGCCCGTCGCGATGTTGCGGCACTTGCCGGCGCGCAGGCATCCCATGTCACCTTCACCAGCGGTGCGACCGAAGCCGCCAATCTGGTGCTGACGCCGGATTTCAGGATGGGACGCGCGCCTGTGCGTTATGGCCGCCTGTATGCCTCCGCCATCGAGCATCCCGCTTTCCGGGAAGGCGGCCGGTTCGGTAAGTCTGACGTTACGGAGGTTCCCGTTACGTTAGCTGGTGTAATCGATCTCGCCGCGCTTGAGGCGCTGCTGTCGTCGCACGACAGGTCCACCGGTCTGCCGATGGTCGCCTGCATGCTGGTCAATAATGAGACCGGTATTCTCCAGCCGGTGGCGGAAGCCGCGCGGCTTGTGCACGCGGCCGGCGGATTGATGGTGGTCGATGCGGTGCAGGCGGCGGGCCGCATTCCGCTCGATATCAATGATCTCGATGCGGATTTTCTTGTTCTCTCGTCCCACAAGCTCGGCGGCCCCAAGGGTGCCGGCGCTCTCATTTCGCGCGGCGAGGTGATGATGCCGAAGCCGCTGATCCATGGCGGCGGGCAGGAAAAGGGACATCGGTCCGGCACGGAAAATACCCTGTCGGTCATCGGTTTTGGTGCCGCCGCTGCCGTGGCGGCCGAGAAATTGGCGGACGAAGCGGCGCGTCTTGGCGCGCTGCGGGCGAAGCTGGAGGACGGCATGCGGGTGAATGCCCCTGATGTCATCATCTATGGTGCGGATGTTGCCCGCGTGGGTAATACGACCTTCTTCACCCTGCCGGGCCTGAAAGCGGAAACGGGACAGATCGCCTTCGACATAGAGGGCATTGCGCTCTCTGCCGGTTCGGCCTGCTCCTCCGGCAAGGTGGGCGAAAGCCATGTGCTGACGGCAATGGGGCACGATCCCAAGCTCGGCGCGCTCAGGATTTCCCTCGGCCATGCGACTGGCGAGGCCGATATAGACAGGACGCTTGTGGCGTTCACGAAAATTGCCGGGCGGCGCAAACTGGCCGGTCAGGCCGCGTAAAATGCGGCAAAGAATTGCGGAATAGCAATTTTCCGCTTGCCGGGATGTGTGAAAAGCGCCATCCCGCACCTACATGGGTATAAGCTCCGCCCCGGCTGACGGCTCGGAACGATTTGCCCGAAGATGAATAAGGCGGCTTTCCGCCTTGATACGTTGACAAGCCACCGGACCTTGGCTCCGGCGAGATTGGAGAACGACATGGCAGCGGTTCAGGAAACGATCGATCAGGTCCGCCAGATCGATGTGGACCAGTACAAATACGGCTTCGAAACCAATATCGAAGTCGACAAGGCCCCGAAGGGCCTTTCGGAAGAGGTGATCCGTTTCATCTCGGCCAAGAAGCAGGAGCCCGAATGGATGCTGGAATGGCGTCTTGAGGCTTACAAGCGCTGGCTGACGATGGACGAGCCAACATGGGCGCGCGTCAGTTATCCCAAGATCGACTTCAACGATCTCTATTATTATGCCGCACCGAAAAGCACCCCCGGCCCGAAGTCTCTCGATGAAGTCGATCCGGAGCTTTTGAAGGTCTATGAAAAGCTCGGCATTCCGCTGAAGGAACAGGAAATCCTCGCCGGCGTCGAAAAGCGCCAGGTCGCGGTGGACGCCGTGTTCGACAGCGTCTCTGTCGTCACCACCTTCAAGGCGGAGCTGGCGAAGGCCGGCGTGATCTTCATGTCGATTTCCGAAGCCGTGCGCGAGCATCCGGAACTGGTGAAGAAATATCTCGGCTCGGTCGTTCCGACGACGGACAATTTCTACGCGACGCTGAACTCGGCCGTCTTTACCGATGGTTCCTTCGTGTTCGTGCCGAAGGGCGTGCGCTGCCCGATGGAGCTTTCCACCTATTTCCGCATCAACGAAAAGAACACCGGCCAGTTCGAGCGTACGCTGATCATCGCTGAAGAAGGCGCCTACGTCTCCTATCTGGAAGGCTGTACGGCACCGCAACGCGACGAGAACCAGCTTCACGCCGCCGTGGTTGAACTTGTGGCGCTTGATGATGCCGAAATCAAATATTCCACCGTTCAGAACTGGTATCCGGGCGACAAGAACGGGAAGGGCGGCATCTACAACTTCGTGACCAAGCGTGGCGATTGCCGTGGCGACCGTTCGAAGATTTCGTGGACGCAGGTGGAAACCGGTTCGGCCATTACCTGGAAATACCCGTCCTGCATTCTGCGCGGTGATGACAGCCGTGGCGAATTCTATTCGATCGCTGTCTCCAACGGCCACCAGCAGATCGATAGCGGCACCAAGATGATCCATCTCGGCAAGAACACGTCGAGCCGCATCATCGCCAAGGGCATCGCCGCCGGCTTTTCGGAAAACGTCTATCGCGGCCAGGTCTCGGCCCACCGCAAGGCGACGAACACCCGCAACTTCACGCAGTGCGATAGTCTGCTGATCGGCGACAAGTGCGGCGCGCATACCGTGCCTTACATCGAGGCGAAGAATTCCTCCGCGCATTTCGAGCACGAGGCGACGACGTCGAAGATTTCCGAAGACCAGCTGTTCTATTGTCTGCAGCGCGGCATTCCGGAAGAAGCGGCCATCGCGCTGATCGTCAACGGCTTCGTCAAGGAAGTCATTCAGGAACTGCCGATGGAATTTGCGGTTGAGGCGCAGAAACTGATCGGCATTTCGCTGGAAGGGTCCGTTGGGTGAGACACACCATCGCAGTGAAAACGGCGTTGGCGTTTCTGCTGTTGTTAGCCTCATTGGGGGCGGCGGCGGCTATGCAGCCGTGTCCTAGTCAGGATGAGCGCTTGAAGTCGGCGGAGATCGTCGTGGAGGCGCGTGTCAGATCGCTGACAATCGGGGATTCGGGGATTATGGATTCTGAGGGAATAAATCCCCGGATGATCCGTGCGGAACTCGAATTTGTGAAGGCGATCAAGGGCGATATTAAAAAGCGAGACATTGTCGCTTACGGCACTTCATTCAGTTTCGCATTACTCAAACCGCTAACGACGATGGCTGTCGTCTATGATTTGGGGCCGGAAGACACGCTTGAACTCGAATTGTCCATCGAGAAAATCGAAAAGGTTGGCAGCCTCTATACACTGGATGATTGCGCTTACTGGAAACTGCCTGACGGGTTCGCAGATGCGATGAGTGACTGAAATTGACGGATTAAATCCTCGGGACAAGCCCGAGGATGACGGATGTAAAAGTTGAGACGGGCCCATGGGGTCTACGAGGCGGTCCTTGAAACCGCACCATGAACAGGAACAAAATCATGCTTGAAATCATCGACCTGCACGCAAAGATCGCCGATACCGAAACCGAGATCATCAAGGGCCTCAACCTGAAGGTTGCCGCCGGTGAGGTTGCCGCCATCATGGGCCCGAACGGTTCTGGCAAGTCGACGCTGTCCTACATCCTGTCGGGCCGTGAAGACTATGAAGTCACCTCCGGTGACATTCTCTACAACGGCGAGAGCATTCTGGAACTGGACGCCGCTGAGCGCGCTGCCAAGGGCATTTTTCTTGCCTTCCAGTATCCGGTCGAAATTCCCGGCGTCGCCACCATGCAGTTCCTGAAGGTTGCGATGAACGAGCAGCGCAAGGCGCGTGGCGAAGCAGAGCTGACGACGCCGGACTTCATCCGCCGCGTCAAGGAAGCTGCCGGCGACCTTAAGATCGACATGGATATGCTGAAGCGTCCGCTGAATGTCGGTTTCTCCGGCGGTGAGAAGAAGCGCGCCGAAATCCTGCAGATGGCGCTTTTGGAGCCGAAGCTCTGCGTTCTCGACGAAACCGATAGCGGCCTCGACATCGACGCGCTGAAGATCGTGGCTGATGGCGTCAACGCCCTGAAGTCGCCGGATCGCGCCACCGTTGTCATCACCCACTATCAGCGCCTGCTCGATTACATCGTGCCTGACAGCGTCCATGTTCTCTACAAGGGCAAGATCATCCGCTCGGGTGACAAGGCGCTGGCGCTGGAGCTGGAAAACAACGGTTATGCCGACATCATCGGTGAAGCGGCCTAAGTCGGGCCAGGAGGTGATGTCCATGAACATTCAAGCTACCAACCGGCTGACACCCGCGGAAACCGCACTGGTTGACGCCTATACCGCCAAGTTCAGCGAGCTGCCCGGCGACGGTGCCGTGGTTGCCGCGCGCGACGTGCTGTTCGATGATCTCAAGACCGGCGGTCTTCCGACCCGCCGCATCGAGGCCTGGCATTATACCGATCTGAAAAGCCTGCTGCGGACCGTTCCGGAAGACCGGCCCGCGCCGGTCATCGAAAAGGCTGTGTCCGTCATCGCCGGTTCGCCGGTTGCCTACGTGCTGCACGGCACGGCCAATATCGGCAAGATCGAGGACATCAGCGTTTCGAGCTTTGCGACAAGCCTGCTCGATGGCTCCGCTGCCGCAGGTCTCGCGGAAGCCAGCAAGGATGATGCGATTGGTCGTATCAACGGCAGCTTCGTGCGCGATGGTCTGGTGCTCAATATCCCCGCCGATGCCGATATCGAAAAGCCGATCGAATTGCAGGCCGTCCATGGCGCAGGCCAGGTTCACAGCCGTTTCCCGGTGCGTTTCGGCAAGGGTTCCAAGGCGACCGTCATCGAGCGTCACCTTTCGGTGACTTCGGATGCGGCCCTGGTTTCCTCCGTTACCGACATCGTCGTTGAAGACGGCGCGGAAGTGACCTGGATCATCCTGCAGCAGCAGGGTGCAGCCGATATCCATCTTGCCCAGCTGCGCATGAAAATCGGCGCGGATGCCAAAATCCGCCTGTTCATTGTCAATGCCGGCGGCAAGCTGGTGCGGCAGGAACTGCTCATCGACGTGGAAGGCGAGGGCACTGATCTCATCGTTCGCGGTGTCAACCTTTTGGGTGGTGAAACCCATACCGACGTGACGATGGTTCTTGGCCACAACGTGCCGAACACGACCTCGACGGAAGTGTTCCGCAACGTGGTGTTTGACCGTGCCAAGGGCATTTTCCAGGGCATGATCCGGGTGGCGCCCGATGCCCAGAAGACCGACGCGAAGATGGCCTGCAATACGCTGCTGATGTCTGACGATGGTGAGTTCTCGGCCAAGCCGGAACTGGAAATCTTCGCCGATGACGTTCAGTGCGGCCATGGTGCGACGGTTGCCGATATCAGCGACAACCATCTCTATTACCTGATGGCGCGCGGCGTGCCGCGGGCAAAGGCGCGGGCGATGCTCGTTAACGCCTTCGTCGCTGAAATCGTCGAGGAACTGGAAGAAGAAAATCTGGTAGAGGCGCTGGAGACGATCATCTCCGGCTGGCTGGAACATCATGCCTGAGAGCGAACGCGCCGCAATGGCGGCCCCTTATGACGTCGAAGCCGTGCGCAAGGATTTTCCGATCCTGTCGCGTGAGGTCTATGGCAAGCCGCTGGTCTATCTCGACAACGGCGCGTCCGCTCAAAAGCCGCAGGTGATGATCGACGCCGTTTCGCATGCTTATGCAAATGAATATGCCAACGTGCATCGCGGCCTGCATTTCCTCTCCAATGCCGCAACAGACGCCTATGAGGCGGCGCGCGAAAAGGTGCGCCGTTTCCTGAACGCCGGTTCGGTGGATGAGATCGTCTTCACCAAATCCTCCACCGAAGCGATCAATACGGTCGCTTACGGTTACGGCATGCCCAAGATCGGCGAGGGCGACGAGATCGTCATCTCGATCATGGAGCACCACTCCAACATCGTGCCGTGGCATTTCATCCGTGAGCGGCAGGGCGCCAAGCTCGTTTGGGTGCCTGTTGATGATGACGGCGCGTTCCATATCGAGACTTTCGAAAAAAGCCTGACGGAGCGCACCAAGCTCGTCGCCATTACCCATATGTCGAATGCGCTCGGCACCATCGTGCCGGTCAAGGAAATCTGCCGCATCGCCCATGAGCGCGGCATTCCGGTGCTGGTCGATGGTTCGCAGGGCGCGGTTCACATGCCGGTCGATGTGCGAGATATCGATTGCGACTGGTACGTGATGACCGGCCACAAGCTTTATGGTCCCTCGGGCATTGGCGTGCTCTATGGCAAGGCGGATCGCTTGCGCGAGATGCGGCCGTTCCAGGGCGGTGGGGAGATGATCCTCGACGTTTCCGAAGACAACGTGACCTATAACGAACCGCCGCATCGTTTCGAAGCCGGCACACCGCCCATCGTGCAGGCGATCGGGCTTGGTTACGCGCTTGATTATATGGACAATCTCGGCCGTGCCGCTATTGCCGCGCATGAGGCCGATCTTGCCGCTTACGCTGCCGAGCGACTGCGCGAGGTTAACTCACTGCGCATCATCGGCAATGCACCGGACAAAGGCGGCATCTTCTCCTTCGAACTCGAGGGTATCCATGCCCATGACGTCTCGATGGTGATCGACCGGCGCGGCGTTGCCGTGCGTGCCGGCACCCATTGTGCGATGCCGCTCTTGAAACGGTTCGGCGTCACCTCCACATGCCGGGCATCGTTCGGCCTTTACAATACCCGCACTGAGGTAGACTCTCTTGTCGAGGCGCTGGAATATGCGCGCAAATTTTTCGCCTGATATCGGGATTTGAGAGATCAGGATTGAGGTTTAAGACCATGACTGCCGAAGCCACTGCAAAGACCCAGGATGCGACCGAAGCTCAGGAAAAGGTGTCGACCATTCCGCCGGAAGAGCTGGCGCGCCTCAGCGACGATGTGATCGCGGCGCTGAAGACCGTCTACGACCCGGAAATTCCGGCCGATATTTTCGAACTTGGTCTCGTCTACAAGATCGATATCGAGGATGACCGCATGGTCAAGATCGTCATGACGCTGACCGCACCCGGTTGCCCCGTCGCCGGTGAAATGCCGGGCTGGGTGGAAAATGCCGTGGGCGCCGTCGAGGGTGTTTCCGGTGTCGAGGTCTCGATGACCTTCGATCCGCCATGGACGCCGGACCGCATGTCGGAAGAAGCGCAGGTCGCCGTAGGCTGGTACTGATATGATTTTGAGCGGTGTCATCCCTTGGTGACATTGCCGGACGCACTTAAATTGAATTCCATAAGCATCGAGCCTTGAACTCGATTGTCGAAGGAGAATGGGCCCATGGGCTTTGCAATCATGACCATGACCGGGGCTGCAGCCTCGCGCGTTAAAGCAATCGTCGAAAATTCCGGTGCGGATGCCAAGGGCGTGCGCGTCGGCATCAAGAAGGGCGGCTGCGCGGGCATGGAATATACCATCGACCTCGTGACCGAGCCGGATGCGAAGGACGATCTGGTGGAATTCGAAGGCGCGCGCGTCTGGGTTCAGCCCTCCGCCGTGCTTTATTTGCTCGGCACCCAGATGGATTTCGAAGTGACCAAGATGCGCTCCGGTTTCACTTTCAACAATCCGAACCAGACATCCGCCTGCGGCTGCGGTGAATCGGTTGAGCTGAAGCCCGCCGATCTGGCGGCGCTCGCAAAGCAGCGTGAGGCTGAGGCCAGCGTTTAAGAGTCAACGCTCTTGCCAGACACGCCAACGTCATCCTCGAGCTTGTCCCGAGGATTTGCAATGTTTTGATTTTATTGGCGTGTTTAGATCCTCGGAACAAACCCGAGGATGGTGGAGGAGAGATACCGGATACCGTTTCCCGGAACGGACTGCCGCTCGAAATCAGCTCTCGAAAGACGACGACTGCCGTTTGAATGTGTTTATAAAATCGGCCAGCGGGTGAATCGAATCCGTCGTCACTAATAGCGGTTCGAGTTCAGCGGCAATCACCCGACAATCTTCGGCGGAGAGTGGCCGAAGACTCGACGTGATCTTGTTATAGTCGGGTGTTCCGCGTGACGCGAGGGAGCGATGGATCACAAACACTTCTGTCTGTCCGTCCATTCGCTCCACGAAAAGCGCGAGCGAACCGCCATCCGCGGCAGCGGCGCTTTCCGATACCGATTTGAACATCCGACTACTCTCCGTAACTTGTAAACCTGTTCCGCCGGAACTGCAGCAGCAGCAACGGCTTTTTACTCATGCCGCAACGCTTCTATCGGGCTTAAACTCGCCGCCCGTCGCGCCGGGAAATAACCGAAAATCACGCCGATGGCCGCAGAAAAGGCGAAGGCGAGGAAGATTATAGACGGGCTGGTGACGAAGGGCACGTTGAGGAAGCTGACGACGCCATAGGCAAGGCCGAGGCCCGTCAATATGCCGACGAGGCCGCCGAAGGCCGAGAGCATGACGGCTTCTACCAGAAACTGCGTCAGCACCTGTTTTTCCAGCGCGCCGATGGCAAGACGAATGCCGATCTCGCGGGTGCGCTCCGTCACCGAAACCAGCATGATATTCATGATACCGATGCCGCCGACCAGCAGGCTGACGGCGGCGACTGCGCCCAAAAGCCCGGTCAGCAGCGTCGTCGTGCCGGTCATGGCCGAGGCGATCTGCGTCATGTCGTTGACGGTGAAATCATCCTCGCGGCCGATGCCGATACGGCGGCGTTCGCGCAGCAGGTTCTGCAGGTCGCTCTGCACCTTGGTGGTGGAAACGCCGTCCTGTGCCGAGACCATGATCGAGGAGATGGTGGTGGTGCCGCCGATGCGCCGCTGGTGGATTTTGAGCGGCATGATGATGGTGTCGTCCTGATCGTCACCGAGGCCGGACTGGCCTTTTCTGGCGAGAACACCAATGACCGGGCAGGAGATATTGCTGACGCGCACCGTCTGTCCCACTGGATTTTCCGCTCCAAAGAGTTCCTGCCGCACCGTTTCGCCGATGATGCAGCCGATCTGCCCGCCACGATCTTCGGCAGGCTGGAAATCGCGGCCGAGTGCGATGGTCCAGTCCTGCGCGATCAGATAATCATTGGTGGTGCCGATGACGCTTGTCTGGTGGTTCTTGCCGCCGAAAATGACGGTTGCGGCGGAGCTGCGATTCTGCGGGGCTACCGCACGGATGCCTGAAATCTGGTTGCGGATGGCCTCGACATCGCGGTCATCGAAGCGCTTGGCCTCGGTGCTGGCCCGTCCGGGTCCGAACTGGCCGGGGCGCACGAACAGCATGTTGGTGCCGAGCCGCGACAGTTCCGATTTCACCTGTTCCGTGGTGCCATTGCCGATGGTGACCATGGCGATGACGGCGGCGACGCCGATGACGACGCCGAGCACGGTGAGGAAGGAGCGAAGCAGGTTGCGGCTGATGGCGCGCAGTGCCAGACGCGATGTTTCAAAGAACATCGGATGTCTCCTTCTTGTCGGCCGCGCTGTCGGAGGCGAGGTGTCCATCGACGAAGCGCAGCAGGCGTCCGGCGTGGGCGGCGATATCCTCTTCATGGGTGACCATGACGACCGTGATGCCCCTGTCGCGATTGAGCGCGGTGATGAGTTCCATGATCTCGTTGCTGGTCTTCGTGTCGAGATTGCCTGTCGGCTCGTCGGCCAGAAGTAGGGCAGGGCGGGTGACGATGGCGCGCGCAATGGCCACACGCTGCTGCTGGCCGCCGGAAAGCTCCTGCGTGGTGTGGTCCTCACGACCCTTCAGCCCCACCTGTGCCAGCGCCTCCATGGCGCGGGCGCGCCGTTCCGAGGCCTTCATGCCGCGATAGACCAGCGGCAGTTCGACATTTTCTACAGCCGAGGTGCGCGACAGAAGGTTGAAGCCCTGAAACACGAAACCCAGCATGTGGCGGCGCAGCAGCGTCAGGTGCTCATTATCGAAGCCGCTGGTCGGCACGCCCTGAAACAGATATTCGCCAGCCGTCGGCACATCCAGACAGCCGATGATGTTCATCGAGGTGGATTTGCCCGAGCCGGACGGACCCATGATGGCGACGAATTCCTTTTCACGAATGGAAAGGCTGACGCCATCGAGCGCACGGATCGTCGCTTCGCCGCGGCCATATTGCTTGACGACATGGCGGAATTCGATGAGCGGCGGCTGTTGCATGCGGTTCTCCCCGTCAGCCGGCGTTGCGGGCCGTTGCGTCGGTAATCACCTGATCATCGGCTCTCAACTCGCCCGATTTTACCACGGTATGCTGGCCATCGGTGGAACCGGTTTCGATGGCGACGGAGACCGGATTATTGTTGCGCAGCACCCAGACCGTTCTTTTAGCCGTCGCGGCCTGGCCGGCGTCGCGATTCTGAGAGCGGCCCATGCGGGGCGGGCGGAACAGGCTCATCAACCCACCGCCACGGGAGGCGGATTCGCGCGGCGGCGTATAACGAAGCGCCGAATTCGGCACCAGGAGCGTATCCTTGATCTCCTCGACGATAATATTGGCCGTCGCCGTCATGCCGGGGCGCAGCAGCAGTTCCGCATTATCAACAGTCAATATTCCCTTGTAGGTCACCACGTTGGACACGGTTTCCGACGCGAAACGGACCGTTTCGATTTCGGCCGGGAAACTGCGGTCGGGATAGGCATCGACGTTAAACGTGGCCTTCTGCCCGGTCTCGACCTTGCCGACATCAGCCTCGTCGACCGAGACCTGCAATTCCATGTGGCGCAGATCGCCGGCGATGGTGAAGAGAACAGGCGCGTTGAGCGAGGAGGCGACGGTGGCGCCGGGATCGACGCTGCGGGTGAGGATGACGCCATCGATGGGCGAGACGATCTTGGCCTTGCCGAGATTGACCTCGGCGAGCCGCAGATCGGCTTCCGCCGAAAGCACGGTTGCCTCGTTGACCTGCAGCGTTGCGGCAGCAGCATCGTGGGTGAACTGTGCCGCATCCAGATCCTGCTGGCTGGAGACCCGATTCTGCACCAACGACCGCAGGCGCTCCATGGAGGTTTTCGCCGAGCCGAGATCGGCGCGCGCCTTCAGCACGTTCGCCTTGGCGGAGGCAAGCTTGGCGCGGGCGCTCTGCACGTCGGCTTCCAGCTTGTTGGTATCCAGCTCCGCCAGAACGTCTCCGGCCTTGACCGGGGTGTTATAGGTAACGTTGACCTTACGCACCGTGCCGGACAATTCGCTCGATATATCGACCTGATCCGTCGGCTGCACCGAACCGGTTGAGGTGACGATGACGGACAGATCGCCCTGACGGGCCGCTTCCGTGGTGTAGCTATAGGCAACGCCTGCCGCGCGTGACTGGTAATAATAACCCAGGCCACCGCCGACCAGCACGAGGAAAGCGGCCGCATAAAGATAGCGGCGCGATTTCTTCTTCCGGCCATTTCTGTTCGTTCCCAGAATCTCGCGCAGATCGGGCTGGCTGTCTGGTGTATCGCGGCCATTGCCGTTGGCGTCATTCATTCTCGTCACCCGCAAAATTCAAAATACCACAGAGGGTTGTTTCAGCTCTGCGGTTTGTCCATCCGTCTGTCGCTGTGTATTCCTCTGATTGTGGGAAGTGACATAGCTTGCCTCAAGGGTGAAGTGAAAACTTGGTAATATTTATGATAGTTCTGGTCTGCTAGAGATAGGTATTGGAAAGACCGATGCCACCGATGTGGCGCCGGTTTCAGCAGCGACATTCAGGACGATGATGAAATGAACGACAATGTGGTGAAGTTCCGCAAACCGGTGCCGCCGAAAAAGCCGCGCGAACCGCTCGGGCCGAAAGCGAAGAAGGCGCTGACGATAGCAGCTGTCATTTTGTTTTTCGTGGCGGTGTGGGGTTACTTCACGCTGATGGGGCAGGGGTAGGGCAAGGGGCCTGCGTCGGCGCTCTTGATAAACCGTCGATCAGACAAAAAGCGCCGTCGTGAAGACGATAGAAGCCGTCCTGCGGAACCGGAAGCTCCAGCATTTCTCGTTTCGATAGGCCGGTATAGACACCTCGGATTATTCGACCGAACAGCCCGTGTGATATGGCTATCGTCGGACATCCGATATCTGCGATCCAGGCTTTCGCACGATTACACGCGTCGTCGAAACTCTCGCCATCAGGCGATTTGAAGTACCAGTCGAACGCATCAGCACCGTCAAGATAGCCAGGGAATTCGGAATCGATTTCAAATCTTGTCATCCCGTCCCATGAGCCAACTGTGACCTCCATGAGCCGGGCATCTTCGACGCTGGGAAGTGAAAGCAAGCGGCGAATCCGGCTTGCGGTTTCGCGCGTTCTACCAAGAGGGCTTACTTGCATCGCGAATGACTGACCGTCGACTGAAAGCTCATGATAAAGAACGTTGGCGACGAAATCCGCCTGTTCGATCCCAAGCGTCGTTAGCGGTGAATCTTTTTGGCCCTGAAACCGCCCGAGGGTATTCCAAACGGTTTCACCATGCCGCAACAGGTAGATAGTCGACACACGAATGCCCCTCTTAAACGGCTAAATACAAATACAATCGCACCAAACCAGTCATTCGTGGGGAATGTGAGAAGCGGTGGCGACCCCTGCAGGACTCGAACCTGCGACCTACTGCTTAGAAGGCAGTTGCTCTATCCAGTTGAGCTAAGGGGCCGTCACGCCGGGCAATTGATGCTCCGGCAGAAATCTTCAATGGGTGTGTTTCAGTGTGTCCAGGGCTGGGTACGGTTGAAACGGAAATTGTCGGTGTAGGAAACCACCTTGCGGGTCGCTTCCTTCGGCAGGATGACGCGGTATTCGATGCCCTTACGCTGTGCATAGGCTTCGGCCTGTTCCTGTGTCTCGAATGTCAGCTTCACCTGCTGCTTCATGTCGGAGCTGGAGGTGTAGCCCATGATCGGATCGATCTTGCGCGGAACCTCGGCGTCGAATTCCAGAACCCAGACATTGGTCTTCGCCGTGCCGGATTGCATGGCGGTTTTTGCAGGGCGGTAAATCTTCGCAGACATGTCGAAACTGCTCCGGTTGGACAGTGGGGCGCAACACCCCGAATTATTCTTCACGTACCTGAATAGAATAACCAAATCGTGTCAGGAACGTTGAATTTGAAATGGACTGACTTCAGGTGAGAGTCAAGACGATTATCCCGCGCGCTCCTTTCCCGGCGTTACCGCGCTGGCGACGGATTTTGCCGATCAAGGCCGTGAGTGAACAAAGATGAATTTCCCTGTTGCGGACTCTGGGTGAACCGTGTATTCCCCAGCCATCGCCTCGGCGGAGTGTAGCGCAGTCTGGTAGCGCATCTGGTTTGGGACCAGAGGGTCGGGAGTTCGAATCTCTCCACTCCGACCATTTCATCTATTTGAAATGATTAGAACCCCTTGCATAGCAAGGCTTTCCCCCCATATTGACGTCACAAATCACGTCACAAAATGGGGTCCGAATGGCGGGCAAGCCTCAACATTGGAAAGAACGAAACGGGCGGTATTCCGCTAGGATCGTCATACCGTCATCGCTCCGGCCATATCTTGATAATCGGGCAGAACTCGAAATTCAGCTTGGTGGCGACCGGCGCACGGCCCTTCGCAACCATGCCGCCGCCGTTGCTTCGATGCAGAGGCAGATTGGCATTGCCCGACTGAAGCATGAAGCCGCGACCGGCCAGCAGCCGAAGCCAGCGGCCCATCCACTCACCGCCCAACAAATCGCCCTACGTGACTACCAGAGCCAGATCAGCTTCGATTCCGAGATTCGTGCACACGACCCCCGCTATGCGCAGATCGACCCCGATCCGGCGTATGACGCTCATCCGTTCCGCGACGGCTTCGCGGGTAAACTATCCGACGACGAACTAGAAGAACTCGTCGGTTTGCGTATTGAGCGGACGCGCCTTGCGGGAAACACCGACGCGGTGAAGGGAACGCCAGAGTGGCGCGCATTGGCGCAGGCGCTTTGTATCGCGTCCTATGAGGCTGTTGCAAGGCGCTACGAACGCAACGATGGCGATTTCAACGGCGAACCTTCCCATCCATTGCTTGTCGAAGCCGTCAAACAGGAGGAAAGCCAGCCTTTAGTCTCGCCTGTTGCGGGCATAACCTTTGAGGACGTCATTAAGGAACAGGAGCGACTAGCTTCCATCGGTCTCAGCCGTCCGAAATCAGAAGCGACCTTAGAGAAGTATCGGAACGCGAAAGACGATTTTGAGGCTTTCCGAAAAGATAAGGCTGTTGCGACGGTAACACTCGCAGAGGGTAGGGCGTGGCGTGACCATATGCTTGTTGATGGCAAGCTTTCCCGGAAAACTGTTCACGACAAAATCACCATTATTCGAACCTTGATGGGTGAGGCGAATAAGCAGTCCGAAAACCATATGTTTCCAAACGGGGAGCCGTGGGCGGCTTTAGAGCTTCCGGTTGTCCAAAAGGGCGACAGTGCTGAGCGGACCTATTCGCTCAAAGATGCCCGGCATTTCCTCGAATTTGCCCGGACCGCAACCCGATCAAGCTTTCGCTGGATACCTTGGATCGTAGCCCATACCGGCGCACGGGTGAATGAGATTACAGTGCTGGAAAAGCGCGATATCTTCGAAGTCGAAGGCTTTTGGTTCATTCATATCCGCGTTGGTGACGGGCGAAAGACAAAGACAAATAAGGCCCGAAAGGTGCCGGTGCATCCCGGATTGATCAAGGAAGGCTTCATCGAATGGGTGAAGGCTCAACTAGATGGCAAGCTATTTCCGGGTGGCAAGAATGAAGACCAGCGCTTGCGCGAGTGGATACATGAAAAGGTCTTTCCAAAGCGCACGGATTTGCCGCCGCCAAACCACGGTTTCCGCCATTTGTTCGAAGACGCGCTGACGGGTGGCGTGTCCGAGCGGGCCGCCCTCTACATCATGGGAAGGTCTTCCGGCTCATCCGCCGATGACTATGGCGGCAGCGACGTGAAGCTTGTCGAGATAGCGAAACAGATGAAACTGGTCCGCGATATCGTCACGTAGCGTTTCTATCAATAAATTTGATCTTTTTTCAAATATCATCATTTTCGTTGATTTAAAGGGTTCACATCTGACTCTCACCATGAGATAATATTCCTAAGTTAAATAGGAATGTTATCCAGATGAGTTTTTGGAACGAAGTTAAAAACAGGTTCGGTATGGGGGAGCGCAAAGCTTATCTCCTGTCCGACCCTGCTGTTTCCGAAATCTTTGGCGTGCGCACTACTTCCAGCGGTGTCAGCGTCGGCGGCTTGTCTGCCCTCAACACTCCGGCTGTTCTTCAAGCCGTGCGCCTGATTTCTGAAACGATTGGCTCCCTTCCTGTGAAACTCTATCGGGAGCAGGCCGAAGCCAAGGAAGTCGCCAGCAAGCACTCTGCCCATAAGATTGTCCACAAGCGGGCGAACGAATGGACGGGCGCAGGCGCAATTCGCACGCAGCTTACAGCCGACGCGCTTATCTACGGCAACGGCTTTGCCCGTGTCGTGCGATATCCCGATGGACGCCCTTTCGAAATTATCCGGCTTTTGCCCGGCACCGTGTCCGTCATGGAAGACGCCCTTGGCGCTGCCCCGCCGTTCTATCGCGTTTCAGCGAACGGCGGTTCTCGCGAATACTCGCACACCGAAATCCTCCATATCCCTTCCTTCCTCGGTCGCTCCCCGATCTCATTCGGTCGTGAAGCCATCGGCCTCGCCTCGGTTCTGGAAAAGCACGGCGCAACGTTCTTCACCTCCGGCGCACGTCCGAACGCCATTATCTCGAATGAGAAGGCGCAGGGCGGGGAAGCTGGCGCAACTACCATTTCCAACATGCGTAAGAGCTTCCGGGAGTGGATGCGCGGCGCTTCCGCCGACCCTCTAATTCTTGACGGCGGCTGGAAGTATGAAGCTCCGGCGCTCACCTCGACAGATAGCCAGTATGTCGAAAACCGCCTCGAACAGATCAACGAAATTGCTCGTATCTTCGGCGTTCCACCGCACCTGCTTTTCCAGCTTGAGCGTGCGACGTGGTCCAACGCCGAACAGATGGGCGCAAGCTTCCTACAGCTTTGCCTCCGGCCTTGGCTCGACAAGTGGCAGGAAGCCCTCGCGACTGTCCTTCTGACCGAGATCGAACAGAACGATCACTGGTTCGAATTTGTTGTCGATGACCTCATGCGCGCCGATATGGCATCGCGCACGGCCAACATTACGGCGCTCGTCACCAATCGCGTCATGTCGCCCAACGAAGCCCGCGCCATCCTCAATATGCCGCCGCTTCCCGGTGGCGACGAGTTGATCAATCCCCATACGACCTCCGGCGCAACGCCTGTTGCGGCCCCTGAAAAGGAACCCGCCAAATGACGGAACACCGCGCCTTCTTTGGCGATGGCGAGAAAGCCTTTGCCTTCCCGACCCGCGACCTGATCATTGAACTTGAAACGAAAACCGGCCACGGCGTCGGTGCGCTATTCCGCCGTTTTCGCGATACCAGCTACAGCTTCACAGATGTTTCCGAGATCATCCGGCTTGGCTTGATCGGCGGCGGTATGACCCCCGAAGAAGCGAACCGGCTCGTGTCGGTCTATGTTATCGGCAGGCCGCTGGCCGAAGTCTTCGCCGTTGCGGACGGCGTTATCACCAGCCTGTTTTTCGGGGTGGAAGCCGTCAATGACGCGATCTCGCAGGTGGCAGAATGACAGCCATCGCCAGCACTACCGAAACAGGCAACCTCGAAATCAAGGCCGAAGTTTCAATTGACGACACCGGCACCGTGACCGGCATCGCTTGGCCTTTCGGCCAGCCCGACAGCTACGGCGATCTCATTGAGCCTTCCGCCTTCAGCTTTGCCCCGCGTGTCCCGATGATCGTGGAGCATGAGCAGAAAAGTGTCGTCGGCGTCTGGGAAACTCACTCTGTCACCGAAAGGGGACTTGAGGTCAAAGGCCGTCTTTTTGTTGAGGGTATCGAACCGGCCCGGCAGGCCCGGCTTGCCCTTCAGCGTGGCAGCATGTCCGGCCTGTCCATCGGATACCGCCTTCACGAAGCGAAAGCACGCCCGGAAGGTGGCCGTGTCCTGACAGCCCTCACCATCAATGAAATCAGCCTTTGCCGTCGCCCGGTGCACCCGGATGCCCGCATTACCGAGACAAAGTCTCACCCCCTCAACGTTGAACAGGAAAACCCCAAAATGGAAAATGCAGAGCAGAACAAGCCGGTGGCAAATGCCGATCCGGTTGTCAGCGCCGAAGAAATCAAGGCGCTTAAAGACGACATTGCGACGATGCAGGCAAAGCTCAACCGCCGCCCTGCCGCCGACAACAACAATCACCCCAAAGCTTCGAACGACAACGGCAACGAAGTCAAAGCCTTCTCGGATTTCGTTCGCACGGGCGATGCCTCCGAAGTGAAGGCGCTGGCTTATGGCGGTTCGTCCACGGGCGGCATTCTCGCACCGGAAGCCGTCGCCACGACCATTCTCGAAAAGGTGGCCGAATATTCCCCGGTTCGCGGCCTTGCCCAGACCATTGCCATGTCCGGCCCGCTGCTTCAGCTTCCGCGCCTTGTCGATGAAGTCACGCCGGCACCCCGCGCCGAAACCGCCACCGCTACCGAAGACGAGCCTTCGTTCGAACAGATTGATCTGAAGCCGTTCGAAATGGCCGTGACGGTTCCGGTCACTCGTATTCTGCTCGAAGACGCGCAGATTGATCTTGCCGCTTTCCTGTCCAATCACATCGCCCGCCGGTTCGGCCAGATCGAAGCATCGTGGTTCGTCAATGGTAACGGCACGACGCAGGCAGAAGGGGTTCTCGGCTCGGGTGACGTGGAGGAAGTGGAAATCGCTACCAGCGGCGGCTTCAATGCCGAAGCCCTGATCGACCTCTATTACCACATCAAGACGAGCTATTCCGTCAACGGTTCGTGGCTGATGAACCGCAAGACCATGAGCGTTGTCCGCAAGCTCAAGGATAGCGACGGAACCTATATCTGGCAGCCCGGTATCACCGCAGGTCAGCCTTCTCTGCTTCTGGGTCGTCCGGTCTATGAGGCTGTGGACGCCCCGGACATCGCAGCCGGTAAAACCCCGATCATCTTTGGCGATTTCGCCAGCGGTTACGCCATCGCAGATCGTGTCGGCTTCGACATCATCCGCGACGACATTACCGGCGCTGGTAACGGCGTCGTCAAGCTGCATGCACGCCGCCGTGTCGGTGGCCGCGTGATTATGGGTGAAGCCCTCGCCAAGCTGAAGGTGAAGGCCTAACCCATGAGACAGCAGCGCGCATCCTTCGAACAGGTGGAAATCAGTCATGGCGGTAACGCCCTGACCCTTCGCCCTTCGTTGCGCGCTGCTACCATCCTTGAAGAACGTTTCGGCTTTCCGGCGCTTCATGCTGCCTTGGAAGACCTGAACTTCACAATCATTTCCGAAATCATTCTGGTCTCCGAAAGCGGCGGCAACCAGAGTGCAGCGGCCTTCCTGACTGCCGTGCAGCGAAGGCCGCTTTTCCCTTTCTTTCTGGCTGTTCGCGCCCCGTTGTTCGAACTTGTGTCCATGCTGACGCCAGCGCCGGAAAAGCGTGCGCAACCGTTGCACGCGACCACCAAGCAGGTGACGTGGGCTGAAGTGTTTGCCGCCCTCTATGATCGTGCGACCGGCTGGCTCGGTTGGACGCCCGAACAGGCATGGAACGCCACACCGACCGAAATTGACCGGGCATACAGAGCGCACCTTGAAAAGCTGAAAGCCATTCATGGCGGCGGTTCCGACGACGAGAAGGAACCGGACCCGGAACAGGCAGAGCGCAATGTTGCTGCTGGCCTTGATCCTGAATTTGACCGTGCCGGACTTCAGGCGCTCAAATCTTCCGGGAGGCGCAAATGAGCAAGCCGCCCCGTTTCTGCACATGTGGTGCAATCGTTCCCCACGGCCAGCTTTGCCAGTGCCAGGAGAAGGCCAAGCGCGAACGCAATGCCCGCCATGATGCCCGCCGTCCATCAGCAGCCCTTCGCGGCTATAACCATGAGTGGCGTAAAGCCCGTGGTGAGTATCTGCGTGCACACCCATCTTGCCGGATGTGCGGAAACCTTGCCACGGTTGTCGATCACATCATTCCCCATCGCGGCGACAAGCGCCTGTTCTGGTATCGCGGTAACTGGCAATCCCTTTGCACGCCTTGCCATAGCTCCACCAAACAGCGGCAGGAGCGCGCACTATGACGCCCGAAACCATCCTTGAACATGATGGCATCCAGCAGCCCATTATCGAATGGGCGCTCGACTATGGCATCACCACGGGCATCATCATCGGACGCCTTGAGCGTGGCCTGTCCATTGCCGACGCTATTACCACACCGATGAAAACCGGGCATCAGCGACAGCGCCTGCCAATCTTCAGCAAAGAGCAGGTTAACGCCAAACCTGAGGCTGTGGCTGAAAAGCACACTGCCAATGGTGAAACCAAAACGACAGCCGAATGGGCCGCTTATATCGGCGTGTCCAAATCGACACTCAGCAAATGGCTCAAAAAACTCACCATTGAGCAAGCTATCGCACACGGCGAGAAGACCAAAACCAGCCGGCCCAACGCCCTCCATACATATGACGGCCAGAGCAAGACGCTCACAGAGTGGGCCGCTGACATCGGTATCGAAACCAGCGCGCTCTACAATCGCCTGAGGACTATGACGCTTGCAGAAGCACTCACAGCGTCATTTCCAAAGGGTCGCGTCGCCAAGCTTTATACCATCAATGGTGAGAGCAAGACCTTTGCTGAATGGTGCGCTGCTCATGGCAGGGTCAAATCCACCGTCGCCAATCTCATGAAGCGCCGTGGCCTCACACTCGAAGAAGCCCTCAATTCGCATCACTTCCGGCAGAGGAAACAGCCCCCGGGGGTGTCTGACGATTTCCCTGCCTATTTAGGGACCGGCGCGAGGAGCGCTCTGGAAAACAAACCTAAAATAGCTTTTCAGAAGGAAGCAGCGGAATGATCGTTTCACCTGATCTCGCAAAGCAATATCTGCGTATTGATCACAGCGAGGAAGACGCTTTGATCATGCTTCTCATCGAAGCGGCCTGTGAGTATGTCGCGAACTACATCGGCAGATCGCTTGATGACCTCGACCCGGTTCCGTCTGATCTGAAAGTCGCAATCCTGAAGCTGGTCGCGTTTCATTATGAAATGCGCGGCCTCGCGACGTTCGGGATTTCCAGCCAGATAGCGCCGCAGACCATCACCCAGACGCTCGATAGCTATCGCTTGGAGTGGTTCCACGATGGCGAATGACGGGCTGGACGATCTCATGAAAGCATTTGACCGGTTGAAAAAAGCCCCGCGTGATGCCGTGCTTAAAGCGCTGGCGACCTCCGCAGAGTCGATTGCATCCACACAGCGCGCCCTTGCGCCGGAAGATACAGGCGCACTGAAGGACTCCATCACCGTCACGCTGCCCGGCCAGTCCACCCCGCCATATAGCCAGCCCGGCGGCAACCGTGTCGCTGGTCCTTCCGAAGTCATCATCACCGTGGGCGACAGCGATACACGCTATCCGCATCTGGTCGAATACGGGACCAGTAAAGCCGATGCGCAGCCCTTCTTTTGGCCGGGCTTCCGGCTTCAGCGCAAGCGCGCACAGCAACGTATCGACCGGGCAGGCCGAAAGGCGATCCGGGACGCATGGAAAGGCACGACCAGCACATGAGCATCGAACCCGTTCTCACCCTTCAAACGGCCATCCGCAACCGGCTGATCAACAAACCGGAAGTTGCCGCCCTTGTGCCGCCGACCCATATCCGGGCGGGCAGCACGCGCCCGGACAAGACACCGTGCGTTGTGATCGCAGACGGCAACACCGAATTGCATGGCAACGACTATCGTGCCCAGACTGCCGCGTGGGTGTATCTCGACCTGCATGTTTGGACGCTGGACGCCGGGCAGGATGCTGCCAAAGAGATCGCCGCCGCCGTCAATGATGCCCTTTCCAAATACAATCTGTCTGCCGAAATGGAGAGCGCAGGAGCCTATTGCGATCATTTCAAGGTCGCGACGATCCGGCACCCACGCGACCCCGATCCTCAATACGGCCATTCCATCTTGTCGGTCGAAGCTCTGATCCGATGGCTCAAATGATCAACGCCGGGAAAATGGATCGGCGCATCACCATCGAACGCCAGACCGAAACCGTCAAACCTTCCGGCGACGTGGTGAAGGCGTGGGCAATCGTCGCCGTTGTCTGGGCCGAAATCATCCAGCAGTCGGCTACGGAATTTTTCACAGGCTTTGGTGAAGCGGAAACCGGCAGCATCATTCTCCGCATCCGCTATATGCCGGGTATCACCACGGCAGATCGCGTTTCCTATAACGGCAACGGATACAGCCTGAAGGAAATCAAGGAAATCGGTCGTTACGAAGCCCTTGAGCTTCGCGGTGAGGTGCTGAAATGAGCGTCCACAATCGCGGCGTCAAACCAGCTATCCAGCGCGACGGCACTGCAATTACTAAAATGCCAGCGCCGCCAAAACGCCTGTCACCGCACGCGAAAGCCGAATGGCGGCGCGTGTTCCCGGTGCTGATCAAACGTGGTGTTGTCACGACCGGCGATCTCGCCGGTATCGAAAGCTATTGCACGGCAGTCGGCTTCGTCGCCCAGATCACAGAACAGATGGCCGGTTTGGCCGTTCCCGACATGAAGCTTGGCGGTTTGCAAATCCGTTACATGCAGACGGCCCGCCAGTTTGCCGCCGAATATGGTTTGATGCCCGCCAGCCGTTCGCGCATCGGTGATGCTGGCCCCGCGGACGATGACGACGACAACCCCTTGGCGGTGGTGTAATGGCAAGCACCTACCCGGATTGGGTTTTCGATAACAGTCCTATTGAAGACCCGTTCGGTTACGGGGAGCGCGCCGTGCGCTTCCTTCGCATGCTTCGCCATCCGTCCAGCAGCGCGCCCAAACGCACCTTTACTTTGACCCGCTGGCAGGAACGCATCGTTCGGCGCATCTATGGCCCACGCACGCCAGACGGCCACATGATCGTGAAATCGGTTTTGCTTCTCATGCCACGCGGCAACCGCAAGACCACGCTTGCCGCCGCCCTTGCGCTGCTTCACACCATCGGCCCTGAAGCCGTTGCAGGTGGACAGGCCATCTTCGCGGCAAAGGACAGTGATCAAGCGAAGATCGCCTTCAATGAAGCTGCTGGCATCATCCGGGAGGATAAGCGGCTTGTTCGTGCCACGAAGATTTACGGCAGCAAGACCGGCAAGCGTCTGATCAATTGCGACCTGAAAAAGAGCGGCCTTGAAGTGCTGTCTTCAGACGGCGGCAAGGCGCACGGCCTTTCCCCGACCTTCATTCTTGCCGACGAATTGCACGTTTGGAAGAACCGCGAACTCTGGGAAGCATTGAAAAGCTCCCGCGTGAAGAAGCGCCCGTTGACGATCATCGCCAGCACGGCGGGCGCTGGTAACGAGAACCTGCTCTATGATGAGTATGTAAACGCCTGCAAAATCGCGACGGGCGAGAAATTCAATCCGTCATATCTGCCCATCTTGTTCATGGCTGACCCGGACGATGCATGGGACGACCCGGCAACATGGCATAAGGCGAACCCCGGCCTTGCTGACGGTTTCGTGTCCATCGAAGAATTTGAGAACCTTGTCACTGACGCCAGAGACAGGCCGCAAGAGCGGTTCGCTTTCGCGCAATACAACCTGAATATCTGGCAGGGCGCTTCCCGCGAACCGTTGTTCGATATGGGCATCTATGACGAAGGCTATGACCCAAATTTCGATCTGGCCGAACTCGAAAGCCTGCCTTGTTACATTGGCGTGGACATGTCGGTTAATGGCGACCTGACAGCAATTGTTGCCGCTTGGAAGCACGGCGACCGGCGTATCTTCACGCACCCGTGGTTCTTCGTTCCCGGTGATGACCTGAAAGCCAGAGCCGTCAAAGACGCCGTGCCTTACGAGCAATGGAAGGCTGACGGCCACGTCATCACGATTGACGGCCCGGTGATCGAACCGGAAGCCATTGAACAGCATATTCGCGACCTTTGCGCCACCTATGACGTGCGCGAAATCGCCTTTGATCCGTATCTTGCCCGCAAGACCATGCAGCGCCTTCACGATGACGGCTTGCCAGCTATCGAAATGCGACAGGCACCGCTCACCATGGGACCGGCGATTGGCGATCTTGAGCGCACCGTCAACGGGCGCATGATCCGTCACAGCGGCCATCCGGTTCTTCGCCATCATTTCGATAGCGTTGTCGCCAGCCGTGGCGATACCGGCCTTGTGCGCATGCACAAACACAAACGCACAGATCGCATTGACGGCGCTGTTGCCGCCGCCATGGCGGTGTCCCGTGCCATCCAGAGCGGCAACAGCCGGTCGATTTATGACCTCGATCCCGATGATTTTGACCGGCTGATGCAGGCCGCAGCATAGGAGTTTTGAAAATGGCAGATGAAGGTCAGCAGCTTTTAATCACTTTGGCGGCTCGCTTCGATAAATACGAACGAGACCTGACACGACAGCAACAGCGTTCCCGAACCGGCTTTAAACAGATGCAGACCGACGCCGAAAAGGCCGGTTCCGGCATCGAAAAGGCCATGGGTAGCGCCATGAAGACGGTTGGTGCTTTTGGCAAAGGCTTGGCCGGTGGCATCATCGGCGGCCTTGCCATCGGTGGGCTTGATTCGATCATCGGGCGCGTGGGGGAACTGACAAAGGGCATTGCCAACATCGGCAGCGAAGCCAAGCGTGCCGGTTTGTCTAATCAGGCGTTTCAAGAGCTTTCACACGTTGCCAATCAGGCGCGCATTCCGGTGGATGCCCTTGTCGACGGCATGAAAGAATTGAACCTCCGGGCTGACGAGTGGATCGTCACTGGTGGCGGTTCCGCCGCCGAAGCCTTCCAGCGCCTTGGATATACCGCCGCCGATCTCAAAAAGAAACTTGCCGATCCTTCCGCCCTGCTTGTCGAAATCATCGGGCGATTGCAGCAACTCGACAGGGCGGCGCAAATCCGCATCGCTGACGAACTGTTCGGCGGAACCGGGGGTGAGCGCTTCGTGGAGCTTCTGTCTCGTGGCGCTGACGGCATCCGGGCGACCATAAAAGAGGCGCACGACCTTGGCCTTATCATGGATGACGAACTCATCCAGCGCGCCGATGAACTGGACCGAAAGTTTAACAAGATTGGCACCACCGTCAGCACCTTCACGAAACAGGCGGTTGTGGGCCTTGTTTTCGCGATGGACGATTTTCTCGACAGATGGAATAGGATCGAAGAACAGTCGAACCGCAACGTGCAGCGTGGCCTGACGGCGGTTTACGAAGACCTTCAGGAAGCTAAAGCTGTTCTGGCCGATCTTCAGTCACAGGCATTGCTTGATCCCGATGACCCGATCACCGGCCAGAATATCGACCGGCAGAAACAGAAGATCGAAGAACTGACGGCGGAAGCCATGCGCTTGCGCGACGTGCTGGACAGGCGCAACGGATACTCTGAATCGTTCGTCTACAAGACAGGGCAGGACGCCAAGGGCGCAGCGCCACCGATTGCTGACCTCAATGCTGCTCTCTCCGGCACCGACAGTGCCGCTGCAAAAGCAACGGAAAACATCAAGAGCTTTGGCGATGCGATTCGCGCATTGAAGCAGGAAGTGCCACAACTGGCGAAGTCGCTGGCCGATCTCGATAAGAAGGCCCAGATCGACGCGGTTTACAAAAAAGCCTTGTCGCAGGCGCAGGGACAACGTGAAATCGCCCTTGCCAACGAAATGCGCGGCAAGGCGCTTGCTTCGGTCAACCTGAAATCGGCAACCGACGATCCGGCCAGCTACCTGTCTTCCGTTCTGGCATCTGGCAAGGGTGCATCGCATGTCACCGGCCTGCAGGTGGATTTTCAAAAGCGGCTTGCCGCCATGATCGCGTCCATGCCGAAGGAATTGCAGGGCAGCGTCACGGTCAACTCCGGTTTCCGTTCGGTGGAACGCCAGCAAGAGCTTTGGTTGCAGGCGCTGAAGAAATACGGAAGCCCGGAAGCTGCCCGCCGATGGGTCGCACCTCCCGGTCGCTCAAATCATAACAAAGGCTTGGCTGCCGATCTCGGTTACGGCTCCGACGCCGCCCGCCGATGGGTGCATGAGAACGCCAATCAATACGGCCTGTCCTTTCCGCTCAAAAATGAAAATTGGCACGTTGAGGATAGCTCCGCCCGAAGCAAGGAAACCGCCGCCGAAATCGACCGGCTGACGCAGGCAGCCACGCGCCAGAGCGATGCATATAATCAGATCACCGCAGGTGCACGGGAATACACCGACGCACAGCGCACCGAACAGCAAGCGCTTGGCATGTCCGCTCAGAAAGCGGCATCATTCCGATACGAACAAGAACTGCTTGCCGAAGCGCAGCGGGCAGGCATCGCCCTGTCGCCACAGCAGCGGTCAGAAATCGCTCAGCTTGCGGCGGGAATGGCCGCAGCCGAAACCAGCACCGAAGCCCTGCGATTGAAGCAGGAACAGCTTTCAGAAGCCGGGAATTTCTTTGGTGGGCAAATGGTGGACGCATTGTCCGGTCTCATTACCGGAACGACGACATGGCAGCAGGCGCTTCAAGGCATCTTGCAATCGCTCGTCAAAGTCGGTTTGCAAGCGGCGCTTCTCGGCACCGGACCGCTTGCCGGTCTGTTCGGCGGCTCTGGTGGATCGTCCGGCGGCGGCATGGGCGGGCTTCTCGGCGGCTTGTTCCGCGCCCTCTTCGGCTTCGAAAAGGGCGGATACACTGGCGACGGCAATCGACAGGCACCCGCCGGGGTTGTGCATCGTGGCGAATACGTCATAAGCAAACGGGCAGTGGAGCGGCTTGGCGTCCAAAACCTCGACCGGATGCACCGTGGCGCACTGAAGGGCTTCGAGGCCGGTGGATACGTGGCAGACACGCCGACGCTCTCAGCGACTCCCTCCGGTGGTGTGAGCGCAAGCCAGACGCAGGTGATCACGATCAATTCGCCCGTCACAGTCAACGGTAGCTCTGGCACACCAGAACAGAACCAAGACCTTGCCAAGAGAATGGCCAAGGAAATGGAAGCATCTATGCGCGGTATTGTATCCGACGAACTCCGTAGGCAGTCGAGACCGGGGAATTGGGGAAACTCCCGTAGCCGCTGACGACATGGCCAAAATAAAAGGGGAAGCGGCTCGTCGGCGGCTTCCCCTTGTAGCGTTAGCTGCCGTCGCTTGCAGCCTCAGGAATATACGCTTTCCATGCATTTAAATCAACAATTTCATCGATTTATTTTATTTTCGACATGCGATTCCTTGAATGATTCTCCGGCCCGTGCTATATTAATGCATCTAACGCATTCAATGCACAAAAATAGGAGTTATCACATTGGCAACCGCAGCAATCCGCCTTCCCGAAGAACGCGCCGAACAGGCTCGACAACTCGCCGCCCATAAGGGTGTCAATCTTGCCGATCTCGTCGGCGGCCTCATCGTCGATGAAATCAAGCGCCTTGGCCTCGGCCAGCAGATCGGCCTTGGCAATATCGACATCGCCACCCTTGAGGACGGCAAAATCCATTTTGATTTTGGCGCTGGCGTTCATATCTGGAGCCGGGAACAGGCGCTGGACATCGCAAAGGCCATCGAAAACGCCCTTGCCCGGAAGGGTGGTAAGCTGGACGTGGACGCCGAAATCGAGGTGGCCCGTGTCGGCGTTTCGGTCCGGCTGAAGAACATCGGCACCGGCCACGAGCGCACGTTCGCGCCGTCTATTGGCCGTGAACTGGTGGCGCTCTTGCGCCGTCACGGCCAAAACTAATTTCGTCTGCCGTCGCTCGTATCAACATTTGAGGCTCGTCGCCCTTGTCCCGTATCCCCAAATATTCCGGCCAGTCGCCGCTGCTTCGTCGCCTCGTCAATGGCGTTCCGGCTGACGGGCAGGCGTGCAAAATTGGTTCAAACCGGCCTGACGAAAATCAGGCTAAAAGCGTTGCAGAACAAGACGTTAATGGGTGCGCCCCTGATACTTGTGCAGTAGAGCTACAACACACCTCTAACACCCCCTCTACAAACACCTCTGTTACCCCATCAATCACCCCTAAGAAGACATCCATACCCCGTCGGTCCAAAGCCCTGCAAGCGTCCGTCGCTCGTATGGGGGATATCGCAAGTAAGCCGTGGCGCACTCTTTGGCAGCACGAAAAGCTTGCCCGGTCCTTTGAAGCTGCTGGTCGCCACAACGGCCAGACCTTTACCCTCAATCTCGATCCGACCCGCGAAAAGCTTATGCTTAGCCGTCGCGATCCGGCTGACGATCTTCGCCGCCGTATTTCCAGAGAGTTGAAATCTGCCCTTGGCTATCTCCCGGCTTACGGCTTTACCTTTGAAATCTCACCGTCCGGTAGGCTTCACGTCCATGGCGTTCTCATTCTCAAGTATTCCTCCGATGCCGACATGAAACTCGTCCGAGAGGCATTGGCTAGGGCAGGTGGTAGGATGATGGGTAAAGCGGCACCAAGGCAGGTTGCCTTCGCAAAGATCGAAGACGGCTTTGGATGGGCAGCTTATTGCCAGAAGGCTTTTGATACCGCCTGTAACTGGCTTGGCACCAATAAGGTGTCCTACGTTTCGACCGATCTTCTCCGGTTGGCGAAAGCGGGACCCGGCTTCCCAGATCTCTAACCAAAAATCGCGAGCCGCTGTTCAATATTTTGAGAGACACGTCAAACGTGGGGCGACTAACACTCAAGATTAGTTGAAAGTAGAATTAGAGCATGCTAATCGCCTTTTGATTGTATGATTCATTTGGCAATTTGCTGATGTAAGGTTGCTGCGAGCCAAAGCCTACCAACTCATCCAGCATCAATAGCGGTGTAAAAGTGACTGTATCTGATATTGAATGGCGTGAGAGCCTGCCGGACCGCTGCCCCCCTGATGACGCTTCAGAGCCAGCAGGTCAAACCTTAATCAGACTGGTTGTCGGAGAGACGCCCGGACAGTGTGAGTTTGCTTCTCACACGGCTCTTGGAATCCCTTGCCATGATGATAGCCTGCTTTGCGAATGGGCTTCTTGCTCGATGTTCTTAACAAGCTATGAGAAGCATAGGATTAAAGGTCTCCTGAAATACCGGCGGCTTAAGAAAAAGACACATGTAGCATTTGTTCAGATCGACAAAGACAGCGGAAAAGTCCAAATTAAAGATTCAAAACATGTTGATTTATGGATGTTCAAGTCATTTAATCCGGTCGACAATATTGTGAAGGTTATAGGGGTCGACCAGTATGAGCCTTCATAAATCTGAAAAAGGTGAAATTGAAAAAGTCCTTGTTTTCTACGATGGACCTCAACTCCTTTTAATGAAAAATCAGCACGGCGAGCATTTGTTGGGATATGCAGTCGAGAAAGACGGCTATGACTACCCGATTTTTGTAGTTCAGATGCTTGAGCGCAATTTGTCTCTTTATTTGTCTGGCAAAGTTGATCTTCGATTCGTTTTCAAAAAGACTCCACCGACGAGATTATATTTTGCCGATCTTGCTCGAGGAACTAAGGATATTAAGCTAAGAAGAGCCGGTTCATCAGAGCTCACTGATGATGTTTTTCCAGAGGCTGGCATCTTTTCATCCACTCATACCCATCCAATCTCTAATTATTACTCGGAAAACAATGAGAAGCAGCGCTTTGCTATCGATGGAGTCTGGGAAGCGCGAGATTTTTCTCAGTTTCACGGTAAAATGGCGGACACCTACTCGCTCTTGTATATTGCGCAGAAGCTGAGCAAGGAAGAGGCGTCTTCCTCAGAATCCGAGTTCCTCAGAGAGTCTATTGCCGATCGGCCTTGGCGTGGAGGGGGGAGCTATCTTTCGTTCTATGGTGGGATCAAGGACGAAGCTCGGTCAATCCATCCGTTAAGGGTGGCAGGAATCGAATACCACTCTCCGGGCTACATGGACGTAGCAGGAAAAAGGGAAGTCTTAGACGAGATCGTTGAAGCTATTGAAATTGCATCTCATGACCAGCAGAAGATAAGGACGCTCTATAGTGCGATTCGTAAAGTCCTCAGTCATGAAGGTCTTCTACGAGTCGGAAGCGAGCACGGATTCTCAAACGCTGCAATTGAAGACTATGTTAAACGCCAATCCCTGGACTTAGCTGAAGCCGTTGCACTTCCTAACGGAAATGAAATATTGAAGCTATGTAGTGGAAACGTAGCTGTCTTCGCGAAGCTGGTTCTTTCTTACTATCGACGCATTCGTGGTCTAGCGGCATTCTTCGTTCAAGGTCGCGCAAGTATCGGTTGACAATTTAGGGGAATATCTCCGGGTCGGAAGATAGATTTTGACTGATAGTTCTGCCTTGTTTTAGTAGTGTCAGCATGGCCGAGGGCGATTACTTCACGTCCTCGGCATTATTTCTAAACTATCTAGGCTTAATTGGCGTTTTCAGATGGATATACAGCGAGGTCTCATCTGCTTTGGGAGACCTCTGATCGTAGCCGCATTGATTGACAATGAAGAGATCGGCCATGGCCGGGGATAAACGAGAAAACAAGCCGGTCGGTGATTGGCCGAAAATTGACGAAAGCCAGTGGTATGCTTTTGCAATTACGAGCGCGATTTTTACCGCTATTGCTATATGTGGGGCGTTCTTTTGGATTTTTGGCGACGGCTTTGACGGCGAAACTGACTTAAAGAAGGCGCAGGCAGTGGCACCCTTTGGTGTTGCTTTGTTCGCCTTAGTCACATTTTGCACAGCCAGTTGGCGCGGATCAATCAATACCCGTCAAGCGGATCAAGCTGAGCGGGAAGGTAGGGCAAAGCTCCTACAAGAGGGAGCAAAGCTTTTAGGGCAACTGGATAATCCCGCTCACATCTCAGCCGGCATCGCCACATTGGAGATACTTGCAGTGGGCGGTGATGAGCGCTTGGCTATACAGGCAATGAACCTCATAGCGGACTTCGTGCAGGGTCAAATGGCTGATTCCCACGATAATCAGTTTCGGGAAGAGGCCTTCTCAGCTCTAGCGAACGCCGCCGCGTTAGGTCGGATCGCTAAGCGATCAATCCGGTTCAAAACAAACGACCCTGCGACTAACTGGGAGGCTCTCGCAGGGATGCGGCGTGTCAGTTATATCGGCGGTAGCGCTGATGGCGGGTTTTTTGGTGAGTTTCACGATAGGGCTGAGTTTAGATATCAAGATACAAAATTGAGCGGGATGGATTTGAACATAGATTACAGATTCAGGAATTGCGAATTTAGTTACTGCACTATCAAGACATACGGATCGAAGTATGGGCCGTCACCCAGTGAGAACCTGAAGTTTGATAACTGCGATTTTTCCGGCTGTGACTTTATTGAAATTAGGAAAGGTTTTCCTGATTTCAGAAAGGGTGAAAACCACGTCTTTAAAAAGATGCCGACTATTAACGGCAATGAGGATTTTTCTGTCGATTGGGGAGAACATTTTCAATTGCGCGACCACCCTTTCTTTTAAGAAAGTCGTCGGCCTCTCAGGGCAGAAAGATCAGGATCAACGTTGAAACCGTCACAAATTTAAACCCGTCCCAATGTCACAAATAAGAGAAATCTAATATAAATATTATTCAGTTAAATCAAATGGTTGAGCATGGGAAAAGTGGAGAGATGGCGATTTCGAATCTCTCCACTCCGACCATTTCAAAAAATTTCCCTCTTCAATGGCTTGCGTGGCTTTTTTCAAGTGACGCCTTTAGTTGCGGTTTCGATTTGTTCATCACGAGCAAAGCGATCGGGCTGGGCCGTTTGCCCTTTTTCCCCAATGAAGCTTGCGGGATCAAGTTTGGCGCGCGCCTCAATCGGCGCTTTCAATCCTCCGCAGCCCATTCTTCCGAAATGAAACGGGTGGCAATTAATTATATTTCCAACTATTTTTTATTTCTAATAATAAATATTGTGCGTATTCCAATTATATATACGAATCTATTCCGTATTGATGCATATATACAGCGTTTATATTTTTGGAGTTTTTGTGTTGAAATACATTTTAGCTATTTCTACTGTATTTTTGCTTTCGTCATGTGGTTCGATAACGCGTGGAACAGAGGAGGCGGTGACGATTATCTCCGAGCCGCCAGATGCGGTTATCACGACCTCACTCGGTCCAGCCTGCGCGAAGTCTCCCTGCACGCTTATGATCAAGCGTAACCAGGCTCTGACCGCCTATGCGGAAAAGCCCGGCTATGAAAAGGGCTCCGTTGAAATCAAGACAAAGATGAGCGGCAAGGGAGCAGCCGGTGTGGCCGGCAACGTGCTCGACGGGGGCTTGATTGGCATTGGCGTCGATGCAGCAACCGGGGCTGCGCTCGACCATTACCCCAATCCGGCGACAATCATATTGAAGCCAATTTCGATTTCCAAGGCGAAGACGAAGCCGGCTGTCAAGACGAAGATCGTGAAACCCGCGCCCGTCAAGCCGTCCGTTCCGACATCCTGAGTTCAGTAGCTCGACCGGCACGAAGCTGAGGCTCGCCAGCCATGGCGGGCCGATGTCGTTCGGATCAGTCCGCCGCAGGCCCGGCAAGAGTGCTTTCGGCCGTGCCGATCGTCATGACATTGCCGCGCCAGGCGACCGCGCTGCCGATCCAGCTGCGCGTCCAGACGACGGGCATGATCATGTCGCGGGCGATCATCGCCGGCAGCGTATAAAGCGATACCGGCCAGCCATTGAGGGCTGCGAGCGCCAGTTCCGGGCCGTACATGAGGGCGAGGACGGCAGAGGCGGTCGCGGCGAGGTTCACATCCATCATGGCGGCGGCGGCAAGGGCGAAAAGAAGCGGCGGAAGCGCGCCGGTCAATATTTCCGGTGCGAAATATTGCGGGAAGGTCACGCGTCTCAGCCGCGCCCAACGGGTCTGGCGCGACCAGATTTCGCCAGCATGGCGCTGGCCGAGCGGTTGCTCGAAGGGGGCGGAGACCAGATGCACCTTGCGGCCGGCGCTTCGCACCAGCTTCGTCGAGGCGGCATCCTCGGCGATTTCGGCGGCCAGCGCACGAATGCCTCCACGTTCCTCCAGGAAAGGCTTGTTCCACAACATCGATTTGCCCTGTGCGAAACCGATGCCGATTGCTTCGGCCGCATATTGCCAGCGACCCTGCGAGCCATTGAGAAAGGCGCATTCCACATTGGCCCAGAATCCCACAGGGCGGGAGCCGAGCGGCGGCGAGCAGACCAGCCCGCTATCGGGGCGCCAGGCCGACATCATGGTGGTTATGTAGGATTTCGGCATCAGCACGTTTGAATCGGCGAGAATCACCCATTCGTGCCCGGCGGCACGCCAGCCCTTGACGCAATTGTTCAGCTTCGGATTGGCGCTTACGCGGTCGTCACCGATCAGTAATTGCATGGGGACCGAGGGAAATGCGGCCGCAGCCTTGCGGACTTCCGTGATCACGGGATCGAATTCGTCTGCAATGCAGAACAATAGCTCGTAATCCGGCCAGTCGAGTTCGAAGGCGCGTGAGAGTGTCAGTGGTGTGAAGTTTTCGACGCCGCGCAGCGGCACAACCAGCGAGACTGGCGGTTTTTGCCGGACAAGATCGTTCTCCGCGTCCCGCCTCGTCAGTCGCCAGCCGGCGAGAACGATGCCGAGAAGATTGAAGGCGAGGAGCAGAATTGCGCAAAGGGCAAAGACGATTTCCATGCTGGTCAGTTCCACTCCCAAGCTTTCGGCGATTCACCCGCCAATCGATTCCATGGAATTCTTCCCTGCCGATTATAACGTTTGCGTGACAGTTACATGTCATGATCGGCAGGCGGGGAGGCTCCACCGTGCTGAAAACGCTGTGGAAGCCTCGCGCAAAGAAAAGCCCTCCATGAAGAAGGGCCCAATCATCATGACGGTCAATCAATTCTAGTGGACGTTCAGGATATGGGCATGACTGCTTGCAACGAGAAACGATTCCCGTGCTATCTCGATGTCGCATTTGCCGGCAATGGCATTGAGGCAGTTTCTGCGTGCCTCTTCATATTCAGGTCCATGTTCCTCGGGCCAGCGGTACATCAGCATGTCGAGCGCCACCAGCGGGCTGTAGATTTCAACGGCGACGCAAAGCGGCAGGTGGATCGCCACCGGTTTCATCCACGAGGCGTGGTGACACGGCTCCGTTCTGTTTATCAGCATGTCATTCTCCTCCCTGTTTCACGCGCCTTCATGGCGGTGTTTGCTCCCATGCGCGAAATGCCCGCCTCACGAAATGGTTCCCGATCACCTAAAATGTGATCGGTCAGGGGGTTCCAATTTTCCAAGATGAATGGAAGATGAACAAATAGATGAACCGGAGATGAACAAAACCGACGCTCAGGCGTTGGTGTGTCCATAAGAAGGAGAACGCATATGTTCAATTTGTCAGGCATTCAGGAAAGCTTCTTCGGAGACCGCATGGCCGGCGTGTGCCAGGCGATCACCTCGGCGCTGGCCTTCGAATCGGGTCTCGAAAAGTCGCGTATTTCCGCAACTGTCGAAAATGATGTGATTTATCTGGAAGGCACGGCCGATTCGGTCGAAGCGATCGATATCGCCATCAATCTTGCCGCTTCCATCTCCAATTGCCGGATTTTGAGCCATATCGAGCCGGTTTACTGAATATTGTGCCAGCCGGGCGGGAGGTCGTCCGGCTCATTCAGACACAATAACGCGGCAATGTTATTTTCGGTTGCCGATCTGCGCGCTGCGGACCATATCGCCGGGCTTGATGCCATAACGTTTCGCGGCGCCGCCATTCAACTCAAGCACAAATTTCACAGACCCGCGGGAGCTGATGATCGCTTCCGAATGCGGAACCGCATTCTCATGGATATGGGTGATTCGGCCGTCACCGGCGATGAACAGCATGTCGAGCGGGATGAGGGTGTTGCGCATCCACATGGCGACGGCGCGTGTCTCACCGAAATCGAACAGCATGCCGTTTTCTGGCGGCATGGACTTGCGGAACATCAGGCCCTGCGAGCGTTGGGCATCGTCCAGCGCCAGTTCGGCAACGAAGTTCTGGGTTTTGCCCGAGGCCGTCTCAATGATCAGCGGCTCTGAGGTAAATGTCAGGCGTTCCTGAGACTGGGCGGCGCCGGCAAGCGTGAAAAAAAGAAGCGCCATAATGGCGCTTTTCACCATGAGACGCAGGCCGGACATCAATGCGACATCCCGATGGAAACCGGATTATCGGGATGGATCTCCGCAGCCATCAGGCCTTTGTCGCCATCGCCGTAACGCACCAGTACCACCTGGCCCGGGCGCAGTTCCGTCAGGCCGAAACGGCGCAGCGTTTCCATATGCACGAAAATATCTTCCGTGCCTTCGCCGCGCGTCAGGAAGCCGAAACCCTTGGTGCGGTTGAACCACTTGACGATGGCGCGCTCAAGCCCGCTGGATGGCGTCACCTGCACATGGGTGCGCACCGGCGGCAGTTGCGAGGGGTGAACCGCGGTCGACTGATCCATGGAAAGGATGCGGAAAACCTGAAAACCGCGGTCGCGTCGCTGGATGAGGGCGACGATGCGGGTGCCTTCAAGGATGGTCTGGTAACCGTCGCGGCGCAGGCACGAGACGTGTAGCAGCACATCCTGCGCGCCACTATCGGGCACGATGAAGCCGAAACCCTTGGCGACGTCGAACCATTTCACGACGCCGGTGATTTCGGTCAGGTCCACGGCATCGCCCGAAAGGTCCTCGACATCGACTATCGTTTTCGATGACATCCTATCAGCCATATCCTGCCAACCCCTCGATTACGCGCCATACACCGGTCAACTGATTCCTGTGCGCCAGATTAACATCTTGGTAACGGTTTCACGCAAGCCCTAGTTTTTGATTTACGCACCTGCTTTTATGTCGCCGTCCTTGTCCGGGGCTTGCCATCGTGCGTTTAACGGCTTCGGACCCGTGTAATGGAGAGGAAAAAATGCGGTATCTGCACACGATGGTTCGCGTCAAAGACCTTGGCGAATCACTGAAATTCTATGTCGATCTCCTTGGTCTTGCGGAAATACGCCGAATCGAAAACGAAAAAGGCCGATTCACGCTGGTGTTTCTTGCCGCCCGCGACGACGTTGCCGCGGCGAAGGAAAACAAGGCGCCGTGTCTGGAGCTGACCTATAACTGGGATACGGAGGATTATACCGGCGGCCGCAATTTTGGCCATCTCGCTTATGAGGTCGACAATATCTACGACTTCTGCGCGCGCCTTCAGCAGAACGGCATCGTCATCAACCGGCCGCCGCGTGATGGGCACATGGCTTTCGTTCGCTCGCCTGACGGTATTTCCTTCGAAATTCTGCAGAAGGGCGAAAGCCTCGCACCAGCCGAACCGTGGATATCTATGCAGAATACCGGTTCCTGGTAGGATTTTTTGAGCGAATACGGGCGGTTTTTCGCGCACTTGCCTTGTCCCGAGGGGATGGGGCATAGTCCGCGAATCAAAAACGGCCTGTTCCGTTTCGGGGAAGCGCACGATTCCGTTGCCGTGCTGCTGGTGAAAATGCAAGATACGGAGGCCATCCATGAAAACTGTCGAGAGTGCGAAAGGGCGCCTTTCCTGTCAGCGTCTCGTCGTCGCGGTTTCGCTGCTGGGGCTGTCCGGTTGCGTTTCCGCGGTGACGGATGACGAAATGGCCGCCACGGCGAAGAAGCCGGAAATCGCCGCGCAGCAAAAGCAGCAGGCGGCCGCCGCAGCAGTTCCTGCGCCGGTGGCCGGCGCGCAGCCGGGGCATTATGTGGATCCCGCCGTAGCGTCGGCGGCCGGCGCCAACAACGTTCCGGCCCAGCACCAGGCAGCCGGTGGCCCCGCACAGGGTTATGGTGGTGCGGCCGATATCGGCGGACTGACGACGCAGCCGACGGCGATTTCCGCCGGCACGTCCAGCATCTATTCCACCGCAAATGCGGTAACGCATCCCGGTTCGGCAGCGGCTCAAGGCGCGGCCGGAGTGCAGGGCGGTTCCGCCCAGAAGATTATTCCTGCCGTCAGCAGCGTCTATTCCGCGCCCGTGCAGCCGGCGCAGCCGCAGCCCGTTGCCGCGCCAGTCCCTGTTCCGGCAGCAGCCGCTCAGGTGCCCTCGGAACAGCATAGCGAAAATCGCCAGCCCGCTGCCGTGCCTGTGCCGCAGCCGGAGCAACTCGCTGCCGCGCAGCCCGCGGCCAATGCCGGAGCGACGGGTGAGGGGCAGGAAAGCGAGGGCAAGGGCCTGACGCTTGCGGCGTTTTTCGCCGGCGCGGCCAAGAAGCGCCTGCCGAAGATGATCGAAAGCGGCACGGCCGGCAACACGGAGGTTGCGGCATTGTCCGGAGCCGCTGATGGGTCGATGGGTATTGCGCTTTCCGGCCGCTCGATGATGTCTGAGGAATTCGACGACGCCCATCTCGATGAGGAGGATGACCAGCCGACCGGCCTGATGAAGCTCGCCTCACTGTCGGGCCTCACCCGCGTTGCCCCGAACGGGCTTTTCCTGCAGACGGACCATGTCGAAGTCGGCTGTTTCAAGCCGGAACTCGTGCGGATGATCAAGGATGTGGAGCGTCACTATAACAGCCCGGCGATCGTCACCTCGGGTTATCGCCCTCCGAAGGGAATAAGGCAGGGCTCCAAGCACTATACCTGCGATGCAGCCGATATCCAGATCAAGGGTGTCTCCAAATGGGAACTCGCCACCTATCTGCGTTCCCTGCCGGATCGCGGCGGCGTGGGCACCTATTGTCACACCGAATCCGTGCATATGGATACCGGCGAAGCGCGGGACTGGAACTGGCGCTGCCGCCGAACCGCGGCGCGCAAGTAATCCCACGCGTTTTTCCGGCGTCACGGCCATTCTCCTTGCTTCCCGATAAGGCCTGATATCGCATCCGCATGGACGGATGGCCCGGCTTGCTGTAGGAGGCGGTTTGTTCTGTCCCGCTTATGGTGCCTTGCGAATGCAGCCTGTCTCCACTTTCCCGATCTATATCGTTTCGATTGCCCGCGCGCGGGCGCGGCTGGAGAAGATGCTGGAGGGCGCCTCCGGCCTCGGTCTCGACCTGCGGCCAGTGGAAGGGGTGGACGGCAAGACCATTTCCCCTGAGGACTGGCGGGATTTCGACCGGCGCGGCTTCGAGCTGCGCAACGGCCGCCACGCCCTGCCGGGAGAATATGGCTGCTACGCCAGCCATATCAAAGCGCTTGAAATCTTCCTCGCGACCGATGCGCCTGTCGCCGTGATCGTCGAAGATGACGTTGCCTTCACGCCGGATTTCTCGGAGAGGGTCAAGGCCATGATTGCTGTAATGCCTGACGACGCCATCGTGAAATTGACCAACCATCGTCGAAAAGGCCTCAAGGGCCGCAAAACCAGCGCCCTTGGTGATACGTTCGGCCGGTGCATCTACGGCCCGCAGGGCTCATCTGCCTGCTACATCATCTCCCGCAGCGCTGCAGAGCGTTTCCTCAAGACGGCAAGAAGGATGACGCTGCCCTTCGACCGGGCTCTTGAATGCGGCTGGGGTTACGGCACCGAGGTTTACGTCACCGACAAGGATTTCCTGCCATTCGGCGACCCGGATACGCTGGTCGGCACGCGCGACGAGTATAGAGGCAGCAAGTTCGCCCGCCTGAGTCGGATTCCCGCCTATCTTTCCAGCTTTTACGACAATATCGCCCGGTATATTTACGCCTACCGGTAAGCGCTGTCATCCTTCGGCGGGCAGTGATCTCGGGAACAGACCGGCAAGGGCGACTGGTGTTCGCTGAGCGACCCTGAGGCGGCGGCGTTTGTCTTTTTGTCCATAGCTTATGGCAAGCGATTTAATTGCCGGCTAAATCTAACGATCCAGTACGTCTATGGAAAATAAAGGAAAAAACACTTTGGAGGTGGTGAGAGCGCAGGGATTCGAACCCTGGACCTACTGATTAAAAGTCAGTTGCTCTACCGGCTGAGCTACGCTCTCCCGTGTCGAGGCTTGGCTGCCCTTCGGAAGTGCGCGGAACATAGGTAGAGCGATCCGTTCGGTCAACCCAAAAAAAGCGGTTTCGACACTCAATACGGTTTTTTTTGTCGCACCCCCGAAAAGGTGATTGGAGAGAGGGGGCGGCTGGGGATAAAACCGGCTTCAGGCGTGTCCGGCAGACGGGTGAAATCGTTTTGCAGCAATGACATGCACGAAAATGAAGCGTGAAGCATCGGCGAATAGTGAGAATCGCGGGTCTTTGCGGGATGCGGAGTTCTTTCTTGTCGATTGCCGATATTTCCCTGTTCAGTGCGCTTCTGGCCGGCGCTCTTTCATTTCTCTCGCCCTGCGTTTTGCCGCTGGTGCCGCCTTATCTCTGTTATATGGCGGGTGTTTCGGTCGAGCAGTTCAGGACGGAAGAGACCGCGCCGCGGCCGGAGGTTCGCAGGGCCGTTCTGTTTTCGGCCTTCTGCTTCACGCTCGGTTTCGCCACGGTGTTTGTGGCGCTCGGGGCAGGCGCCTCGACGGTCGGTACGCTGCTGCGGCAGAATCTCGATATTCTTGCCAAGATCGGCGGTTTCATCATTATCCTCATGGGCCTGAACTTCCTCGGTGTTTTCCGAATCGGCCTGTTTGCGCGCGAGGCGCGGTTTCAGGGTGCGGGCAAGCCTGCCACGCTCTCCGGGGCCTATGTCATGGGTCTCGCCTTCGCCTTTGGCTGGACGCCCTGCATCGGCCCGGTTCTCGGGGCCATCCTCGGGGTTGCCGCTTCGAGGGATACGGTGGGCGATGGCGCTACGCTGCTTGCGGTCTATTCGCTTGGCCTTGCGGTGCCGTTCTGGATCGCCGCGGCGTTTTCCGGGTCCTTCATGCGTTTCCTCGTCCGCTTCCGCCGCCATCTCGGTCTCGTGGAGAAACTGCTTGGCGTGCTGCTGGTGCTCACCGGTCTCGCTTTCATGTCCGGTTTCATCACCAATGTTGCGATCTGGTTCCAGGAGACCTTTCCGATCCTGATGAAAATCGGCTAAGCCTCTCGCGGATGTGGGGGAACGACTGTGGCTGATATCGTTGGATTGCTGTTGCCGTTTTTTGGCCTGATCTTCATCGGCTACGGTGCGGCGCGCATAACCAAGCAGCCGGTCGAGGCGATGGGCTGGCTGAATACCTTCATCATCTATGCCGCGCTGCCGGCGCTGTTTTTCAAGCTTGTCTCCAAGACGCCGGTGGAAGAGCTGGCGCGGATGGATTTCGTCGCCGCCAGCCTTGCCTGCACCTATGGCATTTTCCTTCTGGTATTCCTGATCGGCCGCTTCGTGCGCAAGAACAGCCTCGCCGAAACCACGATCCAGAGTTTTGCGGCAAGCTACGGCAATATCGGCTATATGGGGCCGGGGCTTGCGCTTTTGGCGCTTGGCGAAAAGGCGGCGGTGCCGGTGGCGCTGATCGTCTGCCTTGAAAACGCTGCACATTTCATCGTCGCGCCGGCGATGATGGCGGTTGCGGGCGGCGATAAGCGCTCGGCCGCAAGGCTTGCGCTGGATGTGGCGCGCAAGGTCATCACCCATCCCTTTATCGTATCTGTCATCGCCGGTTTTCTGGCCGCTTCGCTCTCCTGGCAGCCGCCAGAGGCGGTGCAGCGGCTTGTGGACTATCTGGCGCAGTCGGCGGCACCCTGCGCGCTCTTCGCCATGGGCGTGACGCTGGCGCTTCGGCCAATGAAACGGGTGCCGGTGGAGATCAGCTATATCGTGCCGGCCAAGCTGATAGTGCATCCGCTCGCGGTTTATCTGGTGCTGTCGTCGCTCGGCCGCTTCGAACCCGTGTGGATTTATTCCGCGGTACTGCTGGCAGCACTGCCGACCGCGACGAATGTCTTCGTCATCGGCCAGCAATATCATGTCTGGCAGGAGAGGGCGTCAGCGACGATCCTGATCTCGACGGTGCTGTCGGTCTTTACGCTGACGGGCGTGGTTTATTTCATCCAGCCTTTTTGAAACTGCCGAACAGCAACGAGGGCAGGGCCTTCAGCCCGCGCCCCGGCTCGATACCTTCGCGCATGACCATGCTTCTGAGCGTGCCGATGCCGGAGAGAACATGCAGGCCGGCCGCGCGCGCCATCTGGATGGGCAGGAAGTCGGAAAGCAGCGAGCGGTTCAGAAGATCGACGCTGAGGGTGCGGCTATAGACATCCGCGCGCCGTTTGCGGTCAAAATTGCTGCCGGCATCCGCCGCAATCGGTCGGTCGGAGACGGCGCCCAGCAGTTCGGTCAGGGCGATGATATCGCGCAGGCTGAGGTTCAA
This sequence comes from Agrobacterium tumefaciens, assembly GCF_005221325.1. Classification (NCBI taxonomy): domain Bacteria; kingdom Pseudomonadati; phylum Pseudomonadota; class Alphaproteobacteria; order Hyphomicrobiales; family Rhizobiaceae; genus Agrobacterium; species Agrobacterium tumefaciens. The sequence continues at coordinate 1,550,088 of NZ_CP039888.1, read as the reverse complement.
CCCCTGCGCGCCGATCGGCGGGAAGCCATGCGCAGCTTCACCGATGAGAGCGACGCGGCCTTTGCCGAAGCGATGCGCCGTCATGGAAGACAGTGGCCATGCCTGCACGCTGTTCTCGACGACAACAGCACCGAGCATGGATTGCATGCGCTCCTCGACCTTCAGGCTCAAAGCTTCCAGCGGCAGCGCCGTCAGTTCTTCCGCCTGCTGTGGCGTGACGACCCAGACGAGGCTGGAACGGTCTCCCGGCAGGGGCACTTGTGTGAAAGGTCCTGTCGGTGTGTGGAATTCCGTCGAGACATTGCCGTGCGGGCGGCTGTGGCCGAAGTTCAAAACCACGGCGGTCTGCGGATAAGACCAGGATTTTGCGCCGATGCCGGCCGCTTCCCGCACCATAGACTTCCTGCCGTCAGCGCCGATCAGGAAATCGGCGGAAAGCACTTCACCATCCGCGATCGTGACCGAGATTCGGTCATTGCCGATGTCGATCGTCTCGGCCGTCGTGTCGAGGCGGGTAATATTGTGCTCCTGCTCGACCGCTTCTGCGAGAACGCTGAGCAGCGCCTCGTTCGGAATATTCCAGCCAAAAGCATCGAGGCCGATTTCGGAGGAGCGGAACTGCACGGTCGGCGCGCGCAGCAACCGGTCGGTGCCGTCGATGATCTGCATGGTGGAAAGGCGTGCGGCCGAAGGCGCGATGCGCGACCAGAGGCCAAGACGGTCCATGAAACGGATCGACTGGTCCATCAGCGCCGTGGTGCGCTGGTCCTTCTTTTCGCTCGAAGGCGCGATGAGCGCCACATGGCGGCCGGCCCGCGCCAGTGCGATGGCCGCGATCTGGCCCGCAAGTCCCGCACCGGTAATAGCGATATCGAAGTGTCTCATAGTCCTGATCCATTGTTATTTCACGAGCATCATAGAGGCTTTGGGCGGGTAAATCCACTTCGGCAGCGGAACATCGGGGTACAAACATTCGTTGGTTGCGAGGCTATATTAGTCTTAGGATAAGCGGATTGAGCCGGTTGCAAAGCGTGGTGAATGGCCGCATACCGGAATGAACAGGGCGGATGAAAAACGGGGCGCAGGCGCTGACCATGAAACTTTTCAACTACAAGCGTGTTCCCTATGCGGAAATCCGCGCCTTTTCCGTGCATATGCTGACGGCCTCTGGTTCGTTTCTGGCGTTTCTCGGCGTCGTCGCGGCGGCCGAACACCGTTTCGTCGATATGTTCTGGTGGCTGGGCCTTGCGCTTCTGGTTGACGGCATCGATGGCCCGATTGCCCGCAAGGTGCGGGTGAAGGAAGTGCTGCCCAACTGGTCCGGCGATACGCTCGACAATATCATCGACTACGTCACCTATGTGCTTCTGCCCGCCTTTGCGCTTTACCAGAGCGGCATGATCGGCGAGCCGCTATCCTTCGTGGCGGCCGGCATGATCGTGGTGTCGAGCGCCATTTATTATGCCGATATGGGCATGAAGACGGATGAATATTTCTTCTCCGGCTTCCCGGTGGTGTGGAACATGGTGGTTTTCACCCTGTTCGTCATGGATGCCAGCGCAACCACCGCCATGACCGTCGTCACCGTTTCGGTGTTCCTGACATTCCTGCCGATCAACTTCCTGCATCCGGTGCGGGTGAAGAGGTTGCGGCCGCTTAATCTCCTTGTCGTGGCTATCTGGTGCGCGCTTGGCGGTTATGCGCTGCTGATGCATTTCGAAGCGCCGACATGGGCGGTGATCGCCTTCGTGGCGAGCGGCATCTATCTTTATTGCATTGGTGGAGTATTGCAGTTTTTCCCGTCGCTCGGCGCGAAATGAGAAAAAAGGTAAAGCCATTTATTGCTTGTGCAAATTGCATTTAAGCAGCGTCTTTTTCAGTTGTGCGCAGCAGCAAAACAGTTATCAATAAGTCTTGATCGGATGAAATTGCATACGCATTGGCGTCCGATTGGGAACAATGACCACGATCGTTTGAAACGCTTCGAAGAAGGCGCGGCGGTCGGTGAGAGAGGGAACTAGTGACTGGAACTTTGGCGCCGGAGGCCGTGCCTCTCCTGTCCGTTCGCAAGCTGACCAAGCTGTTCGGCAATTTCGCCGCCTGCAACGGTATCGATCTCGATATTGCGCCGGGCGAAATCCATGCGCTTCTGGGCGAAAACGGCGCGGGAAAATCCACGCTCGTCAAGATGCTGTTCGGCGTGCTTTCGCCGACCGAGGGCGATATCATCTGGCAGGGTCAGCCGGTTTCCGTGGGCTCGCCAAGCGAGGCCCGCCGGCTTGGCATCGGCATGGTATTCCAGCATTTTTCGCTGTTCGAAGCGCTGACGGTTGCTGAAAACATCGCCCTGTCGCTCGATCCGAAAATTTCATTGAAGGAAATCGCCGGGCAAGCGGAAACGCTGTCGCGGGCCTATGGTCTGCCGCTCGATCCATACGCACATGTGGCCGATCTTTCGGTCGGCGAGCGTCAGCGCATCGAGATCGTGCGCGCTTTGTTGCAGAACCCGCGCCTCATCATTCTCGACGAGCCGACCTCGGTTTTGACGCCGCAGGAAGCCGACAAGCTGTTCGAGACGCTGGCAAAGCTGAAGGCCGAAGGCCGTTCGGTGCTTTATATCAGCCATCGGCTCGAAGAGGTGCAGCGCATCTGCGACCGCGCCACCGTTCTCCGCCATGGCAAGGTGACGGGCGCCTGCGATCCGCGCAGGGAGACGCCGGCATCGCTGGCGCGCATGATGGTGGGCAGCGATGTCGCGAGCGTCTCGCGCGCCACGGGTGAAGCGCTCGGCGCACCGCAGATCGAGGTCATGGGGCTTTCGGTTGCGCCGCGCACGCCTTTTGCCGTGGCGCTGAAGTCGGTTTCGATGAATGTTCGCGCTGGCGAGGTGCTGGCAATTGCCGGTGTGGCCGGCAACGGGCAGGGCGAGCTGTTCGATGCGCTCTCAGGCGAATATCCCGTCTATAATAATGATGCCATCCATCTGCGCGGCAAGCCGGTCGGCCGTATCGGCATCAATGGCCGCCGGCTGATGGGCGCGGGTTTCGTGCCGGAGGAGCGCCACGGTCATGCCGCTGTTCCCGGCATGAGCCTTTCCGACAATCTGCTGCTGGCGCGGGCACGTTCCGACCGCAAGGCATTTCTGACCGGCGGTTTTCTGCGTGTCATCCGTGGCTCGGCCATCAAGGCGGCGGCGCGGCGCATCTCGGAAACCATGGATGTGCGCAAGAGCGGCGCGGACCCGCAGGCGGGTTCGCTTTCGGGCGGCAACCTGCAGAAATTCATCGTCGGGCGCGAGCTTGATCGGCAGCCTTCCGTACTTGTCGTCAACCAGCCGACCTGGGGCGTTGATGCAGGTGCCGCAAGCCGCATTCGCCAGGCGCTGGTCGATCTTGCCAGGGCAGGCTCGGCAGTTATCGTCATCAGCCAGGACCTCGATGAAATCTTCGAGGTCGCCACCAATATCGCGGTCATTTCCGATGGCAAGCTTTCCGAGGCCCATCCGGTGGAAGAGATGACGCTTGAAAAGATCGGCCTGCTGATGGGCGGCATCCACACACAGTCAGGAGCCGCCCAGCATGCGCATTGAGCTTGAAAAACGGGCAGGGGTGTCGAAGCTTTTCACCCTGCTTTCGCCGCTTCTGGCGCTGGTTTTGACGCTGCTCGTCGGTGCCGTCATGTTCGCCATGCTCGGCAAGAACCCGCTCGATGCGCTTTACGCCTTTTTCGTGGAACCCTTGCTTGAAGTCTGGTCGCTGCATGAGCTGGCAATCAAGGCCGCACCGCTGATCCTGATCGGCGTCGGCCTGTCGATCTGTTATCGCTCCAATAACTGGAATATCGGCGCGGAGGGGCAATTCACCATCGGCGCGATCACCGGTTCCATCCTGCCGGTGCTTTATCCCGACTGGCATTCGCCGCTCATCCTGCCGCTGATGATGGTGATGGGCGCCATAGGCGGCGCGCTTTACGCGGGCATCCCGGCGCTGTTGAAGACGAAGTTCAACACCAATGAAATTCTCGTCAGCCTGATGCTGGTCTATGTCGCGCAGCTTTTTCTCGACTGGCTGACACGCGGCATCTGGCGCGATCCCGGCGGCTACAACTTCCCGCAGACCAAGCCCTTCAATGACAGCGCCGTGTTGCCGGAAATGCTGGCTTCCGGCCGGGCGCATTGGGGTTTCGTGTTCGCCATCATCGCGGCCATCGCGCTGTGGTTCATGATGCGCTACATGCTGAAGGGCTTCGAAGTCACCGTGCTTGGCCAATCGGCGCGGGCAGGGCGCTTCGCCGGTTTTTCGTCGAGCCGCATGGTGTGGTTTTCGCTGCTGCTATCAGGCGCGCTGGCGGGCCTTGCGGGCATATCGGAGGCCTCCGGTTCCATCGGCCATCTCCAGCCCAGCATTTCGCCGGGTTACGGCTTTACCGCCATCATCGTCGCCTTTCTCGGTCGTCTCAATCCGCTCGGCATCATTCTCTCCGGGTTGGTGTTGGCGCTGACCTATCTCGGAGGCGAGGCGGCACAGCTTTCCATCGGGGTGTCTGACAAGGTGACCCGCGTGTTTCAGGGGCTGATGCTGTTCTTCGTTCTGTCCTGCGATACGCTGATTTTTTATCGCATCAGGGTCGTTTTTGCCGGCAGGGCGCATCAAAAAGAAGGAGCGGCATGATGGATATGCTTCAGGCCATTCTCCTCACCGTCATCACCGCCGCCACACCGCTGGTCATCGCCGCTTCCGGCGAGTTGGTGGTGGAGCGTTCGGGCGTGCTCAATCTCGGCGTCGAGGGCATGATGATCATGGGCGCGGTCTGCGCTTTTGCGACCGCCCATATCACGGGGTCGCCCTATCTCGGCATTCTGGCCGGAATCGCCTCTGGAGCGGTTTTTTCGCTGCTGTTCGGCTTCTTGACGCTGACGCTGGTGACAAACCAGGTGGCGACGGGCCTTGCGCTCACCATTCTGGGCCTTGGCGTCTCCGGCATGCTGGGCGAAAGCTTCGTCGGCCTGCCGGGCATCAAGCTGCAGCCTATCGTCTTTCCGATCCTGTCGGAAATTCCCTTCTTCGGCCCCTTGCTGTTCCGGCAGGACCTGATCTTCTACATGTCCATCGCGCTGGTTTCCGGCATCGGCTGGTTTCTGTTCAAAAGCCGCGCGGGCCTCAAAATCCGTGCGATCGGCGACAACCACGGTTCCGCCCATGCGCTGGGCATCAACGTCATCCGCACGCGTTATCTGGCCGTCATGTTCGGCGGCGCCTGCGCGGGTCTTGCTGGCGCCCAGCTGTCGCTGGTCTATACGCCGCAATGGGTGGAAAACATGGCGGCGGGGCGGGGCTGGATTGCGCTTGCGCTCGTCGTCTTCGCGTCCTGGCGTCCATGGCGCCTGCTGGCGGGCGGTTATCTGTTCGGCGCGGTCACCATAGGGCAGCTGCACGCGCAGGCATTCGGCATCGGTGTGCCGTCGCAACTGCTTTCGGCGCTGCCCTATCTCGCTACTATTGTCGTGCTGATCATCATCTCGCATAATCGCCGCACGACCTTGATCAACACGCCGGCATCTTTGGGCAAATCCTTCGTGCCGGATCGCTGAATTCGTTCTCCAAACCAACAGGGGTAAAAATGAAAAAACTGGTCATCGCACTTGCCGCTTCCATCGCGGCGCTCGGCGGCGTCGTTTCCTCAGTCGAGGCCGCGGACGCCAAGAAGGTCTGCTTCATCTATGTCGGTTCAAAGACCGACGGCGGCTGGACCCAGGCGCATGATATCGGTCGTCAGGAACTGCAGAAGCATTTCGGTGACAAGATCGAAACGCCGTTCCTCGAAAGCGTTCCGGAAGGCCCGGATGCCGAACGCGCCATCGAGCGCATGGCCCGCTCCGGCTGTGAGCTGGTTTACACCACCTCCTTCGGCTTCATGGATGCGACGGTGAAGGTCGCCCAGAAGTTCCCCAAGGTGAAGTTTGAACACGCCACCGGCTTCAAGACGGCCGACAACGTTGCGACCTACAATTCGCGTTTCTATGAAGGCCGTTACATTCAGGGCCAGATCGCCGCGAAGATGTCCAAGAAGGGTGTTGCCGGTTACATTGCCTCCTTCCCGATCCCGGAAGTGGTGATGGGCATCGACGCCTTCGTGCTCGGCGCGCAGTCCGTCAACCCTGAGTTCAAGGTCAAGGTCGTCTGGGCCAACACCTGGTTCGACCCCGGCAAGGAAGCCGATGCCGCCAAGGCGCTGATCGACCAGGGCGTCGATATCCTGACACAGCACACCGACACGACGGCTCCGATGCAGGTTGCGGCCGAACGCGGCATCAAGGCCTTCGGTCAGGCTTCCGACATGATCGCCGCCGGTCCGCAGACGCAGCTGACCGCCATCAAGGACACCTGGGGCGCCTATTACATCAAGCGCACGCAGGCCCTGCTCGACGGCACCTGGAAATCCGAATCCGTCTGGGACGGCCTGAAGGACGGCATCCTGACCATGGCGCCTTACACCAACATGCCTGATGACGTGAAGAAGATGGCCGAGGACACCGAAGCCAAGATCAAGTCGGGCGAGTTGCACCCCTTCACCGGCCCTGTAAAGAAGCAGGACGGCTCGGAATGGCTGAAGGCGGGTGAAAAGGCTGAGGACAAGGTTCTGCTCGGCCTCAACTTCTACGTTGCCGGCGTGGATGATAAGCTGCCGCAATAATGCGGATTTTCGCCCATTGGTGATGACAGGCCGCACATGAAGTTCATGTGCGGCTTTGCTTATTTTCATGCGTTTTACTGTGCGGATGAAGTTTGCCTTTGCTTTTCACGCGACTTGATGTTTTTCACTATAGTCTGACTTGAAATACACACGTCTGGCGCGATTTTTGAGATCGCCAGCCGAACGGAAGGACATGACATTTGCAGCGCGGAATGCTCGATGCAGCGATTGGTTTTCGAAAGCTGCGGACAAATCATGCACAGGTCGTTCACAAGCTGGGTCTCGATATCGTCTCCGGCACCTTCAAGACGGGTGACATCCTGCCGGGTGATGCCGATTTGATGGAACGGCTGAAAGTATCCCGCACGGTGCTGCGCGAAGCGATGAAGACGCTGACCGCCAAGGGCATGATTTCCCCCAAAGCGCGTATCGGCACCCGCGTGACGGAGCGTGAAAGCTGGAACATGTTCGATAGCGAAGTGCTGCTCTGGCATTTCGAGGCGGGTGTGAGCGACGAGTTCCTGTTGCATCTTTACGATATACGCCAGGCTTTCGAACCCTATGGTGCGGGACTGGCCGCCATCAGGGCAAAGGACGCCGATATCGCCAAGCTTGCCGCCTATGCCAACGAGATGGGCAATACCGCTTATTCCAAGGAAAAGCGCGCGCTTGCGGATATGAGTTTCCATGTGCTCATTACCGAAATGTCCGGCAATCCGTTCATGCGCACCGTCGGTTCATTGATCAAGGCGGCGCTTGTGGGCATTTTCCGCATGAGCAACCCGGAAGCGGACCCCCACGAGATTTCCGACGTGTCCGCTTCGCATCTGAAGCTCGTCGAGGCATTTCGCCTGCGCGACGAGGCGGGTGCCCGCCGTGAAATGGAAAGGCTGATCGAAAACGGCCGCCAGCAGATCCTGCAATTCACCGCCCGCAATTCCCGCAAATAGATCACAGCCTTCCGCCGCTGATCACGTTTGATGAAAATCGCTGCGGAAATTTTGGTTGGGATTTGCATGGTTTCTTAAGCGGGCCGCCGTTATAGCAATGCCGGAATAGATTACCGATGCGCCTTTCCGGCTGGCCGGACGGTGTGAAGTCAAACATATGCCCTTGTCCCATCCGCCCTGCGGCGGGTGGCAGGTGTTGGAGGTCTTATGGAGCGCAGCTCTCTAGCCGTTATTCTCGCAGCGGGCGACAGCACGCGCATGAAATCGTCGAAATCCAAGGTGCTGCATCCGGTCGCCGGGCGTCCGATGATCACGCATGTGGTGCAGGCGGTGGCTGGATCGGGTGTCGGCACGGTGGCGCTTGTCGTCGGGCGCGATGCCGATAATGTCGCTGCGGCCGCGAGCCTGCCGGGCCTTGAGGTCGAAGCCTTCCTTCAGACGGAACGCAAGGGCACCGGTCACGCGGTTCTCGCCGCCCGCGCCGCCATCGAGCGTGGTTTTGACGACCTGATCGTCGCTTATGGCGACGTGCCGCTCATCACTTCCGCAACGCTCGACCGGGCGCGTGAGGCGATTGCGGCCGGTGCCGACGTTGCCGTGATCGGTTTTCACACCGAGCGACCCACGGGTTATGGCCGGCTTCTGGTCGAGAATGGCGAGCTGGTAGCGATCCGTGAGGAAAAGGACGCTACCGACGAAGAGCGCAAGGTGACCTGGTGCAACAGCGGTCTGATGGCGGTCAATGGCCGCAATGCGCTCGATCTGCTCGGCCGGATCGGCAACAGCAATGTGAAGGGCGAATATTATCTGACCGACATCGTCGAGATAGCCCGCTCGCTCGGCCGCCGTGCGGTTGCCATCGATGCGCCGGAAAATGAACTGGTCGGCTGCAACAACCGCGCCGAACTGGCCTTTATCGAAAAGCTCTGGCAGGAGCGCCGCCGCCATGAATTGATGGTGGATGGTGTATCGATGATCGCGCCTGAGACCGTGTTCCTGTCCTTCGACACCAAGATCGGGCAGGATGCACTGATCGAACCGAATGTCGTCTTCGGACCCGGCGTGACAATCGAGCCGGGCGCCGTGATCCATGCCTTCTCGCATCTCGAAGGCGCTCATGTCGCGCAAGGGGCGACGGTCGGTCCCTATGCGCGGCTGCGGCCGGGTGCGAACCTGCATGCCAATGCCAAGGTCGGCAATTTCTGCGAGGTCAAGAAGGCTGAAATCGGCGAAGGCGCCAAGGTCAATCATCTGACCTATATCGGTGATGCCTTCATCGGCGCGGGCAGCAATATCGGTGCTGGCACTATTACCTGCAATTACGATGGTTATAACAAGGCCGAAACGCGGATCGGTGCGAACAGCTTCGTGGGGTCCAACTCTTCGCTGGTTGCGCCGGTGACGATCGGTGAGGGGGCCTATATCGCCTCCGGCAGCGTCATTACCGATGATGTGCCCGCCGATGCGCTGGCTTTCGGGCGCGCGCGCCAGGAGGTCAAGCCGGGCCGTGCAACCATTGTGCGCGAGCGGGCGAAAGCGCTTAAGGAAGCCACGAAAAAATCGTCCTGAGGGACGTTACCGAGCGATACCGAAAGTGACCGGCGGCATAATTGCCGATTTCACGGAAACGGTTAAAGCATTTCCAGCAAAACTGCGCAGCGGTTTTACGTCCGGAAAAGCGTCAGAACAAAAAAGGGGAGTATTTTCGCATTTCAGGGAAAGGCGGAAATACTCTGGAAGTTTCGGCGAAGAGATCGCCGTCTGGAGAAATATATGTGCGGAATTGTCGGAATTGTCGGAACCCAGCCCGTTGCTGAACGGCTTGTCGATGCGCTGAAGCGTCTCGAATATCGCGGTTACGATTCGGCGGGTGTCGCCACCATCGACAATGGCGCGATGGATCGCCGCCGGGCCGAAGGCAAGCTGTTCAATCTGGAAAAGCTGGTTTCGGAAAAGCCGCTGCCGGGCGTGGTCGGTATTGCCCACACCCGCTGGGCGACACATGGCGTGCCGAACGAGACCAATGCCCATCCGCATTTCGTTGAGGGCGTTGCCGTCGTTCACAACGGCATCATCGAGAACTTTGCCGAGCTGCGCGAGGAGCTGACCGCCGAGGGCGCTACCTTCACCACCCAGACCGACACCGAAGTGGTGGCGCAGCTTCTGGCGAAATATACCAGCGAAGGGCTTGGCCATCGCGAAGCGATGCTGAAGATGCTGAACCGCGTTACCGGCGCCTATGCGCTGGTCGTGATGTTCAAGGATGATCCCGACACGCTGCTTTCGGCCCGTTCCGGCCCGCCGCTTGCCGTCGGTTACGGCCGGGGAGAAATGTTCCTGGGGTCGGATGCCATCGCGCTGTCGCCCTTTACCAATGAGATCACCTATCTGGTGGATGGCGACTGCGCCATCATCACTCGGCAAGGTGCGGAAATCATCGATTTCTCCGGCAAACCGGTGAAGCGCGAGCGGCAGATCTCGCAGGCGACGGCCTTTGTGGTTGACAAGGGCAATCATCGCCACTTCATGGAAAAGGAAATCTACGAGCAGCCGGAAGTGATTTCCCATGCGCTCAGCCATTACGTGGATTTCTCCACCAAGACCGTGAAGGATGCCGACAAGGCGATCGATTTCGCCAAGCTTTCCGGCCTTGCCATTTCCGCCTGCGGCACGGCCTATCTCTCCGGCCTGATCGGCAAATACTGGTTCGAGCGTTATGCGCGCCTGCCGGTGGAAATCGATGTCGCCTCGGAGTTCCGTTATCGCGAAATCCCGCTCGTCCCCACGCAGGCGGCGCTGTTCATTTCGCAATCGGGCGAAACCGCCGATACGCTGGCGGCCCTGCGTTATTGCCAGCAGGAAGGCTTGAAGATCGGCGCGGTGGTCAATACCCGCGAATCGACCATGGCCCGTGAATCGGATGCGATCTTTCCGATCCTCGCCGGTCCGGAAATCGGGGTCGCCTCCACCAAGGCCTTCACCTGCCAGCTTGCCGTGCTCGCTTCGCTTGCCGTTGCCGCGGGCAAGGCGCGCGGCACGCTGAAACCGGGTGAGGAAAAGCAACTGGTGCAGCATCTGATCGAGATGCCGCGCATCATGAGCAAGGTGCTGAACATCATCCAGCCGCAGATCGAGGCTTTGTCGCGCGATCTGTCGCGCTTCAAGGATGTGCTTTATCTCGGCCGCGGCACCAGCTTCCCGCTGGCGCTGGAAGGCGCGCTGAAGCTCAAGGAAATTTCCTATATCCACGCCGAAGGTTATGCCGCCGGCGAGCTGAAGCACGGGCCGATCGCGCTGATCGACGAGAACATGCCTGTTATCGTCATTGCGCCTCACGACCGCTTCTTCGAAAAGACCATATCGAACATGCAGGAAGTCGCAGCGCGCGGCGGCCGCATCATCTTCATCACCGATGAGAAGGGGGCCGCAGCCTCCAAGCTCGACACCATGGCGACAATCACGCTGCCCAATGTCGACGAGCTTATAGCGCCGATGGTCTTTTCGCTGCCGATCCAGCTGCTCGCCTATCACACCGCCGTCTTCATGGGCACGGATGTGGACCAGCCGCGTAATCTGGCAAAATCGGTAACGGTGGAATGATAATCCGGCCGGAACGGCAGGGTGACGAGGAAGCGATCGCTCGCGTAACGGAAGATGCCTTCCGTAACGTCGAACACCGCAGCGGGACAGAACAACTGATCGTCGCGCGGCTGCGGGAAGCTGGCGCACTGACGGTTTCACTGGTGGCGGAAGACAGCGAAGGCATCGTCGGCCATGTCGGTTTCTCGCCGGTGACGCTGTCAAGCGGCGAGACCGGCTGGTTCTGCCTCGCGCCGCTCTCCGTCACGCCGGAAAGGCAGGGTGAGGGTGTCGGGTCAAAGCTGGCGCGCGAAGGACTTGCCGCGCTGGAGCGGCTGAGCGCTGCCGGCTGCGTCGTTGTCGGCGATCCCGCATACTACGGCCGCTTCGGTTTTCGTCCCGTCGAGGGCCTGAGTGCCGAGGGGATTCCTGACGAATATTTCACAGTTCTTCGCTTGCATGGCGGAACTCCATCCGGCATTGTCGGTTTTCATCCGGGTTTCGATGGCGACAACGCTTAATTCCGAACGGTAAATGACCGATATTCCAGTCAAAATTTCATTCGCAGCCCGCCTGCGCAACAGCTTCCTCACGGGCGTCCTCATCCTTGCGCCCGTCACCATCACCATGTGGCTGGTGTGGAGTTTCCTGCAATGGGCGGATAGCTGGGTTAAGCCCTATATTCCCGCCCGTTACGATCCCGAGCAATATTTCGATGTAGCAATCCCCGGCTTCGGCCTGCTGATCGCCGTCATCGGCATCACGCTCATCGGTTTTCTCGGCAATAACCTGATCGGCAAGTGGATATTCGGCGTCGGCGAATCCGTTCTCAACCGCATGCCGCTGGTGCGGCCGATCTATAAGAGCATCAAGCAGCTGTTCGAATCCGTGCTGAAAGAGCATTCGAACTCCTTCAAGAAAGTCGGCCTGATCGAATTTCCCTCTTCCGGCACTTGGGCGATGGTGTTCGTATCTTCGGAAGTCAAGGGCGAGCTTGCCCACCGTTTCAACGAGATGGGCCAACAGATGGTCGCCGTCTTCCTGCCGCCGACCCCGGTGCCAACGGCGGGTTTCCTGCTGTTCGTGCCGAAAGACAAGATCGTCATGCTGGACATGACGCCGGAGGACGCGGCGAAGCTGTTGATATCAGGTGGTCTGGTGGCACCTGATTTCACGCCGCCGAAGGTGATTGCGCCGGTTTAGATACTCAGGCCGTATTCGTCATAGAGGAAGTCCCGACTTTGCGCGGCATTCGGTCCGTCATTGGTGTTATGCGCGATGGCGGCCCGTATTTTTTCCAACGCGGCCTTGCGGGACTTCGCATCCGCCACTGTATTGATTTCGTCGCCTGCTTCGGCACGGCGCGCCGGTTCAGTAAACTGGCCTTTTAATTCGGTCACGGATATCGGCATGGCTAGTTCCCGTGTTCAGTCTCTAGCGGAAAAATAGTCCGCCTCATGCGTCATAGCAAGCTACGGTCTAAACCTTGACCAACCAAGGTGGTTCACAAATGATCATAGAGAACCAAGAATGATCGGGACAATGAAAGCATTCACCTTTTAGGGGCGCACTGACAAGGGGCTGACGGCGCGTGAGGCTTACCCCCCTCTGCCCTGCCGGGCATCTCCCCCACAAGGGGGGAGATCGACTCGTGGTCCAGTCTCGCCCATCTCACCGTCCGCGAACGAAGTGACGGCAGCGCCGCTTGCCGATCTCCCTCCTTGTGGGGGAGATGCCCGGCAGGGCAGAGGGGGGTAAGCCTCACGCACCCTCTGGTCAAATCCGAATGGATAACCTCCCGAAAACTCACATCTGGCCAAACTCTCTTCAAGGCTCCCAAATCAATCCTCGTCATCGAGATCGTCCACCTCTGTCCCCGTATTCGTCGCGTGGAAAACCGGAACGAAAAGCCGCATATAGACCAGCCGCACGCTCCAGCCCTGTTCCAGCGCCTCCGCCCATGCCTTCTTGCGGCCGGGCTTCTTGAACGCTTTGCCGATCGCCTTTTTCTCGCTTTTCGCAAATGTCTCGGGCTGCAGGATGTTTTGCGGCGAGCAGAGCGCGTAGCCCTTGCGGAAGGCGGGTGGCGGGCGGCGGGGGTCGATCATGTTCATGGCGGTCACTTTCAGCCGGCGTGCAGGAAGCGGATCGCTTCGTCGCGGCGATGCAGGTAGAGCAGGGTGCGCAGGCTTTCGCCGCGTGGGCCTGTGAGTTCAGGATCGCGCTCTATGACGTAAGCCGCGTCCTTGCGGGCGATTTCAAGAAGGTCAGCATGGGCCTCGAGGCTGGCGATGCGAAAACCCGGTGTGCCGGATTGGCGGGTGCCGAGCAGCTCGCCTTCGCCGCGCAATTTCAGGTCTTCTTCCGCAATCAGGAAGCCGTCTTCGCTGTCGCGCAGGATGGAAAGCCGGGCGCGGCCGTTTTCGCTGAGCGGGCCTTTGTAGAGCAGGATGCAGGTGGAGGCCTCGTCGCCGCGCCCCACGCGACCGCGCAGCTGGTGCAGCTGGGCAAGGCCGAAACGTTCGGCATGTTCGATGACCATGATCGTGGCATCCGGAACGTCCACGCCCACTTCCACCACGGTCGTCGCCACCAGCAGCCGGGTTTCGCCGCTCTTGAAGGCCAGCATAGCGGAATCCTTCTCCGGGCCGCTCATGCGTCCGTGGATCAGGCCAATATTTGCGCCGAGCATCTGCGACAGAACCGCATGGCGCTCTTCCGCCGACATGAGGTCGGATTCCTCCGTTTCCTCCACCAGCGGGCAGATCCAGTAGGCCTTCTTGCCATCCTTCAGCGCCGCACGCAGACGCTCGACAATGTCGCCGATGCGATCAGTGGGGATGGTCACGGTCTGGATGGGTTTGCGGCCGGCCGGTTTTTCGGTGAGCTTGGAGACATCCATGTCTCCGAAAGCGGCCAGGACAAGCGTGCGCGGAATGGGGGTGGCGGTCATGACCAGCATATGCGGCGTGATGCCCTTGGCGGTGAGACGCAGGCGCTGGTGTACGCCGAAACGGTGCTGCTCGTCCACCACGGCCAGCACGAGGTTTTTGTAACTCACGCTGTCCTGAAACAGTGCGTGTGTGCCGATGACGATCTGCGCTTCGCCGGAGGCCACCCGCTCCTCGATCTCACGTCGCTCCTTGCCTTTGGTGCGGCCGGTCAGGACCTCGACGGTGATGCCGGCCGCCTGAGCGAGCTTGGAGATGGTGGCGTAGTGCTGGCGGGCGAGGATTTCGGTTGGCGCCATCAGCACCGCCTGTCCGCCGGCCTCCACCGCTGTCGCCATGGCCATCAGCGCCACCAGTGTCTTACCCGCACCGACATCGCCCTGCAGCAGCCGTAACATACGGTCTTCGCCGGCCATATCGGTCAGAATATCCTTCACCGCCGCGCTCTGGCTTGCCGTCAGCGAGAAGGGCAGTTGAGACAGGATTTTTGCGGCGATATCGCCCTTGGCGCGTATCGGCTGGCCCGCCACCTTGCGCAACCTTTGACGCACCAGCGCCAGTGACAATTGCCCGGCGAGGAATTCGTCATAGGCCAGCCGCCTGCGCGCCGGGGCCTGCGGTTCGATATCAGCGCTATCGCGCGGGTCATGCAGCTCGCGGAAGCTTGAGGCGACATCGCCGAAGCCCTGCCGGGCCTTCAAGGTTTCGTCTATCCATTCCGGAAAGTCGGGCAGCTTCGACAGCCCGCCTTCGATCGCCCGCCGCAGCACTTTACGGGATAGCCCGGCGGTCATGGGGTAAACGGCCTCGACCAGCGGCAGGTTTTCCGCCTCGGAAAGCTTCACCATGAAATCCGGATGCACCATGGAGGCGCGGCCGTTGAACCAGTCCACCTTGCCGCTGACGAGCACTTCTTCGTCGACGGGCAGGGCCTTGGACAGCCAGTCGCCCTTGGCGCGGAAGAAGGTCAGCGCCAGTTCGCCGGTCTCGTCATGCAGGAAAACCCGATAGGGCGCAGAGCGATTGCCTGATGGCGGCGGCTGGTGCCGGTCGACGCGTCCCTGAATGGTGACAATGGCGCCCGGTGCGGCCAGCGCGATGCCAGGGCGGTTGCGGCGGTCGATGACATTCGACGGGGCGTGGAAGAGGAGATCGATGACGCGTGTGTCATCGGCACTTTCCCGGCTCAACAATTTCGCCAGAAGATCGGCGAGCTTCGGCCCCACACCGGCAAGGGTGGAAACCGAAGCAAACAGCGGATCGAGAATGGCCGGGCGCATGGGTCAGCAAAATCGGGGAAGGAGACACGTTATGCAAGACTTCGGCCTCGACAAAGGCGGGTTATCACCGGCAGATTTTCGCTGTCGTGGCATTATTTCGATAAAAACCGGTTCCCAAGCGTTCGCCTCCTGTTCTATAGGAGGTCGCAGTCAACACATTGTTGAATAGTCAACCGAAAGGTGAATGCGATGACTGGACTGGTGCGCACGAGTGCCGACCTCGATCCGAGACGCCGGCGGATACTTTACCGCTGCTGGCACCGCGGCATTCGCGAGATGGACCTCGTTCTCGGGCAATTCGCGGAAGACAACATTGCGCTGCTTTCCGATGACCAGCTCGATGAGCTGGAAGTCATCATGGCGGAAGAGGACAATGATCTCGTCAAGATGGTGACGGGCGCCCTTGCCATCCCGGAAAAATTCCAGACCCCGCTGTTTGAAAAGATCGCCTCCTACCGTCCCGATTTTGATCTCGTCACCGCCGAAACCCTGAAGGCCTGAAACATGATAGCCGGATTCGATGCAAAGCTGGTGTCGTCGGCCGATACGCCGCTGACCATCGGAAACGTACCATCAGGCATGGAAGCCCTTTTGCTCGCCGACATAGTGCGGGCGGGCACGTCGGTGGCCTATGTGATGTCGGACGGCCAGCGGGTCGCCGATCTCGAACAGATACTCGGTTTCGTCGCACCTGACATTCCCGTCATGACGCTGCCGGCCTGGGACTGCCTGCCCTATGACCGCGTGTCACCGAGCGCCGACACCTCGGCGCGGCGGCTTGCGGCGCTCGCCGGCCTCATCAATCATGCGAAAAAGCCGCATCCGGCCATCGTTCTCGTCACCGTCAATGCCATGCTACAAAAGATGGCGCCGCGTGACATCATCGAAAATCTCGGCTTTTCGGCCAAGCCCGGCAACCAGATCCGTATGGAAGAGATTGCCGCGCGGCTGGAGCGCAACGGCTTCGACCGCGTGGCGACAGTGCGCGAGGTGGGTGAATTCGCCGTGCGCGGCGGCATTCTCGATGTCTTCGTGCCGGGAACGGAAGAGCCGGTGCGGCTCGACTTCTTCGGCGATACGCTGGAGAGCATCCGCACCTTCGATCCGGCCAGCCAGCGTACCATCGGCCAGGCGCGCTCGCTCGATTTGAATCCGATGAGCGAAGTGACGCTGACGCCGGATACGATTGGCCGTTTCCGCAAGAATTACCTTTCGCTGTTTGGCGCGGCGACGCGTGACGACGCGTTGTATCAGGCCGTCTCCGAAGGCCGCCGTTATGCCGGCATGGAGCATTGGCTGCCGTTGTTTTACGAGCAGCTGGAAACCGCTTTCGATTATCTCAAGGGTTTCCGCATCGTCACCGATCACACGGCGAAGGAAGCGGCGAAAGAACGCTCCAAGCTGGTTCTCGACTATTACGAGGCGCGGCGGGCGTCCGGCGAGACGAAGGGTTCGACGCAGGGCGCGCCCTACAAGCCGGTATCGCCGGGACAGCTTTATCTTGACGGCAAGAGCTTCGATGCGGCACTTGCCAGCGTCAACGCCGTGCGGCTGACGCCCTTCAACGAACACGATGCTGAAGGCCGTCCGGTTGCGACGCTCGACGCTCATGTCGGGCCGCGCTGGGCGCGCCCGGTGACGGAAGCGGGCGATCAGGAGCGGATCAACGTCTTCGATCTGGCGGTAAAACACATTGCCGAGCGTCGCGCCAAGGGCTGGAAGGTACTGATAACGGGCTGGTCGGAAGGTTCGCTCGACCGGCTGTTGCAGGTGCTGAACGAGCACGGGCTTGAGAAGATCAAGCCGGTGACATCGCTGAAAGAGGTGGAAAAACTCGGCAAGGGTGAGGCCGCTGCGGCGGTGCTGAGCCTTGAAGCGGGTTTCGAAACCGGAACGCTCGCAGTCATCGGCGAGCAGGATATTCTCGGCGACCGTATGGTGCGGCGTTCGAAGCGGCGCAAGCGCGGTGCGGATTTCATTTCCGAAGTGGCGGGGCTGGACGAAGGTTCGCTTGTTGTCCACGCTGAACACGGTATCGGCCGCTTCGTCGGGCTTCAGACAATCGAGGCGGCGGGCGCGCCGCGCGCGTGTCTGGAACTGCACTATGCCGATGACGCCAAGCTGTTTCTGCCCGTCGAAAACATCGATCTTCTCTCGCGTTACGGTTCTGACGCAGCGGAAGCGACGCTCGACAAGCTGGGTGGCGGCGCATGGCAGATGCGCAAGGCCAAGCTCAAGAAGCGCCTGCTGGACATGGCCGACGAGCTTATCCGCATTGCGGCGGCGCGTCTGGTGCGCCACGCGCCGGCGCTCATTGCGCCGGATGGGCTTTATGACGAATTCGCTGCCCGTTTCCCCTATGATGAGACGGAAGACCAGCTGAACGCCATTGAGGCGGTGCGCGATGATCTCGGCGCCGGCCGGCCCATGGACCGGTTGATTTGCGGCGACGTCGGTTTCGGCAAGACAGAAGTGGCGTTGCGCGCCGCGTTCCTCGCCGCCATGAACGGCGTTCAGGTGGCGGTGGTGGTGCCGACCACTTTGCTTTCACGCCAGCATTTCCGCACCTTCTCGGAACGTTTCCGGGGTTTGCCGATCCGGGTGCAGCAGGCTTCGCGCCTCGTCGGCTCCAAGGAATTGACGCTTACGAAAAAGGAAGTGGCTGACGGCAAGACGGATATCGTTGTCGGCACTCATGCGCTGCTCGGTGCGGGCATCAGCTTTGCCAATCTCGGCTTGCTCATCATCGATGAAGAGCAGCATTTCGGCGTGAAACACAAGGAGCGGCTGAAGGAGCTGAAGAGCGACGTACATGTATTGACGCTATCCGCGACGCCCATTCCGCGCACCCTGCAACTGGCCATGACCGGCGTGCGCGAATTGTCGCTCATCACCACGCCGCCGGTGGACCGCATGGCGGTGCGCACCTTCATTTCCCCGTTTGATCCGCTGGTGATCCGCGAGACGCTGATGCGCGAACATTATCGCGGCGGCCAGAGTTTCTACGTCTGCCCGCGGCTAGCCGATCTCGCCGATATTCACGCATTCCTGCAATCGGATGTGCCGGAATTGAAGGTCGCAGTGGCGCATGGCCAGATGGCGGCGGGCGAACTGGAAGACATCATGAACGCCTTCTATGATGGCAAATACGATGTGCTGCTGTCGACCACCATCGTCGAATCCGGTCTTGATGTGCCGACAGCCAATACGCTGATCGTGCACCGTGCCGATATGTTCGGTCTGGCGCAGCTTTACCAGTTGCGCGGCCGCGTCGGCCGGTCGAAGGTGCGTGCCTTCGCGCTGTTCACTTTGCCGGTCAACAAGGTCTTGACGACGATGGCCGAGCGGCGGCTGAAGGTGCTGCAATCGCTCGATACGCTCGGCGCCGGCTTCCAGCTCGCCAGCCACGATCTCGATATTCGCGGGGCGGGCAATCTACTCGGCGAGGAACAGTCCGGCCATATCAAGGAAGTCGGTTTCGAGCTTTACCAGCAGATGCTGGAAGAGGCCGTTGCCGAGGTGAAGGGCGACGAAGAGGTGCGCGACAGCGGCTGGTCGCCGCAAATATCGGTTGGCACCTCTGTGATGATCCCGGAAGACTACGTGCCGGATCTGCATCTGCGCATGGGCCTCTATCGCCGTCTCGGCGAGCTTGCTGACATCAGCGAGATCGACGGTTTTGGTGCAGAAATGATCGACCGTTTCGGCCCGCTGCCAAAAGAGGTCCAGCATCTCCTCAAGATCGTCTACATCAAGTCACTCTGCCGCATCGCCAATGTCGAGAAGGTGGATGCAGGGCCGAAGGGTGTCGTCGTGCAGTTCCGCAACAAGGAATTCCCCAATCCGGCGGCGCTTGTCGGTTACATCGGCAAGCAGGGCTCGATGGCGAAAATCCGGCCTGACCACAGCCTGTTCCTGAACCGCGATCTGCCGACGCCGGAAAAACGGCTGACGGGCGCGGCGATGATCATGACGCAGCTTGCGGAACTGGCGCGGTCGTAGATTTGAGCTTTAGGGGGTTGTCCATTTGGCAACGGACCGAAGGTGGTTGGGGTTTACCCCCCTCTGCCCTGCCGGGCATCTCCCCCTCAAGGGGGGAGATCGATCTGCGGCGAGGTTTCGCCCATCTCAACGTTTGAGGATGACGCGACGAGAGCGCCTCCTGCCGATCTCCCCCCTTGAGGGGGAGATGCCCGGCAGGGCAGAGGGGGGTAAGCCCCGCGCGCCTTCGGCCAAATATCTAATAGCCGAAAACCTACCCCACTCGGCTCAGCGAAAATTACGGCGATGTAACGAAATGGACATCTGCCGGTAGTCTTCGCGGGCGTAGTCTCAGCTTCATACCCGGTGCGGCGGATCAGTGGATGCCGCCGGGTTATGAAGGAGCAGGACGATGTGGAGCAATATCAACAGGTTTGCCACTGCTGGTCTGGTTGCTTTGACAATTGCGGGCACCACAATTGCCACCACCAGCCAGGCGGAAGCGCGCAATAATTTCGGCCGCGGCCTTGCCGCCGGCATTGCCGGCACGATCATCGGCGGAGCGCTTATCGCCGGGGCAAGACATCCCGGTTACGCTTATGGCCCCGCCTATTACGCTCCGGCCTATGGTCCGCCGGCCTATGCTGCGCCCGTCTACGGTCCGCCGGTGGTTTACCAGCCGGTTTATCCACGCTGCCACGTTGCCTGGCGGCAGAATGCCTGGGGCGACATGTATCGGGTCAGGGTTTGTGATTGATCGAATGCCATGCCGGCGACGCGATATGCGTCGCCGGTTCTTCGCATTCTCCAGGCGTCAGCGCCCGTCTTCCGGCGTAATGCCGACGGCCACGTTCTGGTCGGTTGCGGCGATCGAGGCGGGCAGCGGCACTTTTCTCTGCTTCTCGCGGATCAGCGTCAAAAGGCCGGAGCCGACGATGAGGGCGATGCCGAGCAGCATCCATCCGTCGATGCGGTCACCGAAAATCAGATAACCGAACAGAATGGCCCAGAGCATCTGGCTGTATTGCGTCGGGCCGATCATGGCGGCGGGCGCATATTGGGCGGCGTACATGACCAGGACGTTGCCAAGTGCGCCGAGCAGACCATATCCCGCCAGCAGCAGCCATTGCTCACCGCCCGGCATGACGAAGGTCGGCACCATGGCGATGCCGCTGATGGTAAGACAGCCCAGCACGCCGGCCCCATAAAGCGAGACGTTCTTTTCCGATGGACCCATGGCGCGGAAGATGACGATGCTGAGTGCACCGCTGAAACCGCCGATGATGGCGCCGAGATGGCCGATGCCCAGTTCACGGAAGCCCGGCCGCAGGATGACCAGCACGCCGAGGAAACCGATGATGACCGCCGACCAGCGGCGGATGCCCACCTGTTCCTTCAAAAACACCACCGACATGATGGTGACGAAGGAAGGAAGCAGGAAGATCAGCGCGAAGGCTTCGGCCATGGAAAGATGGGTGAAGGCGGTGACGCTGCCGACCGCACCCGTGCCGGCGGCAAAAAAGCGGATAATCCATAAAGGCCGGTTCGTCGTCCTCACCACATCCACCCAGCGATCATTGCGCTTGCGGATGAAGGGCAGGGCGATGAGGCCGAAAAGGGCGCCGAAGAAGGCCGATTCGATCGGCGATATCTGGCCTTCTATGAGTTTAACGCTGGCATCGCTCCAGGCATAGGCAGCGAAGGCGGCAAAGGCGAGCAGAATGCCTTTCAGGGTCTTGTCGGACACGGAAACACCGGCGAAAAATCGAGTTGCTGAAAACCGCCGGTGGTTCGACCGTCAGTTCATCGATCTATGCTCGTCCGCCTTGATTTTTGCAATATCCCGCAGTGCAGCAATCAGGACATCAGGCGTTTGTGCACCGCTTATGGCATATTTCTGATCGAGGATGAAAAACGGCACGCCGGCGACGCCCATCTGCTGCGCGGCGTCTATTTCTGCAACGACGGTGTCCTTGTCGGCATCCGAGGCGAGCAGCCGCTCGACCACTTTCGCATCCATGCCGGCCTTTGCGGCGACGTCAGCCAATACGGCGTGATCGCCGATATTGCGGCCTTCCTCGAAATTGGCCTTGAACAGACCGGTGACGACCTTTTCCTGGATGTCGCGGCCTTCCGAATGGGCCCAGAGCGACAGGCGATGGGCGTCGAGCGTGTTCGGGCCGATCTTGATCGCATCGAAATCATAGTTGATGCCGACTTCCTTGCCGAGCTGCACCAGCGAGGCATGCGCCTGTTCCAGACGCTCCTTGCCGAGCTTTTCTTCGAGAGCAGCTTTCTGGTCGACGCCCTCAGGCGGATATTCCGGGTTGAGGCGATAGGGCCGCCAGTTCACGTCGACGCTGATTTCGTCCTGCACCTCGGCAATGGCGAGATCGAGCCTTGCCTTGCCGAGATAACACCAGGGGCAGACCATATCCGATACCACGTCGATGACGATGCGTTCCATGGCTTCCATTCCTTATATTGGACCGAGCGGCGGCAGGTTATTGCGCCCGCGCATCCCACCAGGTCTGTTTCTGATTGCCCGATATCGGTGTCATATCCGGGCGGTCGATATATTTCCAGCGCGCCACCCATTGGGCTCCAATGTAATAGAGCGGAATGATGTAATGGCCGGCCACAAGCAGACGGTCATAAGCGCGCACCGCAGCCTGAAAATCTTCCGTTGAGCGTGCCTGCAGCAGCGCCTCGATCATCCGGTCAATATCTGGATTGGCCGCACCCGCATAGTTGAAGCTGCCCTGCGCATCGCGGGAGAGCGAATTCCAACGGTTGAGCTGCTCCATGCCCGGCGAAAGCGAGGAGGGCAGCGAGCGGATGGTCATGTCGTAATCAAAGCTGTTCGAGCGGGCCTGATATTGCCCGTCATCCACCGAGCGGATGCCCATGGCGACGCCGATCAGGTTGAGCGAGCGCTGATAGGCAAGCGCGATGCGCTCCTGCGCCGGGTTCTGGGTCATGATCTCGAAGGCGAGTTGACGGCCGCTGGCGTCGGACATCCTGCCATTCTTGATGCTGTATCCAGCCTCCTTCAGCTTGTCGACGGCCATTTTCAGAACCTTGCGGTCCGCGCCCGTGCCATCGGTCGTCGGCATGGCATAGGTGCCTGCCAGCAATTCCGGGGGCATGGTTTTCGCGGCGTCACCGAGCAGCGCAAGCTCGCGCGCATCTGCGGCGTTGCCATAGGCGCCGAGCGGGGAGTTCTGCCAATAGCTCTGGGTGCGCTTGAAGGAGCCGCCGAGGATGTTCCTGTTCAGCCATTCGAAATCGAGCGCATAGGACAGGCCTTCGCGCACTTTTTCATCGGCGAAGACGGCGCGGCGGGTGTTGAAGACCAGGCCGAACATGCCCGTCGGCAGGCGCGGCTGGAAGACGTCCTTGACGATATCGCCGCGATGGACGGCCGGGAAATTGTAAGCCTGTCCCCAATGGGAGGTATCGGAGGTGCCGTTGATGGCGTCACCTTCGGGATAGATGTCGATATCGCCCTTCTTGAAGGCCTCGAACATGGTGGTGACCTGAAGGAAATAGGTCACGCTGATCTCGTCGTAATTGTCGAAGCCGACCTTGCCGGGAATGTCCTTGCCCCAATAATCCGGATTGCGTTCCCATATGATTCGCTCGCCCGGCCGCAGGGTCTTGATTCGGTATGGACCGGAGCCGACAACCGGCCCAAGCCCGGCCTGCTCGAATTTTTCCGGATCGATCGCATGTTTCGGCAGGATCGGTGTGGAGGAGGCGAGAATGAGTGGCGTTTCGCGGTTCGCCTTGTCATTGAAGGTGAAACGCACGCCACGATCACCGACCTTTTCCATTTTCGTCACGCCGTCCAGACGGCTGTTGAAGGGCGGGCGGCCTTTCTCCTTCAGAAGGTTGAAGGTGAAGATCACATCATCAGGCGTCACCGGCTGTCCGTCAGACCATTTTGCCCTGGGATTGATGTTGAACTGGATGAAGCTGCGCTCATCGTCCCACTCCACGGTTTCCGCCAGCAGGCCGTAGAGGCTGAAAGGCTCGTCACTGGAGCGCAGCATCAGCGATTCATAGAGAAGATTGCCGAATTCCGGGTCCCAGACGCCGCGTGCGGTGGTGCGCATTCCCTTGAGAACGAAGGGATTGAGGCTGTCGAAGGTGCCGACGACGCCATAGGACATGCGGCCGCCCTTCTTCACGTCGGGATTGACATAAGGGAAGTGGCGGAAGTCTGCGGGAAGCTCCGGCGTGCCATGCATGGAGATGCCGTGCAGCGGTTGCGCCAGGGCGGTCCCGGCGGGAAGCAGGGATGATCCCAAAAGGAACAATGCGGGGAGGAGGGCCGCAAGGTTGCGCATGTCACTATCCTGTCTAACTGTCCGTCCGGTTTGCGTCACAACCGGTTTATCGTCATGATTCTGGCAGATATGTAGCATACGGACATTGCATGACCCATGCGAGGGCGGGAAATCTTGGGTCCGCTCAAGAAAAAGTTAAAGAAGTGCTGGATATCGCCGCGAACGGCATGTAACAGGGTGGCCGGAAGAGACGGGTCACGCATTTGCCTCATTTAAACGACAGTTGAACGGGCAGAAGGATACCGCCATCGACGAACAGGACCTTGAGAGGTTCTGTTCTGGCAGACATTCAGGAGACGGAACTCTTATGATGCAAAAGGCAAACACATTCACCCGGACGGCTCTGTCCGCTCTGGTCCTTTCTCTCGGCGCAGTGTCCGCTCCGGCCATCTCGCAGGCACAGGATGCTGCTCCCGCCGCTCAGGGCGCTGGCGCCCCGCCGCTCGGCTGGTTCAAGACCTGCTCCAAGCAGGAAGACAACGATGTCTGCGTCGTGCAGAACGTGGTTCTCGCCCAGAACGGCCAGATGATCACCGCTGTCGGCCTCATCACCGTTGAAGGCAAGGTCAACCGCAAGCTGCTGCAGGTTTCCGTTCCGACCGCGCGTCTCATTCCTCCTGGTGTGATGATGCAGATCGATGGCGGCAAGGGCCAGAAGCTCGATTACGCCGTTTGCCTTCCCGACAAGTGCACGGCCGAAGTTCCGCTGACGGACGCCATGATCGCTTCGCTGAAGAAGGGTAGCGAGGTGGTCTTCACCTCCATCAACTTCCGCCGCGCGCCGAACCCCATCAAGATCGCGCTTTCCGGTTTCACCGGCGCCTATGACGGTGCGGCCATCACCCAGTCGCAGCTGGCCGAAAGCCAGCGCAGCCTGCAGGAAGGCATGCAGAAGAAGGCTGAAGAGGCACGCAAGAAGCTGGAAGCCGCTCAGGACGCCGCCAAGGGCGCGCCGAAGCCCTGATCGCTGCGAAGCATCAAGAATGACAAAACCGGTCTGGTGACAGACCGGTTTTTTTATGCCGTTTTTATGTCCCTGGGAGGGTGGGGAGAATGGTTGGCGGGCCTCAATGCGCCGTCGATATCTTCGGACGCCATTCCCCGTTCGGCGCCTTGTCGAAGATGCGGCCGATGTTGGGGTTTCTCAGCGGCGTCTCGTTTTCGTCGTGCACGAGGTTCTGTTCGGAAACATAGGCGACATATTCCGTCTCCTCGTTTTCGGCCAGCAGATGATAGAAGGGCTGGTCGCGATCCGGCCTGATTTCCGCGGGGATGGCGTTCCACCATTCCTCGGTATTGGCATATTCCGGGTCCACGTCGATAACCACGCCGCGGAACGGAAACACCTTGTGGCGGACGATCTCGCCAAGCGTGAATTTTGCGTCTCTTTGTTTCATGGCATGAACTTCCTTTCCCAATATTAGTTGGGGTCGGAATGCGAAATATCAAGACCTAGCGATGCTGGCGGCGGTCTACCGCAAAGCTCAGCGCTTTCTGCCAATCGGCGCGGTGGCGAGGATGACGCCGCCGGTGACCATCACGATACCGATGGCGTGGTAGGTCTCGAAGGTTTCTCCGAGGAACAGGGTGGCCATGAGGATCGAGACCGGCGGCATCATGTACAGCGTGATGCCGGCCGTGGCTGGGCCGAAAACGCGCACCGTATGGGTGAAGCAATAAAAGGCCAGAAGCGAGGCGAAGAGGATGATGCCGCCGATCTTCGCCCAGGCCGCACCGGTGGCGGGCAGCATGCCTCCTTGCGCCAGTTCCAATGCGGCCGGCGGCAGAAGCACCAGCGCGCCGGAAAATGCGATCAGGCCGAAAAGGCTGAAGGATGCCATCTGCCGTGCCGCGGGATCGCGCAGCAGCAGCGAATAGATGGCAAAGGCGATCGCCGCCGTCAGAATCGCGAAATCACCGATGTTGAAATTCATATGCCGGAGAGCGGAGATATCGCCCTTGAGCACGATGGCCGCGACACCGGCAAAGGCGATGACCATGCCCGCCACTTCAAGCTTTCGGATCGGCCGACCCTGAAAGATGCGCTGGAACAGGATAATGAACAGCGACGAGGTGGTGTAGATCAGCGTGCCGTTGGCGGCCGTCGTCATGGTCAGGCCCCAATAGACCACGCCGCCGCAGATGCCCATGCCGAGAATGCCGAGTACGAGCCAGAGCAGCGTTTTCCGCCGCAGGAAGGCAAGACAGTTGCGCCAGTCGGCAATCATGAAGGGTGCGATGATGAGGGCCGAGCCCATCCAGCGGATGAAGGCGGTGATGAAGGGCGAGACTTCGCCGACGACGCCCCGGCCGAAAACGACATTGCTGGAGAAAAAGAGCGGCACCGCCAGAAAGATGAGCCAGTCCATAGGGCGCGTTTGCTGAGAGGCTGGCTTGTTCGACATCGTTCGCGATATGGCTGGGCTTCAAAAGAAAACGGCGGCCTCCGGAGAGGCCGCCAGACTGGAGTGGACACCTTGCAGAGCGTCCGGATTACGACTTAGGCCGAGTAGTACATGTCGAATTCGACCGGATGCGGGGTCATTTCGAAACGCATGACTTCCTGCATCTTCAGCTCGATGAAGGAGTCGATCTGATCGTCGTCGAACACGCCGCCGGCGGTCAGGAACTTGCGGTCCTTGTCGAGGCTTTCCAGCGCTTCGCGCAACGAGCCGCAGACGGTCGGGATCTTCTTCAGTTCCTTCGCAGGAAGGTCGTAAAGGTCCTTGTCCATCGGCTTGCCGGGGTGGATCTTGTTCTTGATGCCGTCAAGGCCGGCCATCAGCATGGCCGCAAAACCGAGATAGGGGTTCTGGGTCGGGTCCGGGAAGCGGACTTCGACGCGCTTTGCCTTCGGGTTGGAGCCGAAGGGAATACGGCACGATGCGGAGCGGTTGCGCGCGGAATAGGCGAGCAGAACCGGCGCTTCATAACCCGGCACCAGACGCTTGTAGGAGTTGGTGGTGGGGTTGGTGAAGGCGTTGATTGCCTTGGCGTGCTTGATGATGCCGCCGATGTAGTAGAGGCAATTTTCAGACAGGCCGGCATATTCGTCGCCCGCGAAGGTCGGCTTGCCGCCCTTCCAGATCGACTGGTGCACGTGCATGCCCGAGCCGTTATCGCCGAAGATCGGCTTCGGCATGAAGGTTGCCGTCTTGCCATAGGCATTGGCGACCTGGTGCACGACGTACTTGTAGATCTGCATCTTGTCGGCGCTGGAAACCAGCGTGTCGAACTTCACGCCCAGCTCGTGCTGTGCGGCAGCCACTTCGTGGTGATGCTTTTCGACGACGACACCCATTTCGGCCAGAACCGTCAGCATTTCGGAGCGCATGTCCTGCAGGCTGTCGATCGGCGGGACCGGGAAGTAGCCGCCCTTGACGCGCGGACGGTGGCCGAGGTTGCCGGTCTCGTAGTCCGTGTCGTCGTTGGACGGCAGTTCGGACGAATCCAGCTTGAAGCCGGTGTTGTAGGGGTCTGCCTTGTACTTCACGTCGTCGAAGACGAAGAATTCCGGCTCGGGGCCGACGAAGACGGTATCGCCGATACCGGAGGCCTTGAGGTAGGCTTCAGCCTTCTTGGCAGTGCCGCGCGGGTCGCGGTTATAGGCTTCGCCCGAGACCGGGTCGAGAATGTCGCAAAGGACGACCAGGGTGGACTGGGCGAAGAACGGGTCGATGTGGGCGGTGGCCGGATCGGGCATCAGCACCATGTCGGACTCGTTGATGGCCTTCCAGCCGGCGATCGAGGAGCCGTCGAACATAACGCCATCGGCGAACATGTCTTCGTCCACACAGACAACATCCATGGTGACGTGCTGCAGCTTGCCCTTGGGGTCGGTAAAGCGCAGGTCCACGAACTTGATGTCGTTATCCTTGATCTGCTTCAAGATATCGTTTGCGGTCGTCATTTAAACATTTTCCTTGAGTGTGATGATGACGAGGTGAAAACCCAAGCCTCCCCGGCTCGGGATGCTTTTAATTATATGGCGTCCACGCCTGTTTCACCGGTACGGATGCGGATGACTTCCTCGACATTGGAAACGAAAATCTTTCCGTCGCCGATACGTCCGGTCTGGGCCGCATTGCGGATTGCCTCTATGACGGCTTCCGCATTTTCGTCCGCCAATACGACTTCGACTTTTACTTTCGGCAGAAAATCCACGACGTACTCTGCTCCGCGGTAGAGTTCCGTGTGGCCCTTCTGACGACCAAAGCCTTTTGCTTCCGTGACCGTGATGCCCTGAAGTCCGACTTCCTGAAGGGCTTCCTTCACTTCATCGAGCTTAAAGGGCTTAATGATCGCTTCGATCTTTTTCATGAGAAAATATCTCTCCGCTTCTCCCGTTAAAGCAGGTAATTCCCGCTCTGCCACAAGAATGCACGTATTGTGCCAGATCGGAAGCGGTCGGGAAGAAAAAACTTCGCTGACACGGCTTTCCGACACAAAATGCATTCGGTTTTGGCGGTTTTCCAGCCAATTTCTCGCTAAACCCCGAAAAATTCCTCGGCAATTCTGCTATTTTGTATTGTTTTAGTAATTTTGAATATTTGAGAATGGTGAGACGCTTAAAGATTGATATGTTTATATTTTGTGCAAATGGCTAGATTTTATTCAGGCATATCTGCTTATTTTTGTATCGATTGCCTTTCCGGCGTTTTGAAGGGATGATCGGGGCATGACATCCCTCTCTCAGCTTTCCCTTTTTGACCCTGCGGCGATGGCCCGCATCGATGCGGCGGCCGGGCAATCCGGCATTCCGCTTTATGATCTGATGGAGCGGGCAGGGCAGGCGGTCGCCGCTTCTGCGCTGCGACACTATCCACAGGCGCTGCGTTTCGTCGTGCTGTGCGGTGGCGGCAATAATGGCGGTGATGGTTACGTGGCGGCGCGGGCGCTTGTGCAAAGCGGGGCGGCGGTTGCGGTTCATCATCTCGGCGATGCCGGCACGCTCAGGGGCGATGCGCGGGTGGCGTTCGAACGGAGCGGGGTAACGCCGCTGCCGCTTGGCGATTATGCACCTCTTGCCGGCGACGTGGTGATCGATGCTGTTTTCGGGGCCGGACTGTCCCGCGACGTGCCGCAGGAACTTGCCCGGATAATCGAGGCGGTGACGAAGCTGGCCGTTCCTGTGCTTGCCGTCGATCTGCCCTCGGGCCTTTGTGGCCGGCGGGGCGTGCCGCTCGGCGCGTCGTTCCGGGCTGAGCGGACGGTAACCTTCATGGCGTGTAAGCCCGGCCATCTATTGATGCCGGGGCGGGAGCTTTGCGGGGCGCTCGAAGTGTTCGATATCGGCATTCCCTCCCGCATCCTTGCCGATCACGCAGGCTCGGTTGCGGAAAACCATCCGCTTGTCTGGCGTGACGCCTTGCCGGCCAGCGATCTCGAGACGCATAAGTTCCGTCGTGGGCATCTCACGGTCTTTTCCGGCCCGGCCCATGCGACCGGGGCAAGCCGCATGACGGCGCTTGCGGCGCTGAAGGCAGGGGCGGGCATCGTCACCGTCGCGGCGCCAAAGCAGGCGCTGGACGTGCTTTCCGTGACGCTGACGGCCGTGATGAATGCGCCGATGGACAATGCCGATGATCTGCGGCTCTGGCTGGACGACCGGCGTCACGGCACCTTCGTTCTCGGCCCGGGTTTTGGTGATCTCGAAAAGGCGCGAGAATTCGTGTCCCTGATTGGAGACAGGGCGGTTGTGCTGGATGCCGATGCGATCACCGCTTTCAAGGATCATACGGCAACCCTGTTCCAGCGCATCACATCCGGCACGGGCAAATTCGTGCTGACACCGCATGAGGGTGAGTTTGCCCGGTTGTTTCCCGATCTTGCTGCCGACATCACGCTCAGCAAGATCGAGAAGGCACAGGCCGCTTCGGCCCGCAGCGGCGCGGCGCTGGTCTATAAGGGTGCGGATACCGTGATCGCCGCACCTGATGGCCGGGCGCTGGTCAACACCAATGCGCCGGCAAGCCTTGCGACGGCTGGATCAGGCGATGTACTGGCCGGTATCATAGGCGCGCTGCTGGCACAGGGCACACCCGCTTTCGAAGCGGCTGCGGCCGGTGTGTGGCTGCATGGTGAGGCGGGCCACAGGGCAGGTGACGGCATGACGGCGGAGGACCTTGCCCATGCGGTTCGACCATTCGCGTGACGGTGGGTTTTTTCGAGGCTGAAAGGCCTCAGCTTTCAAAGCCGCGCATCAATGCGCGGCCTTGCCAGCCTGACTCGCCATCGCCATCCGCGATGCACTGATCAAGAGCTTGCGTTCGGCGCGCTCCTGCTGCGGCGTGCGATTGTAGATTTCGCGATAGCACTTCGAAAAATGCGAGGCCGAGACGAAACCGCAGGCGACGGCGACTTCGACCACCGGCATGGCCGATTGCACGAGCAGATGGCGCGCGCGGTCGAGGCGGATTTCCAGATAATAGCGGGCGGGGGATCGGCCCATTTCCTGCCGGAAAAGACGCTCGACTTGTCGCCGCGAGAGATCGGCCGCGTCGGCTATATCGAGCAGCGACAGCGGTTCGGCGAGATTGCCTTCCATCAGCTCGATGATCGACAGGACCTTGCTGTTCTGCACGCCGAGGCGGGCGCGCAGCGGCAGGCGCTGGCGGTCGTTCGGGCTGCGGACCCGGTCGGTCAATTGCTGTTCGCAGACGCGGTTGACGAGGTTTTCACCGAAATCCTGGCCGATCAGGCTTAGCATCATGTCCAGCGAGGCCGTGCCGCCGGCGCAGGTGTAGATGTTGCTATCGACTTCGAAGAGGTCGGCATAAACTTCCACCTGTGGGAAGGCTTCGGAGAAGCCCGGCAGGTTTTCCCAGTGGATTGCACAGCGTTTGCCGTTCAGCAGGCCCGCCTGCGCGAGGATATGGGCGGCGGTACAGAGGCTGCCAATGGCGATGCCACGATTATAGGCTTCGCGCAGCCAGGCATTGACTGACTTGTTGATGTGTTGATCCACATCGATGCCCGAACAGATGATCGCCATTTCTGCGCGGTTTTCGCCGTTCACATACCGTCGCTCGTCGGCGAGACAGGTATCGACCTCGAGACAGATGCCGCTTGACGACATGACCTTCTCGCCATCGAGCGAGGCGATGCGCCACTCATAGGCCTGATAACCCAGCATTCGGTTGGCGATGCGAAGCGTTTCAACCGCTGCGGCGAATGGCAGCATTGTAAATTGCGGAATGAGAAAAAAGACGATTGAGCGTTTCTTCTGGGAGTTTCTGCTCATTTGCCCGTGCTCCGTTGCGAATACGCAATTCCTCCCTTGGAATTGGTCTTCTGGATGTCCTGATTACGACATCTTTAACGAAAAATACGCCTCGGAATCGGAGCTGTCAAAAAATAGCTTTTGAAATATGCAAATTTTGCGACAAGCCTTTAAAACGGGCGGTGTGTCGCATGCAAAACAGGCAGGTGTATTTGCGCCTTTCGTCATGTAAGTCAAGGTCGGCAGCAATGGCTCGCAACACATGCACTGGTTGCGAGCCGTCGGTCGGCCATCATTTGCGGACGGCGCGTACGCGCGTGGTGTCGGCTGTGGGCCATCCGATATCCTTCAATGTTTCAGGCGGCAGTCCCTCCAGGGTACGAAGCATCCTGTCACGGCGCCATTCCGCGTAACGGGCGGAAACGTGGCTGGAGAGGCGGTCAAGCCAGCCGCGGGGCGACGGGCGGTGTGTAGAGCGGTCTGCGACCGGCAGATAATGTATCATGGTCATGTCTTGATCCTTTCGTGAACCACGATCCTGTTTACGACTTTGGTATGTGCTCGCCCTTCTCATCAGACAAGCGAATGAATCTTATGTCATTCATCAACATCGGGAATGAATCGATGGCAGCGACCATAAGAGCGTTTCAGTCCCTTCCATGCCGTTGCCTCATTTCCCACAGGGCTCATCCACCCCGTTTATCGATGTCCGGATCGTGCGCGCTTGTTGACATTCAATCAAACGAAATGATATCCATCTATAAATCAAAATATTTGAAGGTGCGTGCCATGACCGTGACTTTCCGCCAACCGCTGCCGTTGCTGGATAACGACATATTGAGAACCTTCGTCGCCATTGCCGAAACGGGGAATTTCTCCACCGCCGCGGAAGTGGTGTTCAGAACGCCTTCGGCCGTTTCCATGCAGATCAAGAAGCTGGAGGAGCAGTTGAAGACGACGCTTTTTCTGCGCGATGCCCGCTCGGTGACGTTGACGGCGCATGGCGAGACGCTTCTGACCTATGCGCGGCGCATGATCGCGCTCTCAAACGAGGCGGTGTCACGTTTCGTCATGCCGGAACTCTCCGGCGTCGTGCGGCTCGGCGCGCCTGAGGATATTGGCGAGCGCGGTCTGCTGCCCGGCATTCTCAAGCGTTTTGCCGATGTTTTCCCCGGCATCATGATCGATGTCACCATCGATTCCAGTTCAAACCTCTACAAGCGCATGGATGAGCAGCGGCTTGACCTCGCCCTGGTCAACTGTGCCTCCCATCCACTGCGGGATACGGGCGAGGTGCTGATGCGCGAGCGTCTCGTCTGGGCGGGCGCCAAATGCGGCACGGCCTATCTGCGTGATCCGCTGCCGATCTCGATCTGGGAAGAGGGCTGCATCTGGCGCTCGGAGGCGATCGTTTCGCTGGAAAAGCGCGGGCGCAATTTCCGGGTCGCCTATCTCAGCGGTCATACCATGGCACAGCGCGCGGCGATTGCCGCCGATCTCGCCATCGCGCCGCTGCCGCGTTCCTATGTGCAGAATGACATGGTGATTCTGGGCGAAAAGGAGGGGCTGCCGGAGTTGGGCTCGTTCGATATTCGCCTGATCATGGGCAACAAGGCGTCGCGCCCTGTTCTTGCTGTGGCCGAGAGCATCCGCAATGCCTTTGTCGAGGTCGCCAAGGCGGCTTAAGTCTGAGGGCTGCGCGACGGCGTCGTCCGTCGCGCCCGTGAGGTAGGCGGCTTTCAGCCAGCCATCGAATCCGCCGGCGCCGAACCCCCTGCGTCGTCGGTCTGCCAACTTCCGCGGCTGACCAGCCAGTCGGCGGAATTCTGCAATCCGCCAAAGGGGAAGACGTGAATCTGCCGGATCGGCCCCTGCGGATTGGCCTGCCAGTGCCGCTCGATCGGCCCGACGATGCTTTCCGGCGAATGTCCTCTGGCCAGCGTCGTCAGCGAAAGCGCGTTTTTCTTGAGATAGGCGATGGAATTGCCGACACCGCAAAGTGCTGCATATTTCAGCAGCGTCGTGATCTTGGCCGGGCCGGAGACGCCAATATGCACCGGCAGATCGATGCCTGACGCCGCAAGGCCTTCCGCCCAGGCGATGAAACGGGCGGGATCGAAACCGAACTGGGTGACGATGCGCATGTCCGCATTGCTTCTTTCGGCAAAATCGCGTTTCAGCCTCAGGGCGGCGATCGCCGTCTCCTCGCTGAAATCGGGGCTGCCTTCAGGGTGGCCGGCGATTGCGATCTTTTTGATGCCATAACGGTCGAAAATGCCTGAGGACAGCATGTCCATGCTGGAGGCGAAGGGACCAGCCGGCCTATCGACGCCACCGCCGACGACCAGAACATCCGTAACATCAGCTTCACCCGCCAGCCGCTTGACCTGCTCCTCAAATTCCGCGCCCGAGGGGATGCGGCGCGCTGCAAGATGCGGCACCGGCTCATAACCGAGATCGCGCAGATGTCTGGCGGCATCCACCAGCTTTTCCTGCGAGGCTACTCCGGTGTCAGTCAGATAGACGCGGACACCCCGAGGAAAAATGCCGGCGAGGCTTGCCGGGCCGAGCACCTGCGCGGGTGAGGCTTCGATGGAGGCGGGGATGAGGGAGGCGGCGGAAATATCTGGCAATTTGTGCGTGTTCCTTTTTATTACCATGCACCGTTTTTCTGCCGAAGTCTGTGTCTGTTGCGGCAAGACAGGCTTGCATCTGCGACGAGGCTTGGCCGCAAGTGCCTGCGCGCGGTTTCACCAGATTCGTTTCGTCAGGCCGTTCCACAGCCATGTCCAGATTGGCGGCGGAAAGCGCAGCACCGATTTTCCGGGCGAGGGCGGCTGCGGCGCGAGGCTGCCGGACAGGGCGTCCTCGATGGCGCTGACGGCGATATCCACCGAGGCGGCGGTCAAAAGCAGCGGATAGGTGGCGATGGTGTCGGAGGGCGAGGGTTTCAGCCGTTTTTCATAAAGCGTGGCGCCGGTATCCACGCCCTTATCGACCAGATGCACAGTTGCGCCGAAATTGCCCCGGTCCTTCTCTACCAGCGCCCAATAACCGCCCATCTGGCCGCGATAGGCGGGATTGATGCCGGCGTGGAAATTGATGACCGGGCATTGCAGGGCCCGCAGCGTCGCCGGCGTCAACAGGCGGCAGGAAATGGTGAAAATCACCGCCGGTTTCAGCAGATTGGCGGCCTTCTGGCATTCTTCATCGTTCAGCGAGGTGAAGTGCGTGACAGGAAGACCGTGATGGAGATCGGGAGACAGACCGTGTTCGGCGATGATCTCATGGCTTCTTCGGGCCGTGAAGCGTTTACCGAGGCGGGATGCAACCATCGTCGCCATCTGGCCCGCGGCGGCAAACCAGCCGAGCCGTCGTGCCCGGCGCTTGAGAATGGCTGATTTGTTTTCCGGCTGCTCCATGAAGACGTGGATATCCGGAAAACGGGCGGCCAATGCGTTGATCATGACGTTGGGGTTTGCGCCGCCCGCCGTCATCACCAGAAGCCGATTGTTGATGTCAGTCATATCACCCACGGAATTTTCCTAAGCCACAATCCTGGCGCCGAGTTTCCCTCGGGAACTTCAAAACCCTGTTAATTTTCATCGACAGGATTTTTTGAAATACAGCGGGAACCGTTTTTTGGGACTCACGTTATTGTGACGCATATCACATCGGTGCTTGCCTTTTGGAGGGCAAGTCATAGGGGAGTAGTTTCACATGATCACACGTATTCTTTCGACCGTATTCGTCGCTTTGCTGACGGTTGTCACCCTGAGTTCCTGCGGCAATACCATTCGCGGCATGGGCCGGGATACGGCGAACGCCGTTGATGCGACACAGGATGCCGGCCGCAACGTGGACCGCGCAGCGCGTCGTTAATCAAGCCTCCCCTCGCGGAAAGGCGTTGCCCGAAAACCCGGGTGACGCCTTTTCTTTGACCGAATTTCCCTGCGAATGTTCGCCTGACGAGAATCAAAGGGGCGGGCATGATCATATCGATGAAGAAACTGGCGCAGTTGCTGCTGCCATTGCTGCTGCCGTTTTCGGCTGAGGCAGGCGCGCAACCGGATTTCTGCAAGATCATCGACCATGCCGGCGGCCGTTACACTGTATGCAGTTTCGACCCGGCAAAAAACACCATCCGCATCTATGACCAGGATCATGTCTCAGGGCAGGGATATCGAAACTTTGCCGATCTCTCTTCAGCTTTGTGGCGCCAGCACATGTTCAGCGTCTTCGCCATGAATGGCGGCATGTACCATTCCGACTATTCGCCCGTTGGCCTCTTCGTCGAAAACGGCGTGGAGCGCTCACCGATCAGCACGCGGGGCGGCTGGGGAAATTTCCACCTCCTGCCGAATGGCGTTTTTTATCTGAAAGACAATAAGGCCGGGGTGCTGGACACGGAGGCTTATCTGGCTGCGGACCCGAAACCCGATTTCGCCACCCAGTCCGGGCCGATGCTGGTGATCGATGGCAAGCTACATCCGCGTTTCCTGCCCGATAGCGACAGCCTGAAACGCCGCAACGGCGTCGGTGTCTCCCGCGACGGCATGGTGCATTTCGCCATTTCGGAAACGACCGTCCGCTTCTACGATTTCGGCACGCTGTTCAGGGATGTGCTGGATGCGCCCAATGCGCTTTATCTCGACGGCACGATATCCAGCGTCGATATTCCCGCGATGAACCGGCGGGACACGCTGTTTCCCATGGGGCCGATCATCGCCGTCGTCGACAGGGTGCCGGATTAGCCGGAAAGATCAGATCGGCGCTTTGGGATAGGCTTTTTCGAGACCGGCCGATGCCGTTAGCCCCTTGCGGAAGGCGAGATAGGCGGCGTGCTGGCTCGCCCTTGCAATTTCCGCGAGGCGAATCTGCAGGCGGGCAGGGGCGTTGCCGCCCAGCCAGTCGCCGGCCGCTTCCAGCTTCAGGCTGTTGAGGAAGCGGGCGCTTGTCTGCTGGTCGAGATAAAGATTGAGGCCCGCCAGCAGATTTTCATCCTGCAGGGCGTTTTCCATCAACAGCAACACCCACGCCTTGTCCTCGCTGGTCAGCGACGTGAGTTTCGACGCGACCGTTTCGCGGTCGGGAAAAGAGGATGCCTGCTGCATGGAGAGACTCGCGACGTTATCATTGCCATCGTCGATAAAGTAGCGCCCACGGCCTTTCAAGATGCGGTGCTTCCGCGGAAAAAATTCGACCGCAACGTGCCGGTGCCGAGGGTTTTCAACAGGCGTTTGTGGGAAAGCTTTAAAAAACGGTTACACTTTAGCCTAAATTGCGGCGAAGCCCCAAACCAGTGCCGTTTCGAGCCTATCGCTAACACCTTGTTTTTTTACAGACCTATGCGCGGGGCGAATGGCAGCTTATCGAAAATGCCTTCATTTAGCCGCTTTTTGCATTTGCGTTTGCCGCCGGATTTTAATAAATGCTTGCGTCAACGGGCTGGTCTTGAAGATCCCCCGGAGAGTGAATAGCTGGAGTAATCATGGAAGAAACCGCTCAGAAATCCTGCTGGGGCGTCACCATTCGCGCACTTGCAGGCTTTGCCGCATTTCTCGCATTGACGTACATTTTTGGCAGCCCATAAGCCTCTCTCCTGAATGACGGGTTTTGAAACAGCGCGGTTTTCCTCTGGAAACCGTGCTGTTTTCGTTTCCGGGACCTTCATGTCGCAGCTGCAAAAGCCGGTGCCGCTCTTTTGTGGCGATCCGCTACAGCTTTGGATATGATGGGCAGGAATCCATTACGCAGGGTAAACTTCATGTTTCTTTCGGTCTTCGACGTCTTCAAGATCGGTATCGGTCCTTCCAGTTCCCATACGATGGGGCCGATGACGGCTGCCAACCGCTTCCTGGCGCTGATCCTCAGCGATGAGTGGCCGCGGCCGGCCGGCGCGGCCGTTGCGCAGCTGAAGGTCAGCCTGCATGGCTCTCTTGCCTTTACCGGTATCGGCCATGGCACCGGGCGCGCCGTCGTTCTCGGTCTCACCGGCGAGCGGCCGGACCTTGTCGATCCCGATGCGATGGACGCCATTATCGAGACGGTGGAAAAGGCAGGCAAGGTAACGCCGCCCGGCCACCCGTCCTATGTGTTCCGCCCGGC
The DNA here is from genome assembly GCF_005221325.1 of Agrobacterium tumefaciens. NCBI lineage: Bacteria > Pseudomonadati > Pseudomonadota > Alphaproteobacteria > Hyphomicrobiales > Rhizobiaceae > Agrobacterium > Agrobacterium tumefaciens. The sequence continues at coordinate 1,512,972 of NZ_CP039888.1, read as the reverse complement.
AGAAGATCTGGTCTTCGACAAGAAGAACCCGCTGCCCGGCCATGCCAACGGCATGATTTTCTCCGCCTTCGACAATCAGGGCAGGCTGCTCATCAAGCGCATCTATTATTCGGTCGGCGGCGGTTTCGTCGTGACCGATACGGAACTGGAGGCGATCAAGCAGCGTGGCAAGACCATCGATAACGGTCCGCGCGTGCCTTATCCCTTCGCGACCGCACGGGGAATGCTCGATATGGCTGGCCGTTCTGGCCGCACCATCGCCCAGATGAAACGCGCCAACGAGGAAACGGTGGTTTCGCGTGAGGAGCTGAACGAACGGCTCGACCAGATCTGGGAGGCGATGAACGGCTGCATCGAGCGCGGTCTGAAGGTGGACGGCATCATGCCCGGTGGCCTGAAGGTGCGCCGTCGCGCCCGCTCGATCTATGAGAAACTCAATGAGGAGTGGCGCAGCAACCGGCTCAATCCTGTCATGGCGAATGATTGGCTCAGTGTTTACGCCATGGCCGTGAACGAAGAGAACGCCGCCGGCGGACGTGTCGTCACTGCGCCGACCAACGGCGCGGCGGGCGTCGTGCCTGCTACGGTCAGGTATTTCCGGCATTTCCACGAGGATGCGACTATCGACGACGTGCGGGATTTCCTGCTGACGGCGGCGGCCATCGGCGGCATCATCAAGCACAATGCTTCCATTTCGGGCGCAGAGGTGGGCTGTCAGGGCGAGGTCGGTTCGGCTGCTGCGATGGCAGCGGCGGGGCTGGCCGCCGTCATGGGTGGATCGCCCGAACAGATCGAAAACGCTGCCGAAATAGCGCTTGAACATCACCTCGGCATGACCTGCGATCCGATTGCGGGTCTTGTACAGGTGCCCTGCATCGAGCGTAACGCGCTCGGCGCCGTCAAGGCGGTAACAGCCGCCTCGCTGGCGCTGAAGGGCGACGGACAACATTTCGTGCCGCTCGATGCCTGTATCGAGACCATGCGCCAGACCGGCAACGACATGAGCGAAAAATACAAGGAAACCTCCACCGGCGGCCTCGCCGTCAACGTTGTGGAGTGCTGAGCGGGCAGGGCGGCAGGCATGGTGCAGATGCTTGACGCCCGTCGCAAAAAGGCATTGATAGGGGCATGCCTCTACATCTCATCAAACTTTGCGTCGGCGCGGACTCCCTTCAGGATTTGAGGGACTGGGTGGCGCATCGCTCCCTGACTGCAATTGCCGCAGGCCTTGAGCCGCACAGCGTCCACACCACCCGGATGATCCCGAAACGGGTCGAAGAACTGCTGGAAGGCGGTTCGCTCTACTGGGTCATCAAGGGACAGGTGCAGGCGCGGCAGAATCTGCTCGATATTCGCTCCTTCAAGGGGGAAGACGGCATTTCCCGCTGCGACCTCATTCTCGGCCCTGAGGTGATCGAGACCTCGCCCGCGCCAAAGCGGCCGTTTCAGGGCTGGCGTTACCTGAAGGATGACGAGGCGCCACGCGATCTCGGCGGCGGCGGTGGTGGTGAAGACATGCCATCCGACCTCAGGCGGGAACTGGCCGAGCTTGGCTTGCTCTGACGCTTCACGGATTGGGTTGATGGAAAAGCCGGCCCCTTGCGGAGCCGGCTTTTTAGTTTGGGGAGACGGAGAGGGTATGCTGTCTGGTTTTATCGGATGCCGCCAACCGCAGCGGTGGCGCGGCCGTCCTGAATTTTTACCCAGCGGCCCGGATTGGCCGTGTCCTGGCGCTTCAGGTAGGTATATTCGGTTTCCGACCAGTTCATGACCTTGTTGCGCATGTTGTCGAGAACGAAATCGCCACGGTCGGTGCGGACTGTCAGAACGGCGTGGCCTTCGCCATTCGGCTGCAGGACGACCGTGATCAAGAGGTTGGAGGGAGAGAAGCCCTTGTTCATCAGCATCTTGCGCTTCAGAAGTACGAAGTCTTCGCAATCGCCGACGGTGGTGGGATAGGCCCAGCGCTCTTCAACGCCATAGATTTCCATGTCGGTCATCGGCGTGATGGTGGTGTTGACGGTGTAGTTGACGTCGAGCATCGTCTTCCAGCGCTCTTCGGTCAGCTGCATCGGGCCATTGTCCAGCGAGGTCGGCTGGCATTCGCTCTGATAGGTCTGGCAGAATTCATAGTGGCCGATCGGCGGATTGGCCTTGCCGATCACACGCATGACGGCGGCCGGCGAAGCGCTTGCCTGATGGGCGATGGCGCTGACGATGAATGCGATCAGAGTGAAAACGAAACGGTTGTTCTTGTTCATTGCTTGTCTCCCCGTGGTGAGGAGACATTCGCAGTTATATTTTTAGCCGGCGGAAATTTAGGAGAGGCAATTTGAGCTTAAATTTCAGCAAATTAGCGGCTATTTTGAACTGTATTTGAGTGAGTTTTTACGCGTTTTTGAAGCAAATTTTATTACAATTTTACGCATTGCCGTCTTAGGCTTTTGGTAGTCATCTAGACTGCTGGATTTAAAGCAGTTTTCCACGCCCCGCGATTTTTTCGGTCGCATGCTGTCGGTTCGCAGGGCTTGGCGAGGACGTGGATTTCCCGTTTTGGGATGCGTGTTTCAGGCTGGAACAGCCCGAAAAGGGCGACAAAAAAACTTCAAAAAAATCGTATTTTCTTGGAAAAATCTTTGAAAGCCGGTTTTTGCGACCGCCCCGGGGCGGCAATCCAGGCCGATCTGGTGCGCAATTGGCCTTCATAATCGCGTTTTCCGATCGGCGCGCCGTGCGTGCGCAGAATGTCGTAGGCGGTCACGGCACGGAACTGGAAATTCGGCAGCGCGAAAGAGATAATGGAGGTTTCCGAGGTGAAGCGCAGCGGCGCGGGATATCCTCAATCATGAGGCCATGATGGATCACACTACGCGCTGACAATGCTGCGCGCATTTATCGGCGCAAACCGCGCCGCATTCATTGGGAGATTCTAGAGGAACTCGATCAGCGCGTCGGGCGATTGCACCCGGTCGAACTCGACCGCGACGCCTTCCATGAAGTGGCGCACGATCTTGCCGCTCATGTTCTTGCCGAGCTGGACCCGGGTGCCGAGGGGCGGCCGGTTTTCGATCTCGATGGCTGCACCCGACAGGGAAAGGTCGATGAGCCGGCAGGCGACGAGCACGCCGTCTTCCAGAACGAGCTGCGCTTTTGCGTTGCGCGGCGTCAGGCGGTCATGGCGACGGTCTTCCGGCAGGCCGAGCAACTGGCGTTTGGCGATCCATGCCAGCTGGGCGGCGAGTTTTTCCCGCTTGCGCTCCGGGGCGTTGATGGCGATGAGGAAGCCCGCTGGGGTAAGCGCCGTCACCGTGCCTTCGATCCGGCCGATATGCTGGAGATAGGCGATGACGCGGTCACCATTGCGGGCCATGCCCGAGCAGGTGAACTGCGCCCGTTCGGCGGTCATCTCGGTCGCGGTGCAATCATATTCCTCATGGTCGGGCAACATCAGGCGGCCGGTGAAGGACACGCGGACGGCGTCGTCGAGGTGGGTTTCCTCAACCGGGCGCAGGATTTGGGCGGTGTTGACCGAACGGGACGAAAACATGAGCAGCGCAATTATGATGAATGATGACGGTAATTCTCTACATCGCGCGAGTTAACAGACTGTATTCTTTAATCTCTACAATTCTTCTGATTGGCAAAATCGTTACAGCTTTGACCTATTTTTTTAAAAACTTCCGCGGTGGCGGTAACCCTGCGGCCTGGGCGTGCGTGGCGGGACAGGCCGTTAGAAGCGTCCCGCAAATGGTGTGGAGGCGGTTTCCATGTCTGCCTGATGTTCCGATGGCGCGATGTCCATGTGCAGTAGGCGGCTGCTTTTCATCGACAGGCAACGGATGGGTGCCGCGAATTCGTGGCGTGGCCGTTCGGGAAGCAGCGCGCCAAGCAGCCGCGGAGCGGCGTCGGCATCCGTGCGCAGCGGTAACAGCAGCATTTCGAATGCCAGTGGCGCCGCGCCATAATCGTCTTCCGCTTCGACATCGAAGATAACAGGCAATTGATGTTGCAGGATGCCGCGCGCCACCCGGCAGGGGAAGGTGGCATTTGCCTGATGCCACAGCTCCGAAAACGGCCGATCGCGCAATTCCCGGCCGAACAGGTCGCAGAGACGCGTGCCCGCAAGGCGGAAGAAAGGCGTGGCCTCTCCCTTGTCCGTCAGGATGAAAAGATCGCCGAGATGGGCTTTGAGTTTTGCGGGATTGATATCCTCGCGACGCGGCGCGGGTTTGCTGCCGCGCAATTCATCCCAATAGGCATATATGTCCAGTCCGGCCATGCTCTTCATAGCATTTCTCCTTGTTCGTTTTTGGGACATCATGTCCATCCGAACGTCTGTAATTCTATGCGTAGCGATTTTCGTGCCAACCGGATTTGTTAAGGTTAACAAATGGTTGAGATTGCCTCGCGGCCACGGTCATGGCATCCGTGCCGCCATGTCGGGGGAACGCTCCCTTCAGCACAATTGATGGCGCCGCCCGCGATTCCACGGGCGCGTCGGCAAGCCGGACCGCCCGTGGCCCGGCGCTCGAGCCGGTTGCGGTTCGGCGTCGCGCTGCAAAGGCGGGACGGCTTTTTTTTCGTTCGGGCTTCCTATATTGCTCGGGGAACACAAATTTCGACCAAGACAGGGATGGATCATGTCCTACGAGGACGGCGAACAGCCGCCGGTTTCGGAAACGCCGGAACCGAAAGACGACACGCATAATCCCGTCTTCAATCTGCCGGGGCTGCTCGTCGGCATATTGGCAGCGCTGGCCGTCGCCTATATCGTTCCCGCCTATCTCCTCTCCGAGGAAGGCAATGGCTGGTTCATCTTCACCTTCGGCTTCATTCCGCTGCGTTATGCGGTGCCTTTTTCTCAGCAGGGGCTGGAATGGCTCTGGACGCCGGTGACTTATTCTTTCCTGCATGGCGGCGTCGAGCATATTCTCTTCAACGGCCTGTGGCTGATGGCGTTCGGCGCGCCGGTTCTGCGCCGGATCGGAACAGTGCGTTTCGTACTGTTATGGTGCATTTCCGCCGCCGTTTCGGCCTTCGGTCATGCGGCACTGAACTGGGGTGATGCCACGGTGCTGATCGGCGCCTCCGGCGTCGTTTCGGCGCTGATGGGTGCTGCCTGCCGCTTCGCCTTTCCCGCGCGGGGCGGCTACAGCGCCTCCTTCGGCCATCTGATGCCGCGACAGAGCATTCTTGCGGCGCTTTCCAACCGCACCGTGCTGATCTTCACGCTGATGTGGTTGTTCGGCAATGTGCTGATTGCCGTGGGTGTACCGCTGTTCGGCGATGTCGGCGGGGAAATCGCCTGGGATGCGCATGTCTTCGGCTTTCTGCTGGGCTTCCTGTTCTTCGGCCTTTTCGATCGTCCGTCACTTTAAGCCGATCACGGTCCTTGTCGGCCGCGGCGCAAATTTGCTTTCGCGTGTCCCATCCGGGATTGCATTCACGCGGGCCTCAGCGCACCATGGTGCATGATTTGCAACCGCCGGAGGAGGCTGCGGCGTGGTGCGGATTGCCGTTAAGAGGAGGAAGGCATGCCAACATTCGTAAAGGATCTTCTCGACCGCAAGGGCCGGGACGTCGTGACGGTCGGTCCGGAAGTCAGCATCGGCGAGGCGGCGGGAACGCTGCATGCGCATAAGATCGGTTCCGTGGTCGTGACCGATGGCGGTGGCGTGGTTCTCGGCATATTCACGGAGCGCGATCTGGTGAAGGCCGTCGCGGCCCAGGGCGCCGCTTCCCTCCAGCAATCCGTCTCCGTGGCCATGACCAAGAATGTCATTCGCTGTCATCACAATTCCACCACCGATGAACTGATGGAAATCATGACTGGCGGACGTTTCCGCCATATTCCGGTGGAGGAAGATGGTCGCCTTGCCGGCATCATTTCCATCGGCGACGTGGTGAAGGCGCGGATTGGCGAAATCGAGGCCGAGGCCGAGCATATCAAGGCCTATATTGCAGGGTGAGGACTCTGTGATGGAAGGTGGGTTCTGGCGTGGCATTCCCACGATGAACTGACTTGGTGAGGAGGCGAGGGTCTCGCCTTCAGCGCCGGAATGCCTGCTGCATGCGCTCAAGTTCCGGAATACGCGCGCGCGTTTCCTGATATCCCCGGTCGATGGCTTCGCTGGCGCGATGGAATTCCGACAGGCCGATATCGTTGATGCGCGGATGCAGCATGAGATCGGGCGGATCGCCGGCAAGGCGCGAACGCGAAATCCTGTCCTGAATGATGTTGAAGGCCTGCACCATGACGCCCGGCAGGCCGGGACGCGGTGCCGTTTCCACAGGCGGTGTGCCGCCGCCATGGGGTGAGGCCGCGTGCTTGACCACGGCGGAACGGCCGAAGAGATCGTAATTGAGGTTGACGGCGACAACGAGCGCCTGCTCATAGGCGCGGCAGACGGAAACGGGCACGGGATTGACGAGCGCGCCGTCAATCAGGGTGCGGCCGTTGCATTGCACGGGCTCGAAGATGCCGGGCAGCGCATAGGAGGAGCGCAGCGCGGTGACGAGATCGCCCTGATGGATCCAGACCTCGTGGCCGGTGCGCAGTTCCGTCGCGACAGCGATGAAGGGGTGGTCGAGATTTTCGACGCGCAGGCCTTCCAGATGCTCCTGCATGCGCTTGGTCAGCCGCATGCCGCCGAAGAGGCCGCCGCCGCCGATTGTCAGGTCGAGCAGGCCGGCAATGCGGCGCATCGTCAGCGACCGAGCGAATTCCTCCAGCTCATCAAGCTTGCCGGCGAGATAACAACCGCCCACCAGAGCACCAATCGAGGTGCCGGCAATCATGCCGATCTTTACGCCCGCCTCATCCAGCGCCCGCAGGACGCCGATGTGGGCCCAGCCGCGCGCCGCCCCGCCGCCAAGGGCAAGTGCGATACGATGCGTGTCGACGATCTGGGTGACGGGCGGTTCATTGCCGGTGGCTTCGGGATTTCCAACCGCAAGATTATTGTGACGATTTCCCCATCCCAACATGACCGCACTCCCTGCCAGCTCCACGAGGCTCCGCCCTATCCCCGGAGCCTGCTATATTGGTAGCAAATTGGTGCGGCCGATGGAAGGTGGCCGTTTATGTGTCGGAATAGATGGTGGCCGGATCGAAATGGCGGGTATCGTCGGTGATCTTCGTCACGGCCTGGCCATCGGAGAGCTGGACGGTGCGATAAAAGCACGAGCGGCGGCCGGTATGGCAGGTCGCATCATGGCCGGCGACGGAGACCTTCAGCCATACGGCGTCCTGATCACAATCGGTGCGGAATTCCTTCACCGTTTGCAGGTTGCCGGAGGTTTCGCCCTTCTTCCAGATCTTGTCGCGGGAACGGCTGTAATAATGCGCGATGCCGGTTTCGAGCGTCAGCGACAGGGCTTCCGCATTCATGTGCGCTACCATCAGCAATTCGCCGTCGCGCGCATCGGTCACCACGGCGGTGACGAGGCCGTGGGCATCGAATTTCGGCGAAAAGAGACCTGCGTTTTCGAGCACTTCCTTGTCCGCAGGCGCGGACGGAAAGGGAATGGACATGGCGACCCCGGGAGAAAAGCGGAAGGTTTGAGAGCGGCGGAGACAATGGAATCAGTCCGCCACTCCAAAATTTGTCTGAGCAGCGGGTTTCAAGAAACCCGAGCTACACTTTCCGGTCCGATGTTCAGCGGTTCCGCACCATGGTCATGAAGCGCACCTGCTCGGCCGGATCGTTCTTGAACGTGCCGGTGAAGCTGGTGGTCAGCGTCGTGGACCCCTGCTTGTTTACGCCGCGCATGGACATGCACATATGTTCGGCGTCGATCATGACGGCCACACCGCGCGGTTTCAGCGTTTCTTCGATCGATCTTGCGATCTGCGCCGTCATGTTTTCCTGCGTCTGCAGGCGGCGGCCGAAGATTTCGACGACGCGGGCGATCTTCGACAGGCCAAGCACGCGGCCGGCCGGCAGATAGGCGACATGCGCCTTGCCGACGATCGGCACCATATGGTGCTCGCAATGGGAGAAGAACGGGATGTCGCGCACCAGCACCACATCGTCATAACCGCCGACTTCCTCGAAGGTTGTGCCGAGCACGTCCTGAACGTTCAACTCATAACCGGAAAAAAGCTCGCGATAGGCCTTGGCGACGCGTTTCGGCGTATCCAGAAGTCCTTCGCGGGCGGGATTTTCTCCTGCCCAGCGCAGAAGAACGCGCACGGCTTCTTCCGCTTCCGCCTGGCTTGGGCGAGCCTCGGCAACATCGGGTTTTGCGCCAGTGCCGGGGAAATTCTTCACGATCGCATCCATTCGGTCTCTCCCGATGCGGGTCAAGGCCGCACCTGAATTCGTTTTTCATCGCGAACTCATGTTCGCAGCTGCTGCTATCTGGTTGTTTTACAGCATTTTGGCAAGGCCGATGCTGTTTTTTCGGTATCGGAGCCGTTAATTTGATCACGGCTTGATGTCCAGAAAGCTCGTTAGCATATAATGAGAATGAAGGGCAGGAAAGCTTCACTGCGACAAACGCTGTGTTTGAAAAATTTGACCTGTCCTGTTTTTGGGCATTCTTGAGCGCGCCGGGCACCTGACGATGGACGATATCTACAATAATCGCATTCTCGACTTCGCCGGGAATATTCCGCTCATCGGCGTTCTTGAAAATGCCGACGCCAGCGCTGAAAAACACTCGCGCCTGTGCGGCTCGAAGCTCAAGGTCTATCTGACGGTCAAAGACGGCACCGTGACGGCTTTTTCGCATGAGGTTCGGGCCTGCGCATTGGGGCAGGCCTCGGCCTCCATCATGGCGCATCACATTGTCGGTGCTTCCACCGGCGAAATCCGGCAGGCGCGGGAAGACATGCTCGCCATGCTGAAACAGGACGGCGAAGGGCCGACGGGCCGTTTTGCGGACATGCGGGTGCTTTTGCCGGTGCGGGATTTCAAGGCCCGTCACGCCTCCACCATGCTGACCTTCGAAGCCGTGGTCGATGCACTCGACCAGATCGAAGGCCGGCCGGCTCTCAACGCTGCGGGTTAGCTCATGTGCGGCGAACCGGGCTGCCGGCACCAGCAGACAGCTGTGAAAACCGGGCGATCCCGCAATTGGGCGGGCAGCTTCGCCAAGACACCGGGACGGCTTTTCGGCGTCGGCTTTATCAGGCTGTATCAGCTCACACTGTCTGGCTTCGTTGGCAACTCCTGTCGCCACATCCCCACCTGTTCCGAATATGGCTATGAGGCGATTGCCCGCCACGGGCTCTGGGCCGGCGGCTGGATGACGCTGTTTCGTGTGGCGCGCTGCGGCCCGGGCGGCACCAGCGGGCTGGACCCGGTGCCGGAAGTGCTCGATGGCAGCAGGCGCTGGTGGATGCCTTGGCGCTACTGGAGCCGGCATCGATGAATGACTATGTGGCCCTGCTGCACAGCATCGTGCTCGGCCCCGGCAGGCGGCTTATCATGGCCGATCTCAGGGCATTGGCGGAAGAGCTCGGATTTGCCGAATGCAGGACGCTTGTCGCGACCGGAAATCTGGTTTTTCGCACTGAAGCGTCACCCGTTCGTGAGATTGAGGACAGGCTGGAGCGCGCTTTTGAGGCCCGTTTCGGCAAACATGTCGATATTCTCGTTCGTTCGGGCGGCGACTGGCTGAAACTGGCGGCGGATAATCCCTTCGCGGATGGCAATCCGCCGGATGTCTGCGTCCGGGTGATGCGGGCGCCGTTGGACAATAGCGTTCTCGATTTTCTGGAGAGATACCGCGGCAGGGAAAAGATCACGCTCGCAGGCGGCGATCTTTGGATCGATTTTTGCAGCAAGCCGAGCGAGAGCCGGCTGCTGTCGGTCCTGACCACCAAAAGGCTCGGTGTTGGCACGACCCGCAACGCCAATACGGTCAATGGTCTCGCGGAAATGCTTCGCTGAACTGCCCTTCACCTTTGACTGGAATGGCAAAAGCCTTTATCAGCCTGCCTGTCCGCTTACTGTGGGCAAATCATTATTCCAACACCACCCGCATTCGTTGGCGGGACTGGACAGGAGCACTAGACGATGTCTGAAGCTATTTCCCTTACATTTCCCGATGGATTCGTGCGCAGCTACCCCGCCGGTACGACCGGCCGCGAGGTCGCCGAATCCATCTCCAAATCGCTTGCCAAGAAGGCCGTCGCCATTGCGCTTGACGGCACCGTGCGCGATTTGTCCGAGACCATCACCGATGGCAAAATAGAGATCGTCACGCGTGAAGATGGGCGTGCGCTGGAGCTCATCCGCCACGATGCAGCCCACGTCATGGCGGAAGCCGTGCAAGAACTGTGGCCCGGTACGCAGGTGACGATCGGTCCTGTCATCGAGAACGGCTTTTATTACGACTTCGCCAAGAACGAGCCCTTCACGCCGGAAGATCTGCCGAAGATCGAGAAGCGCATGAAGGAAATCATCCTGCGCAACAAGCCGTTCACCCGCGAAATCTGGTCGCGCGAAAAGGCCAAGGAAGTGTTCGCCGCCAAGGGCGAGAACTACAAGGTCGAACTCGTGGATGCCATTCCGGCAGGTCAGGACCTGAAGATCTATTACCAGGGTGACTGGTTCGATCTTTGCCGTGGCCCGCATATGGCCTCCACAGGGCAGATCGGTACGGCCTTCAAGCTGATGAAGGTGGCCGGCGCCTATTGGCGCGGTGACAGCAACAATGCGATGCTGTCGCGCATCTATGGCACCGCCTGGGCGACGCAGGAAGAGCTGGACAATTATCTCCACATTCTGGCTGAAGCTGAAAAGCGTGATCACCGCCGCCTCGGCCGCGAAATGGACCTGTTCCATTTCCAGGAAGAAGGTCCGGGCGTCGTCTTCTGGCACGGCAAGGGCTGGCGCATGTTCCAGACGCTGACGGCCTATATGCGTCGGCGTCTCGCCAATACCTATCAGGAAGTCAACGCGCCGCAGGTGCTGGACAAGTCGCTGTGGGAAACCTCCGGTCACTGGGGCTGGTATCAGGAAAACATGTTCGCGGTGAAATCCGCCCATGCCTTTACCCATCCCGATGACAAGGAAGCCGATCAGCGCATCTTTGCCTTGAAGCCGATGAACTGCCCCGGTCACGTCCAGATCTTCAAGCACGGCTTGAAGTCTTACCGCGAAATGCCTGTTCGTCTTGCGGAGTTTGGCAATGTTCATCGCTATGAGGCGTCGGGCGCGCTGCATGGCCTGATGCGCGTTCGCGGCTTTACGCAGGACGATGCGCATGTCTTCTGCACGGAAGAGCAGATGGCGGCGGAATGCCTGCGCATCAACGACCTGATCCTGTCCGTCTATGAGGATTTCGGTTTCAGCGAAATCGTCGTCAAGCTGTCCACCCGTCCGGAAAAGCGCGTCGGTTCCGACGATCTCTGGGATCGCGCCGAAAGCGTGATGCTGGAGGTTTTGAAGACCATCGAGGAGCAGTCCGAAGGCCGCATCAAGACCGGCATCCTGCCGGGCGAGGGCGCTTTCTACGGGCCGAAGTTCGAATATACACTGAAGGATGCCATCGGCCGTGAATGGCAATGCGGCACGACGCAGGTGGACTTCAACCTGCCGGAACGCTTCGGCGCCTTCTATATCGACCAGAACTCCGAAAAGACGCAGCCGGTGATGATCCATCGCGCCATCTGCGGTTCGATGGAGCGTTTCCTCGGGATCCTGATCGAGAACTTCGCCGGTCACATGCCGCTGTGGTTCGCACCGCTTCAGGTCGTCGTGGCCACGATCACCTCGGATGCGGACGATTACGGCCGTGAGGTTGCCGAAGCGCTGCGCGAGGCGGGCATGGCGGTCGAGACCGACTTCCGCAACGAGAAGATCAACTACAAGGTCCGCGAGCATTCGGTGACCAAGGTTCCGGTCATCATCGTCTGCGGCCGCAAGGAAGCGGAAGAGCGCACCGTCAACATCCGCCGTCTCGGTTCGCAGAACCAGACGTCGATGTCGCTCGAGGAAGCGATCACCAGCCTCGTGGACGAGGCGACGCCGCCGGATGTGAAGCGCAAGCTTGCGGCAAAAAAGCAGGTTGCCTGATAATGATTGCGGCCCCTTCGGGGGCCGTTTTTGTTTTTGATAACGTGCTGAAAGCTCTCTTTCGTCATGCTCGGGCCTGTCCCGAGCATCTGCAACGTCTCGATTGAATTGGACGTGTTTAGATCCTTGGGACAAGCCCAAGGATGACGTCGCGCGTAAGGCGGAGAGTCATCATCCTCAAGGCCGAGGATGACTTCAATAGTGGCGAAACCTACTCGAAATCGCCGGTCATGTCTTCCGGCGCCTGGTCCTTCATCAGCACTTCCACATCGGAATCCCGACCTGACGTGACTTTGAAGTTGCGCTGAAAGACCTTGTCCTTGTTGCGGGCGATGGCGGTATATTCGCCTTCGGCCAGCACCATGGTCGAAAAGGCGCTGACGCTTTCATTCACCACGTCGCCGCCGCCATTCAGCACCGACCAGGCCGTATCGGCAATGGCTTCGCCGCCCTGCTCGGAAACGAGCTTGAGGGTGATCTGTGCTGCCTGGTGCTGCAGCGTCGCCTCGGTCAGCTTGCCGGCTTCCACCTGGATGTCGGCGCGCACCACCGCGTTGACGTTGCCATATTCGGAAACCACATGATAGGTGCCGGCATTCAGCCGCACGATGGTGTTGGGCTTGATATCAGCCATCACGAGGCCGCGTTCGCCATCCGGACGGGCATCGGAGGAATAGACGGAGAATTTCAGCTGGTTGCCGGAAATCTGCTTGTCGGAGCCCGCAACCGCATTCAGCACGAAGCCGCCGGCATCGAGAATCAGCACCTGCTTCTGGACATTGCCGGAGGCCGGCACGTTGAGCTTCTTGGTGACACCCGCACGGCCGAAGGCAACGTTGACGAAATATTCGCCGGGCACGAGATGGAATTGCGCCGAGCCGCCCTCTGAGCTTGCGAGCATCGGCAGCTTGCCGTCAGTGCCCGGAATGGGGCTGAAGACACGCCAGGAAAGGCCTTCCTTCACCGCTTCGCCCTCACTCGTCAACTTCGCTTCCATCGCAATATCACGGGCGGTGCTTGTCGGGGCATTGGGAGCGGAAGGGGCGGTGAAAGCATTGAGTTTCGGCATTTTCGGCGTACCGCCGAGTTGCTTGAAGTCTTTAAAGGCGTCCTGCGAAAAAGCTGCTTGTGATAAAACGCCGATCGCGGCGAACGCAATGGCCAGACGTGCCGCGATTTTGATTGCCGACATTTTCAATACCGATTGACTTCTTGATTTTCCCGGATCACTTCAAAACCAATGCCGTGGCTATTTCAAGGCCCTAAGTTTCGCGATGATAGCAGAATGGAAGATTTTTGATCATGACGAATGATATCAAGCTCCTCGATTATCTCAAGGTTCGCCGCTCCATACCGGCCCTGCAACTTAGCGAACCCGGGCCTTCGAAAGGTGTAATCGAGGAAATCCTGCGCCTTGCCGTGCGTGTGCCTGACCATGGCAAGCTCGCCCCCTGGCGTTTCGTGGTTTATCGCGGCGAGGAGCGGGTGCGTCTCGGTGAGACGGCGCTTAGGATCGCGCTGGAGAAGAACCCCGATCTCGACCTGCAGCAGCAGGAAGCGGAGCGTACGCGCTTCACCCGCGCGCCCGTCGTCATCGCCGTCGTGAGCACGGCAAAACCGCATTTCAAGATTCCCGAATGGGAACAGGTCATGTCCGCCGGCGCGGTGTGCCTCAACGTCATCTTCGCGGCCAATGCCAGTGGCTTTGCGGCGAACTGGCTGACGGAATGGCTTGCTTTTGACCCGGCCTTCCTTTCGGAGATCGGCGTCAGCGCGGAAGAGAAGGTTGCGGGTTATATCCATATCGGCTCGACGACATTCCCGCCGGTGGAGCGGCCACGGCCGGAGCTTGCCGATGTCGTCACCTGGGTCGGGGACATCTGATGTTCTACACTACGGACACCAACCAGCACGGCCTGCCGCATGATCCGTTCAAGGCGATCGTCGCGCCACGGCCGATCGGCTGGATCGGTTCGAAGGGCAGGGAGGGTGCCTTGAACCTCTCGCCCTATTCCTTCTTCAACGCGATTTCGGACCGGCCGAAGCTCGTCATGTTTTCCTCGAGCGGCCGCAAGGACAGCCTGCGCAATGTCGAGGAGACCGGCGTCTTCACCGCCAATCTCGTCAGCCGGCATCTGGTCGACCGGATGAATGCGTCTTCCGCGCCGGTTGCTTATGATGTCGATGAATTCGCCCTTGCCGGTCTTACCGCCGTCGATGGGCGGGTGGTTGACGCACCCTTCGTGCGTGAGGCACTGGCGGTTCTGGAGTGCCGTGCGACGCAGATCCAGCAGCTCACCGATGTCGATGGCAAGCCGACCGAATCGTGGATGGTGATCGGGCAGGTCATGGCGATCCATATCGATGAGACGATCATTCGGGATGGCCGCATCGACATGGGGCTCGCGCGTCCGGTGGCGCGCATGGGTTATATGGATTACTGCGATGGCGGCAGCGATGTATTCCAGCTGCAGCGCCCCTCTACTGCGCCGTCAATATAATCCTTCGCCGGCAAGGGTTAAATTTTATGGTGAACCAAACGTAAACCATTTGCGCCTAGAGTTTTATACATGGTGGCGGCGATGATGCCGTCATCCATTGTATGAATGTGTTTCGAGGCTCAGGTGATCGTACAGGCATTTCTTCGCTGGTCTGAAAAGGCCGGATCGGGCGAGCGGGCAAAAGCCGCCAATGCGCTCGGCCGTACCTATCTGCAGGCCGACATGGCGCGGGAAAACCGCGATGCCGCCTATATGGCGATGACCTATCTGCTGGATGATCCTTCACCGCGTGTGCGGCTGGCGCTTGCCGAGGCGCTGGCGGATGCTGACGATGCGCCGCGCGCCATTCTCGTTTCGCTTGCCGAAGACCAGCCGGAAATCGCCTGCACGGTGATTGCCCGTTCTCCGGTTTTGACCGAAGCCGATCTGGTCGATCTCGCCGGGCGCGGTGAAAGCCTGACGCGTTCCCTTATTGCCGCAAGGCCGGGCCTGCCACGCGGTGTCTGTGCCGCGCTTGCCGAAGTCGGCGATCTGCCGGAAACCCTCATCCTGCTCGAAAATGACGATGCCTTCATCACGCCGTTTTCGCTGCGGCGCATTGCCGAGCGTCATGGTTCGGACGCCGATATTCGCGACCTCCTGCTTCGCCGCGAGGCGCTGCCTGCCGATGCGCGCCACCTCTTGATGGGCCGCATCAGTGAGGCGCTGGCGGGCTCTGCGCTGGTTCATGCGATGATCGCACGCAACCGCGCCGACAGTCTTTTCCGGGAAGCGGAAGATTCCGCCACCATCCTCATCGCTGCCGGCGTTTCCTCACCGGAACTGCCGGCGCTGGTGGAGCATCTGCGCCAGCGACTGGAATTGACGCCGGCGCTGCTCATTCATGCCGTCTGTTCGGGCCGGCTGGAGTTCTTCACGGCGGCGATGGTCAATCTCTCCGGTCTCGATGACCGCAAGGTGCGCGCCATTCTGGCAACCGGACGTCCGCACGCGCTGAAGGCCCTGTTCCAGTCGATCGGCCTTCTGGGTGATGTCGTCGATGTCTTCATCGAGGCGACGCTGATGTGGCGCCGGGCTGCCCGTTCGCAGCTTTCGGAAGCGGCGGCGTCCGTCTCGGCCGAATTGCTGGCGCATTTCCGTGACGTCAACGGCTCGCAAACGCTGTTCGAACTGCTGCATGCCGTGCGCAAGCTCGCCATTGCCGAAGAGCGGCAGAAGGCACGGTATTATGCGGAAGCGCTCGCGGTGGAGGCAGCGTGAGGGCTGGTTATTTTCCGGCTGATGCAAATCCCATGGATGCTGAGATTTTTCCGCAATCACCTCACTTATCGAACCGCTTGGCAATCCACGAATAGCTGTTTTCAACCATCCTCACCGGCGTCCCGAGGAAGTGCTTTATGCCTTCGGTGGAAGGAAGGACGCGGCTGACGCGGCCGATCGCCTGTTTGGTGAGGCTTTCCTCTTCCTTCGGCGTCACCTCTGCCGTGGCCTGCTGTGCATCGGCGGGCGCGGCGGCGGGAGGCTGCGTGCCGGCCGTCTGCGGGGTCTGCTCACCTGGTGTCTGGCACACGGCCACCACGACCGGATAGGACGCGTTGGCGAAGCGTTCCAGTTCCTTTTCCGACACGGCGTCGCAGAGCTCGATGCTGGTCCAGCGCTGCTGCGAGGTGGCGAGGTAATGGCAATCGGTGGCGCTGTCGTCGCAGCCAAGGAAGGTCATGAGAACGAGGGCTGTTTTCATGGTGTGTGGTTGCCTCTGTCGGGAATAATGCTCTAGAAACTCATCTATCCCGATTGCAGTGACATTACGACGAAATACGCATTTTTTGAAAGAAAGCAGGCATCGCCTTGGCCACCGAAATCAAGCTTGAAACGCCGCGCCAGGAAGCCGTTCTGCGCCTCATCGATCTCTCCAACGCCTACATGGCCTCGCTTTACCCCGCCGAGAGCAATCATCTGGTCGATATCGGCGCGCTCGAGAAGGACAATGTTTCCTTTTTCGTCGCCCGGCATGACGGCCGAGTCGTCGGCTGCGGTGCGCTGGTGGAGGCGGGTGACGGCACGGCGGAGGTGAAGCGCATGTTCGTTGATCCCGAGACGCGGGGATTGCGCATCGGCAAGCTGATCATGGATACGCTTGTTGCGCGCGGCACGGAGCTTGGTCTTTCCGCCATCCGGCTCGAAACCGGCATCAGTCAGCCGGAGGCGATCGGCCTTTACCGCAAGGCGGGGTTCGTGGAGATCGAGGCCTTTGCGCCCTATAAGCCCGATCCGCTCAGCCTGTTCATGGAGAAGGCGCTCTAGGGCCAAGGCACGGATTGATTGCATGAGCTGGTGTTCCAGGCAACGCCCTTCACACTGGCTTCACCAATCAAAAAGCCGCTTTCCGAAACGCCGTCGTTTCGTCGCTGTCGTCCTGACGCGAAACAGCCTCTGCGGCGGGATCGTTCTGCGTGGGCGGCGGAGGCGGGAGCTCGGCGCTGACGGCAGCGGAAATTTCCACTTCACGCACCCATTCGCGCCAGATCGCGACCAGCAGCGCCATCAGCACCGGGCCGATGAAGAGGCCGAGGAAACCCATGGTCTTGACGCCGCCGACGAGGCCGAAAAACGTTGGCAGGAAGGGCAGCTTGATCGGCCCGCCAACGAGCTTCGGACGGATGGTCTTGTCGACGATGAAAAGTTCGACAGAGCCCCAGACGAAAAGCGCTAGCCCGTGGGCAGGAGAGCCGCTGGCGACCAGATAGACCGACACCAGCGTGAAGGAGAGCGGCGCACCGCCCGGAATGAGGGCCATGACGCCGGTGAGCACGCCGAGCGTGACGGGCGAGGGCACGCCGGCGATCCAGTAGGCGATGCCGAGGATGATGCCTTCGCCGATGGCGATCAGCGTCATGCCTGTTACTGTGGAGCTGATGGTGGCGGGCACGACGCGGGAAATGCGTTCCCAGCGCGTCGGCAGGATGCGCTCACCCACGAGATCGACCTGGCGAGTGAAGGCAGCGCCATTGCGATACACGAAGAACAGCGCAATCAGCATGAAGAGCAGGGTCAGCACCAGATGGAACGCGCCGTTGCCGGCGGCGAGGATCGCCCTGTAGATATTGCCGATATTGGCGCCGCTGACGAGCTGGATGAGTTCGCCGATGGCGCCCGGTGTACCGATATATTTCACCCATTGCTCGCCGAGCCAGGGGCCGACGGCGGGAAGGGCGGCAATCCAGTCCGGCACGGGAGCGCCGATCTTGTTGACATGCACCGCCCAGCCGAACCATTCGCGGATTTCGGTTGCCGTATAGGAGGCGGCGATGAAGATCGGCACCACGAGGAAGGCGATGATGAGGATGATGGCGATGGTGGCGCCGAGCGTGGTGTTGCCGCCCACCTGCCGCAAAAGCCGCGTATAGACCGGCCAGCTGGCGAAACCGATGACAAGGGCGGCGAGAACGGGAACCAGAAAGCCGTTGAAGAAATAGATGCCGGCAAGGACGACCAGAAGGAGCAGCCAGCGCGCAGCCGAAATAGGCGGTATCAGGGCGATCCGCGTCGGGCTGGCGGGACCAAGCCATCTCGGTTCGCCACTGGGCTTACGGCTGTCAATGTTACTCACGGCAGGCTCTTTCTCGCATTCTCCCCTCAAAGGGGTGCATTCACTCTGTCACACCGATACATATAAGTGCAATATAATCGGATCACATTACCGTTGTGTGTTTATTGCGGAAGCTATTGAACGATTTTGGTAAAAATAGAACATCGGTCTTGGCGCGCGCATTGAAATATGACAATTAAACTCCCGTTTTCCGCGGTGTCAGATTGCCGCGCCCGATCTCCAGGTCATGCCATGCTCCGCCGTTTCTTCGCCTATTACCGCCCCTATCGCGGTCTGTTCATTCTCGATTTTTCCTGCGCGGTCCTGTCGGGCGTGCTCGAGCTCGGCTTTCCGATGGCGGTGAAGGCCTTTGTCGACGTGCTTCTGCCGGGCGGCGAATGGGGCATCATTCTGGCGGCGTCTGTCGGGTTGCTCGTCATCTATGTGCTGAACACCGGGTTGATGGCGACCGTCACCTATTGGGGACACATGCTCGGCATCAATATCGAAACCGACATGCGGCGGCTGGCCTTCGATCACCTGCAGAAGCTTTCCTTCCGTTATTTCGATAACCAGAAAACCGGCCATCTGGTCGGACGGCTGACCAAGGATCTGGAAGAGATCGGCGAGGTGGCCCATCACGGCCCCGAGGATCTGTTCATTGCCATTATGACCTTCATCGGCGCTTTCCTGCTGATGATGTCGGTCAATGTGCAGCTGGCGCTCGTCACCGCCGCCGTCGTGCCGGTCACCGCCTGGGTGACCAGCCGTTATGGCGGCCGCATGACGCAGAATTTTCGCGCGCTCTATGGTCGTGTTGGGGATTTCAACGCCCGTATCGAGGAAAATGTCGGCGGCATGCGGGTGGTGCAGGCCTTTGCCAATGAGGACCACGAGCGCGCGCTGTTCGAGAAGGACAACCTGAAATACCGTCGTACCAAGCTGGATGCCTACAAGATCATGGCGGCCAGCACATCGCTCAGCTATATGAGCATGCGTCTGACGCAGATGATCGTGATGATCTGCGGCGCTTGGTTCGTGCTCAGCGGCAGCCTGACGGAAGGCGGCTTCGTGGGTTTCCTGCTGCTGGTCGGCGTGTTCTTCCGCCCGGTGGAAAAGATCAATTCGGTCATCGAGACCTATCCGAAGGGCATTGCCGGTTTCCGCCGCTTCACCGAGCTTCTGGATACCGCGCCTGATATCGTCGATGCGCCTGACGCAATCGACGCGCCGGCTCTGTCAGGCGCGATCGAATATAGCCATGTCGGCTTCGGTTATGCCGAGGGCAAGCGGGTTCTCGACAATATCGACCTGAAGATCAGCGCCGGCGAGACCGTGGCCTTTGTCGGCCCCTCCGGTGCTGGCAAGACGACGCTCTGCTCGCTGCTGCCGCGCTTTTACGATGTCACCAGCGGTTCGATCACCATCGACGGCATCGATATCAGGAAAATGAAGCTCGCCTCGCTACGCAACCAGATCGGCATCGTGCAGCAGGATGTCTTCCTGTTCGGCGGCACGATCCGCGAGAATATCGAATATGGCCGGCTTGGCGCTTCTGACGCAGAGATCATGGATGCGGCCCGGCGTGCGCGTCTTGATGGTGTCATCGAGGCCATGCCGCTCGGGCTCGATACCGTCATCGGTGAGCGCGGCGTGAAATTGTCCGGCGGGCAGAAGCAGCGTCTTGCCATTGCCCGCATGTTCCTCAAGAACCCGCCGATCCTTATTCTGGACGAGGCGACCTCCGCGCTCGACACGGAAACCGAACGGGCCATCCAGCAATCGCTGACGGAACTCGCCAGGGGCCGCACCACGCTCGTCATCGCCCACCGGCTGGCGACGATCCGTGATGCTTCACGCATCGTGGTGGTGGACCAGACCGGCATCGCCGAAACCGGCGCTCATGCCGAGCTTCTGGCCGCCAAGGGCCATTACAGCCGGTTGCATGAGGCGCAGTTCAGCGGGCATCTCGCGGGCCTGAGTTAACGGCTGCGCCTGCGCTTACCCGTCGTTTTCCGCGGCCTGTTCCTCCACGATGCCGGGGTTCGGCTCTGGCTTGCCGGGGTGGCTGGTGACGAGGTAACCCATGGCCACCGCCGCGGCTACGATGAACAGCAGCACGATGCCGCTGATCGTCATCAGCCAGTCGCGCGGCCTTCGGTGCGCCATGATATATCTGGGCCATCGGCTCGGATGGTTCACCAGGCTGAATTTATGGCCGTGTCGCATGAACTTCCCCGGTTATTGAATTGCTTTCTGACCATTCAACGCATGCGGGTTCGCAGCTGTTCCGAAATGGCCGGGCAGGGGTGATGACAAGGCCGTGAGGCGTGAGCCCCGGCTTTTACAGGCGCCCATTGCCCACCGGTCCGCGTGCGGTGATCCCCTGCATGTGCCGCTATCTTTCTATCATGCAGGCCTTGAACCAAATCCCGGCAATGCGCGTTGGCGTGGCGGGAGGAGCCTTTTCACCTCCAGTCGCTCTTGCGGCTGGCCTGCGGCTTAACGTCGGAATAACGGTAGGGAAGGCCCGCATTCATCCCTGAAACTCCGCTTGCCAGTCCGCATCCTTTGTGAGAATGATTTGCAATTGCAGCAATTCGATTTCCATGAAAGCACAGAAGATGGACAAGCCAGTCTTTGGATGGCGGCGGAACGGTGATGATCTTTCGCTGTCCGACGTTCACAGTTCGATCCGCATCAAGCCGGATGCCAGCACGTTTCGCCGGGCCATGGCCTTTTTTGGCCCCGGCTATCTCGTCGCGGTCGGTTATATGGATCCCGGCAACTGGGCGACATCGCTCGCCGGCGGCTCCAAATTCGGTTACACGCTGCTGACGGTCGCGCTGGTTTCGAACATCATGGCGATCGTTCTTCAGTCGCTCTGTGCCCGTCTTGCGATTGCTTCCGGCCGCGATCTCGCCCAGGCCTGCCGTGATGCCTATCCGAAACCCGTGGCGATGGTGCTGTGGCTGCTTGCGGAAATCGCCATCATCGCCACCGATATTGCCGAGGTGATCGGCACGGCCATCGGCCTCAACCTGATTTTCGGCATTCCGCTGGAACTCGGCGTTCTCATCACTGCGCTCGATGTGTTCCTGATCCTCTATCTGCAGAAGCTCGGTTTTCGCTGGGTGGAGGCGCTGGTCATCACGCTGCTTGGCGTCATCGCCGTATGTTTCGCCATTCAGGTGGCGCTGGCCGACCCTGACTGGGGGCAGGTGATCCTTGGGTTTGCGCCGACGACTGAGATCGTCACCAATCCGGACATGCTGTATCTCGCGCTCGGCATTCTGGGTGCGACTGTCATGCCGCATAATCTCTACCTGCATTCGGGCATCGTGCAGACCCGCGAAATCGGCCCCACCGTTGCCGAAAAACGTGAGGCGTTGAAATTCGCCACGCTCGATTCCACCATCGCGCTGATGTTCGCCCTGCTGATCAACGCCTCGATCCTCATCCTCGCAGCGGCGACCTTCAACAAGGCGGGGCAGACCAATGTCGCCGAACTCGGCGAAGCGCATAATCTGCTGGCACCTCTGCTCGGCCTTGCCATTGCGCCGACACTGTTCGGCGTGGCGCTTTTATGCTGCGGCATCAATTCCGCCGTCACGGCAACGCTCGCCGGCCAGATCGTGATGGAGGGTTTCCTCAAGATGCGGCTCGCCCCCTGGCTGCGCCGCCTCATCACCCGCGCCATCGCCATCGTCCCCGCCGCCGCCGTGACCATCTTTTACGGCGACAGCGGCACGGCCGAACTGCTGATCCTGACGCAGGTGGTGCTCAGCCTGCAACTCTCCTTCGCCGTCTTCCCGCTCGTCATGTTCACCGCCGACAAGGCCAAGATGGGTGAGTTGCGCTCGCCGCTTTGGCTCTCGGCCTTTGCATGGCTGATCGCGGTGGTGATTGCGGCGCTGAATGTGAAGCTGCTGGTGGATTTTATGGGGTGAGGCGGGTCAGGCCGCGCCTTTACGGAGCGCGGCCGCCGTTCCCTCGGGGTCGATGGCGATGACTTTCAGATAGGCGCGGGCTGGTTGATCTGGCTCGCTACGGCCCTGTTCCCAATCGCGCAGTGTGCCGAGCGGGATATGATAACGCGCGGAAAACTCCTCCTGCGTCAGCTTTAGAGCCCGGCGGATGATCTTGATGCGCGGCATTCTGGGGGCGGAGGCGAGCTTTTCGGCCGAAAGCGGTGGATTGTCGGGATCGGCCAGTGCATTGGCTTCCGCTTCTTCATCAGTCATCGCGTGAAGACGAGCCCAGTCGGTTTGGTCGATTTTACCAGCCATTGTCGTCGTATTCCTTACGCTCCGCGCGTGTCGCTTTTCGTGCAGAAATGATGCGGATTGTTTCGCTTCGTTCGGTGTAAATAATGGTTAGAACCAATCCGTTGCCCAATCCCACTATACGACGTCGGACTTCATCATAATTCGCCGAACGATCTTCGATATCCACCGCAAAGGGATCGTCAAAAACTTTACGGGCCGTTTCAAAACTAACGCCATGTTTGGCGAGATTGGCTGACGCCTTATGTGCATTCCATTCGAAATATAACATTCTGAACTACGGGCTTCCAGTAGTTTCAATAAATAAAACATCAAAACAATAAGGGCTCTTTCATATCTGAAAGAGCCCTCAAGACTAATCATTTTTTGGTGGTGCTGCCTAAGCTAAATCCTTAGCTGCAACCGCTCGTCGCACCGCAAGTATCGCACTTCTCGCAGGTGCCATTCCGCACCATCGTGAAGTTCTGGCATTCCGAGCACATATTGCCCGTATAGCCCTGTGCGATCGAGCGCATGCGGCGTTCGTTTTCCACCTTCTTGGCTTCCGTCTTCGCCGAAGCAGCGTCTGCTGCGGCCTTGTCGGAGAAGAGGGCGGTGGCCGTCTGCTGGGATTCCTGGACGACCTCGTCGATCACTTCTTCGGCGATTTCTTCGGCCAGTTCCTTGGCGCGCTCCTCATAGTCCCGCTTGAAGGAGACGATTTCTGACGTTGCGATCGCGACCGTCGGTTCCAGCTTGCGGGCGGCGGAGCCTGCAAAGGAGGTGACGTTGGCTGATGCGCCGGCGGGGGCCGCCGTTGCCGAGCCCTTGGGTTCGGCAGCGGAGCGATCGCCTTCGTTGCTGGAAACCAGCGTCGGCTTGTAACCGCGTGTCCAGCCGGTGGAGAGCAGGTTGGTCTTGCCTTCCTGAATACCCTTGCCGAGCGCCGTGTTGGAGAAGTCGGACGTATCGACATGGGCGAGATCGTGGCGGCCGAGATAGGAGACGGCGAGTTCGCGGAACACGTAGTCGAGGATCGACGTGGCGTTCTTGATCGCGTCGTTGCCCTGCACCATGCCGGCCGGTTCGAACTTGGTGAAGGTGAATGCCTCCACATATTCTTCCAGCGGCACGCCATATTGCAGGCCGAGCGAAATGGCGATTGCGAAATTGTTCATCATCGCACGGAAGGCGGCACCTTCCTTGTGCATGTCGATGAAGATTTCGCCGATGCGGCCGTCACCGAATTCGCCGGTGCGCAGATAGACCTTGTGACCGCCGACGGTTGCCTTCTGGGTGTAACCCTGACGGCGGTTCGGCAGCTTTTCACGCTCGCGGGAAACACGCTCGATGACGCGTTCGACGATCTTTTCGGTGATCGTCACGGCCTGCTGGGCGAGCGGCTGCTGGATCAGTTCCTCGACGAAATCTTCGTCGTCCTCATCTTCCACCAGCGAGGCGTTGAGCGGCTGGGACAGCTTGGAGCCATCGCGGTAGAGGGCGTTGGCCTTCAGCGCCAGCTTCCAGGACAGCATGTAGGCTGCGCCGCAATCCTCAACCGTTGCATCGTTCGGCATGTTGATCGTCTTGGAGATCGCACCGGAGATGAATGGCTGTGCCGCTGCCATCATGCGGATATGCGATTCGACCGAGAGATAACGCTTGCCGATCTTGCCGCAGGGGTTGGCGCAATCGAAGACCGCCAGGTGTTCGTTCTTCAGGAACGGTGCGCCTTCCAGCGTCATCGCACCGCAGACGTGAACGTTTGCCGCTTCGATGTCCTTCTTCGCAAAACCGAGATGGTCGAGCAGGTTGAAGCTCATGTCGGAGAGCTGCTCGTCGGAAACTTTCAGCGTGCCCTTGAGGAAGTCAGCGCCGAGCGTCCACTGGTTGAAGACGAACTTGATGTCGAAGGCGCTTTTGAGCGCGGCGTTGACGGCTTCGATCTTCTCATCGGTGAAGCCCTTGGCCTTCAGCGTCGAGGGGTTGATGGCCGGCGCCTGGTTGAGATTGCCATGGCCGACAGCATAGGCTTCGATCTCGGCGATCTGGCTTTCGGAATAACCGAGCGAACGCAGCGCATCCGGAACCGCGCGGTTGATGATCTTGAAATAACCGCCGCCGGCGAGCTTCTTGAACTTCACCAGCGCGAAATCGGGCTCGATGCCGGTCGTGTCGCAATCCATCACGAGGCCGATCGTGCCGGTCGGCGCGATAACCGTCGTCTGGGCGTTGCGGTAGCCGTGCTGTTCGCCGAGCGCCAGCGCCTTGTCCCAAGCGGCTGTCGCATGGGCGATGAGGTCCTGGTCGGTGCAATCGGCATGGATGAGCGCGACCGGGTTGACCGACAGGCCCTCATAACCATCCGACAGGCCATGGGCGGCGCGGCGGTGGTTGCGGATGACGCGCAGCATGTTGTCGCGGTTCGGCGCAAAGCTCGGGAACGGGCCAAGCTCGCCGGCCATTTCAGCCGAGGTTGCGTAGGAAACGCCGGTCATGATCGCGGTAAGCGCACCGGCAATGGCGCGGCCCTCATCGCTGTCATAGGGAATGCCCGACGACATCAGCAGGCCGCCGATATTGGCGTAACCGAGGCCGAGCGTGCGGTATTCATAGGAGCGTTCGGCAATCTGGCGCGACGGGAACTGCGCCATCATGACCGACACTTCGAGAACGACGGTCCACAGGCGAACGGCATGTTCGTAATCGGCGATATCGATGCGCTTCGTCCTGGCATCCTTGAACTGAAGCAGGTTCAGCGAGGCAAGGTTGCAGGCCGTGTCGTCGAGGAACATATATTCCGAGCACGGGTTGGAAGCGCGGATCGGGCCTTCGGCCGGCGAGGTGTGCCAGTCGTTCATGGTGGTGTTGAAGTGCAGGCCGGGATCGGCGGAAGCCCAGGCGGCGTGGGAAATCTTTTCCCAGAGATCGCGGGCCTTCAGCGTCTTCATGACCTTGCCGTCCTTGCGGGCGGTGAGGTTCCAGTCGCCGTCATTTTCGACAGCGCGCAGGAAGTCGTCCTTCAGCGATACGGAATTGTTGGAGTTCTGGCCGGATACCGTCAGATAGGCTTCCGAATCCCAATCCGTGTCGTAGGTCTTGAACTGAATGTCCTTGTAACCCTGTTCGGCGAACTGGATGACGCGCTTGACGTAGTTTTCCGGCACCATGTCCTTCTTGGCAGCGCGGATTTCGCGCTTCAGGGCAGGGTTCTTGGCCGGGTCGAAACAATCGCCATTGTCAGCCTCGCAGTTGACGCAGGCCTTCATGATCGCCTTCAGGTGCTTGGCGACGATCTTGGAACCGGTGACGAGAGCGGCAACCTTCTGCTCCTCGTTCACCTTCCAGTCGATATAGGCTTCGATGTCAGGGTGATCGGCATCAACGACGACCATCTTCGCCGCACGGCGAGTGGTGCCGCCGGACTTGATGGCGCCGGCTGCGCGGTCGCCGATCTTGAGGAAGCTCATCAGACCCGAGGACTTGCCGCCGCCGGAAAGCTTTTCGCCTTCGCCGCGGAGATAGGAGAAGTTGGAGCCGGTGCCGGAGCCATATTTGAACAGGCGCGCTTCACGCACCCACAGATCCATGATGCCGCCTTCATTGACCAGATCGTCTTCGACGGACTGGATGAAGCAGGCATGCGGCTGCGGATGTTCGTAGGCGGACTTGGACTTGGTCAGCTTGCCCGTGAAGGGGTCGACATAGAAGTGGCCCTGGCCGGGGCCATCAATGCCATAGGCCCAGTGCAGGCCGGTGTTGAACCATTGCGGGCTGTTCGGCGCAACGCGCTGGGTGGCGAGCATATAGGCAAGCTCGTCGCGGAAGGCGAGGGCATCTTCTTCGGACGAGAAATATTTGCCCTTCCAACCCCAATAGGCCCAGGTGCCGGCCAGACGGTCGAAGACCTGGCGCGCATCGGTCTCGGAGCCGAAACGTTCGGCTTCCGGCACGTCCTTCAGCGCCTTTTCATCGGGAACGGAGCGCCACAGGAAGGACGGAACGTCGTTTTCCTCGACCTTTTTCAGGAACTTCGGCACGCCGGCCTTGCGGAAATATTTCTGCGCCAGAACGTCGGTCGCAACCTGGCTGAACTGCGCGGGAACGTCGATATCAGCCAGACGGAACACGATCGATCCATCCGGGTTCTTGATTTCACTGACGGCCTTGCGGAAGTCGATCTCCGCATAAGGCGATTGGCCGGGCTTCGTGAAGCGGCGTTCAATGCGCATGGTTTCCTGTCCTCGTCCATTGGGCGCCCGGCAAAGGGCGCAAAAATCCGGTCCAGCCGTGCGATGCCTTCGCGCAGCCGGGTGTTGCCGATCTGTAAGGGATGTTCATCCTTGGATATGATCCCTGTATCTCGTGGCTTATTCGGCTGCAAGCATAGTTTGGAATACTAAATATAGTATCAACAGCTTCCTGCCGCCAGTCCCCGCATGATGTTTTTGGCGGTTTCTGCAAGGCGCACGAAACCCACCGGCGAACCGCCCCCTCATGGTCGGGACGCCGCTCTGGACCTGCGCGCTGAAGATGGAGAAGAACCGGCCTCGTTACTTTCCGGTCCGTTGCCGCCGCAACATAAGTGTCACTTTCCTCTCGTGACACAGATTCGTCAAGACATAGATTGAAACGCATTTTTAACCACAAGATATTGTGTGGAGTGCCTGTGGAAAACGGGGATAGGAAAAGCAATTAGAAAAATCAGTGACTTGGCGGAAAAATTTGAAGCTTGCGCGAGGCTGGTTTCCGCAACGGAAAGGCAAAACCCCGCATTTCCGGGGTGAGGCATAATGGCGACACTGCGGTTTTTCCGTGTTTTCCGCAGCTGTCAAAAAAGACGTTTCTCCACAAAAAACCGCCCTCGAAGGGGCGGCTTTTCAGAGCTGATTTCAGCGGTGACAGGCAATCAGCCGCGCGAACCCTTGGCGATCGGCTCCTGATAGGTGAAGCCCATGTCCCAGGGAAAATAAATCCAGGTGTCCTGGCTGACTTCGGTGACAAAAGTGTCGATGGTCGGCACGCCCTTCGGTTTGGCGTAAACGCAGGCGAAATGCGCCTTCGGCAACATTTCGCGCACTTCCAGCGCCGTCTTGCCGGTATCGGTGAGGTCGTCGACGACAAGCACGCCTTCGCCGGCATCAGCCGTCAGTTCCGGCGCCACGCCCTTCAAGAGAACCGTGTCGCCCTGGTTGACATAGTCATGACGCGTGGCGATGCAGACCGTGTCGATCATGCGGATGTTCAGTTCACGGGAAATGATCGCCGCCGGAACGAGGCCGCCGCGGGTGATGCAGACGATCGCCCGGAACTCTTTGTCGAGGCCGGCAAGGCGCCATGCAAGCGCGCGGGCATCACGGTGGAACTGGTCCCAGGAGACGGGAAAGGCTTTATCGGGAAGGGACATGTCGTCTACCATCTGGTCAAAATTGTCGGTGGCTTTGGCTAATAGCCGCAAGACCGGCAAAAAGGCAAGCGTTCCGCGTAAAGGCGAGAGCGGGAGATTGCGGCGCTACTCGCGCCGCATTCATTTTTAACGCGACAGCAGCGTCATCGCCGTCATGGAATCGAGCAGGGTGCGGGTGACGCCGCCGAACAGCAGTTCCCACCAGCGGGAATGGCCATAGGCGCCCATGACCAGAAGGTCGATGCTGTTATCGGACAGGCGGTTTTCGATAGCCGCCTGCGGCGAAAGCCCGGCGATCTTTTCCTGCGAGGTGACCGTGACATTCACACCGTGGCGGGCAAGCGTGGCGGCGAGTTCAGCACCGGCAAGGCCCGCAGACTGCGTTTCGCTCTCGGATTGGTCGACGGAGAAAATCTCGACGCTATCGGCCGCCTTCAGGAAGGGCAGGGCGTCGAAGGTGGCGCGTGTGGCTTCCCGCGAGCCGTTCCAGGCGATCAGGACGCGCTTGATCGGCTTGGCGACGGTCAGCACATGCGGCACGAGGAGAACGGGGCGGCCGCTTTCATAAAGGAAGCCGTCAATATCGGAGCGGCTGTCGGACAGTGCCGAAGAGCTGCTCTGGCGCGCGACGACAAGATCGGCGCAGCGGGCGCTGTCGATGGCTGATGCGGAGGCGTAACCCACCGACGTGACGAAGCTGCGCCATTCATGCGAGATGCCGTTGGCTGACAGCGTGCGCTCGAAAAGCGTGCCGACATCGGTGGTTTCTTTGTGCGCCACATCCTGCAGTGCCTGCACGGTGGCGGGGTCGGGAATTTCCATCGGCGCGACCAGTGGAACGGCCGCCAGGGTTTCCATGTGCAGGCCGATCACATGCGAGGAAAACTGGTCGGCAAGGCTCACCACGAATTCGCCGAGCTTCTGCGTGTTCGAAACATTATCGACCACTGCCAGTATCGTTTTGTAACCCATTTCTCTCTCCTCGGTGACATCTGTTTTCTGTGGGGAGAGTGGCCGTCTTTGCCGATGGCCACCTTGATTTTGGTCAACTCAACGCCTTGAAACTTCTCTCTCAGGCTGTCGCATCGCCCTTGCTTGCGGCCAGCTGTTTCTCCTGGCCGATCGCTTCGATCATGGCTGCCACCGCCTCGGCTGCCGCCTTCAGCACGCCGGCGTCACGGGCGCGCACGACGATCTCGGTGGAGAAGCGCTGCCCGTCATATTTCGGATAGGAGCCGATGCTGGTTTCGGGGTGGGCCTTCTGGATGGCCGTCAGCGGCGTGCCGATATCGCCTTCGCCATAGGGCGAGCGCACCGCCTGCGACATGACCTTCGCGCCGGTGCGCAGGGTCGGCATGACATTGTCTAGCATGGCCTGGAACACCTGCGGCACGCCGGCCATGACGTAGACATTGCCGATGATGAAGCCGGGAGCGACGGAAACCGGATTGGCAATATGGGCCGCACCTCTCGGCATACGCGCCATGCGCTTTCGCGCCTCGGTGAATTCCATTTCGCGGACGCGATACATGTCGCCCAGGAGGCGCAGCGCCTCGGCATCGTGTTCGCAGGGCAGGCCGAACGCCGCAGAGACCGCATCGGCGGTAATGTCGTCATGGGTCGGGCCGATGCCGCCCGAGGTGAAGACATAATCATAACGGCTGCGCAGCGCGTTCAGCGCCTCGACGATCTCGTCCTCCTCGTCGGCGACGATGCGTACTTCCTTGAGGTCGATCCCCGACATGGTGAGCACATCCGCAAGATGCCCGATATTCTTGTCCTTGGTGCGGCCCGACAGCAACTCGTCGCCGATGGCGAGCATGGCGGCGGTGACAACGGAGGAGGTGGAGGAGGGATTGGACATGGGTGCACTCGTCATCTGTTTTATCAGACGTTAGCCCTGCGCCAGGGGAATGCAAAGCGGTTTTGAAAAAATGTCTTTTTGTAAATGGTGGACGTTCCGGTTTTCCGTTCACTCATGGTGAACAGTGCGTATGCCAATCCCCGGCTGGCGGGATGAGGGTCCGTCAGCTACCTTCTCGTCATACACATTTCACGGATCAACGCCGATGATCATCGAGTTTTTGAAGAAGCTTCTGGCCGGTACGCCGGAAACAGTTCCAACAAAGGAAACGAAGAGAATGACGAAGGTTCTGGTACTTTATTACTCCTCTTACGGCCATATCGAGACAATGGCCTATGCGGTTGCCGAAGGCGTGAAGTCCACCGGCGCGGAAGCCGTGGTCAAGCGCGTTCCCGAACTGGTTCCGGAAGAGGTCGCCAAGGCCTCGCACTTCAAGATGGATCAGCCGGCACCCGTAGCGACGGTAGACGAACTGGCCGAATACGACGCCATCATCGTCGGCGCGGGCACGCGCTTCGGCACGGTTGCCTCGCAGATGCGCAATTTCTGGGACCAGACCGGCGGCCTGTGGTTCAGCGGCAAGCTGGTTGGCAAGGTCGGCTCGGCCTTCACCTCGTCCGCCACCCAGCACGGCGGTCAGGAATCGACCATTCTCGGTTTCATCCCCACCTTCCTGCACCATGGCATGGCCGTCGTTGGTCTGCCCTATGCCTTCCAGCGCCAGATGGGCGTCGATGAAATCAAGGGCGGTTCACCCTATGGCGCTTCCACCATCACCGATGGTGACGGCTCGCGCCAGCCTTCCGCAATCGAGCTGGAAGCCGCCCGTTATCAGGGCGCGCATGTCGCCAAGCTGGCCGCCAAGCTTTCTGCCTGAGCCAACGTTTATTGAAAAAGAAATGCGGCCCAAAAGGCCGCATTTTCTTTGCGCCGGCGTTTTAGATGCCGGACCGGTGGGACGAAGGATTTTTAAGGCTGGTCAGATCGGCGGGTTGACCATCAAAAAGCAGCTTGCGATCACGAAGCCGATCATCGAAATTTCGAGAAAACCGTTCAATCCGTCACGCATTCCAATCCTCCTCATGGTGAGCGAAAAGAGAACGGACAAAGTTTATCGCGGTTCCATAACAGAAACGTAAAATTCGGGAAATTTTAGCCCGTGCCTCTCAGTCCCCGGACCGAGGGATATCCGCGCCTCAGCCGGTGACGACGAAGGCGACCACGAGGTGGCCGACAAGGCCGATTGCGAGGCAGGAGAGGAGGAAGATGAACAGGGCTTTTTTCATGTTTGCGGAAGCTTCCATCTGTTTTTACCCTTCGAACCCGTTGTCTTGACGTTTTCGCGCTACAGAGCGCATTTCTCGGCCAAATGACCCGATGTCATCACGCCTTGATGTCGAGGCCGGCCTCGATTGCGGCAGCGATGAAGGCCTTGCGCGCATCCTCCGGCTTTTTTTTGCCGGCATCGACGGCGGCGCAGACCAGCAGCGCCTTGTCGAGCGCATCGCCATCTTCTATTGGCCAATCCTCGATCAACGCCCAGGATGCCGCCTGCGTGGTCTCGATGCTCGTGTAATCGCCCGGCGTTTCAAACGCGATCAGGACGGGTTTTTGCCAGCGCGTGTTCATCGCCTATCCATAGTGGTTGTTGGGCCCGGCTCTAAACCAAGCGGCGGGGATGCGCAACCGGCTGCGGTGCGGTCAGTCGTCGCGCCCGAACAGCCATTCGCGAATGATACGGCGGTCGATGAGTTCCAGCGACCGGTCAGGCGCGATGCGATAGGTCTCCACCGCCCTGGTGCTGCCATCGATGCGGAAATCATGGGTGAAGGTGCTGCCGATCGGGGATTTCGTCAGCTTGGTGCGCGGCTGGCCCCTATAGATGATGCTGCCGGGGATGGGTTCGACATAGGGTGCAGGTCCGGGATATGAGCCGGGGCCGGCGGTCGTGCATCCTGAAAGTGCCAGTGAAAGCGTGATAGCGGCCGATGATAGGAGCGTTTTCATCCTGTCCTCCGAAGTGCGTCTTTAAAAACGATATGGAGGCGCAGCGGTTCCCTCGGGCGGAAAGAGCGGACACAATTCGTCCCGTCTATTTGCCTTTCGGATTCTGTATGTCGCGCGCGACCCAGCGGAAGAAAGCGTAGACGAGGAGGCCGAAGATGAAAAGCGGGATGAGGTTCGCAAAACCGGACATATGATTCTCGTTTCTCCCTCCCGGTCCGGGGTCTAGCCGGAGTGAAACCGGCAAGGCAAGGGGAGCGCATGTCACCGCCGGTAAAATATCCGTGTGGCTGCTCGGAGAATGGGAGGGGCGGGAGAGATCCGGCGCACTGCCAGTAATGCCAGATCTCTCCGTCTCCCGCCGGTTTCAGGGTACGGGGGACTTTTTTTACTATGACGGACAACGGCCAATCGACATAGGCCGAGAAATCACCTCGAATAATTCGCTGCCACGGCCCAGCCTGCCGGCAGCCGGGCGGCTGCACCGAAATCCGGGAGGACTGCGCGATCCCACGCCGAAGATTTTTATCCGGCAAATTACCTTATGCGGCAGGCGGCGGAGGCTGCTCGATCCGCCAGTCCATATGCAATCATAACTTAACCCTTTGAAAGGGCTGAGATGCATTGCGCAGGACAGGCCGCGGCGAGGGGAGTGTAACGGAACTTTTTTCAGGCTGTATCATTGAAGCAGACAGGTACATGCCAACAGTGGAGGGTTACACATGCTCGGCACCATCCTCGTCATCCTGCTCATCCTGTTCCTGATCGGCGCGCTGCCAAGCTGGGGGTATCATAATTACGGTTATGGCCCGTCGGGCGGCCTCGGACTGGTTCTGGTCATCGTCCTGATCCTGGTCCTCATCGGGCGGATCTGATCGATCACCCAAGGGAATGTATCATGCCCGCATCGCCGCAAACGCGGCGCATGCGGGCATTGTTTATTCCGAAATATGAGGAGGATACAAAAAAACCACGCAATCTTAAGCGCTTAGGAGGTGGGCTCATTCATTGCGCCCCCAGGGCTCCAAAAAACATCACATTCAGAACGAACCCTCTTGCGCCCAAAATGGATTCGTTCTAAATGCCCGCCATCGCTTGAATAAAAGAGCGTGTGAGGCCTCGTGGCGGAGTGGTGACGCAGAGGACTGCAAATCCTTGTACCCCGGTTCAATTCCGGGCGAGGCCTCCAAATTTCTCTCACCATCGGCATTATATCATGGCTGCGATCCGCGGATGATGCGGGCGCATGCCGTTTTCGGCCAGAATGCAGGAGGAGAGCGTGGATCAGGATCAGCAGGAAAACGCGGGCAACAACAGGAAGCCAAGGCTCTGGCCATGGCTGCTTCTCGGTATTGTTACCATTCTGGCGATCTATGCCTATGTGACGACGGTCCAGATGATCGAGGACATGGCGCGGCTTTGGAGCGATCTCGTTCAGCTTTTCTGGTGGATCATGCCGGATATTCCCGCTTCCTGACGACGTATTTCCTGCCAATCGCGAGAAATTTGCGTCACCCGCCTGTGCTTTTTGGGATCGCAGCCAATGAGCGCGCTTGAAAGCGCAGCGTCTGGCAATTATGAGATTGTTTTAACGGTCGGCTGCATCTTCCGACTTCGGGCTGGTTTCCAGCCCTATCCTTGAAATTGAGGCGATAAGGACATGATGGATTTCGAAACCGCACGCGCCAATATGGTCGACAGCCAGTTGCGCACGACCGACGTGACGTCGCATTCCGTGCTGAAGGCGTTTTTGAGCGTGCCGCGCGAGGCATTCGTGCCGGCGGGTGTGCGGCAGATTGCCTATGCGGATGAGGATCTGCAAATCTGTCCGGCGCGCGACGGTCGCCCGGCCCGTTATGTCATGAAGGCCTCGCCGCTGGCGAAGCTTTTGCAGCTTGCCGCCCTCTCCCCAGAAGACGTGGTGCTGGAAGTTGGTGGTGGCTCCGGTTATGCGGCCGCCATCCTGTCCCAGCTTGCCGGTTCGGTGGTTTCGCTCGAAAGCGACGAGGCACTTGCCGCACAGGCGACCGAGACGCTTGCCTCGCTCGGCTATGACAATGTCGCTGTCGTGACCGGCGATCTTGCCAAGGGTTATGCGGGCGAAGCGCCCTATGATCTGATTTTCATCAACGGCTCGGTCGAGGAAGTGCCGACGGCGCTGACCGACCAGTTGCGAGATGGCGGACGTCTTGTCGTCGTCGTCGGATATGGCAATGCCGCCAAGGCCACGGTCTATCGCCGTGATGGCAACAGCACCTCGGCCGCAAGCTCTTTCAACGCTTCTGTCAAGCCCGTACCGGGTTTCGCCAAGGCGGCCGAGTTCGTTTTCTGATCCTTTCGCGATCATTTTTTTCAGGGCCGGGGTGGATTTTTCGCCCCGGCTTTTTTGTGGGCGACGTCTGGGTAAAATGCGTCGTCGCCTGCCGTTTTCACAAAGCTGTGCATCACCGCGAAACTTGTCGAATCAGTGATTAAGTTCCTGACTATGCTGCCCTAGACTAAGGGTGATTCGGGGTGTGCGTATTTCTGCCCCGCATGACCCTGCAACAGGGACGGCAAAAACGCCCGGCGGTTTTGACCGAACTGTTTCAGAGCATCGGCCCGACAATCGGCTTTGGTTGTCATGGGCGCGATGTACAGATTGAACAGGTGCGAAGCGCCATGTCCGGTATCCGAGGGATACGGCCTGAGCGCTCAAGAGTGGAAACCGGGGATTGAAATGGCTCAGCCAAGTGTCGCGCGTGAACCGTCCATGGAAGAGATTCTGGCGTCTATCCGCCGGATCATCGAAAGCAACGAGACCGGACCTGCTGGTGCGTTTTCCGGACAGTTGCCGCCGGTCTATGACGATGAGGATGAGGCGTCCGGCGAAGCGGCCTTCGCCGCGGAACCCGTGAGCCCGCCGGCGCGCGTTCCCCCCGCCGCAAACCAGGCCTATGCTGCGCGCCCGGTGCCGGATTTTTCACCGGCTTTTGAAGCTCCGGTTGAACGGCAGGAAAGCCAGGCCGAAAAGACCATGTCGCTTGCCGATGTCGCCGCCCGTGTGCGCGCCGCCGCAGACCGCAACGCCGCCATGGGGCCGCAGGCCTTCGCCGCGCAGGCGCAACAGCGCGCGGCCGAGACTGCAGCACCTTCAGCCGTATTGAATGTTTCGCAACCTTCGGCCGTGCCGTCGCCTGAACGCGCCGCGCCGCAGCGCCCGACGGATGTTCGCCCGCTGATGGCCGCCGTGGCCACAAGCGCCGTCGAGCAGCCGGCATCCTTCGCTGCCGAGGATCGTGCCGCTGCCGCCGCCATCGAAAATGTACCTTTGGCCGAGAGCCGTTTCGAGCAGCTTTCGCTGCGCGGCGCCATCGATACGCCGGTGACGGCGGAACGTTTCGACATCGCGCTCGAACCTGTCGCCGAAAAGTCGATCTTCGATCTTCGTGAGCCGGAAGCGCTGGGTGAGCCGGAAGCGAGAGACGGCGTGGACATTGCGGACGGCCTGTCGCTCAATCTCCTTTCCGCCGCCGCCGGTGCGCAGATCGCCCGATCCTTCAGCGAGCTGGCGGAGATTTTCGACGGCGTCGAACGGCGTTCGATCGAGGATATGGCCGCCGAGATGCTGCGCCCGATGTTGCAGGACTGGCTGGAAGACAATCTTCCGACGTTGGTGGAGCGCCTCGTGCGTGAGGAAATCGAGCGCGTGGCGCGCGGCTCGCGCCGCTAAGGCCATTGCGTCCGCAGGCTGCAATCGCCGCCGATGCGAGGAAACAGGAGCCGCTCCGGCACAGGAGCGGCTTTTTTGTTGAAGATGAAGGTGTTATCGGGGCATAGTCACCCGTGGGTCCACTCAATGGTTGGCGCCCGGGTTGGTTTCTGTTGACTCTCTCCCATCCATCCTTATTTAAAAAATCCACACAAGAACTCTAAAATTCAGGTCAGGAAATGCTCGAAAAGACCTACGATTCCGCATCCGTCGAACCGAAGATCGCCAAAGCCTGGGACGAGGCGAACGCTTTTCGTGCCGGCGCCAACGCCAAGCCGGGCGCGGAAACCTTCACCATTGTCATCCCGCCGCCGAATGTGACCGGCTCCCTGCATATGGGCCACGCGCTCAACAACACGCTGCAGGATATATTGGTCCGCTTTGAGCGCATGCGCGGCAAGGACGTGCTGTGGCAGCCGGGCATGGACCATGCCGGCATCGCCACGCAGATGGTCGTCGAGCGCAAGCTGATGGAAAACCAGCTGCCGGGCCGCCGCGACATGGGCCGTGAGGCTTTCGTGGAGAAGGTCTGGGAATGGAAGGCCGAATCCGGCGGTCTGATCTTCAACCAGCTGAAACGTCTCGGCGCCTCTTGCGACTGGTCGCGTGAGCGCTTCACCATGGATGAAGGCCTGTCCGAGGCCGTTCTCGAAGTCTTCGTCACGCTCTACAAGCAGGACCTGATCTACAAGGCCAAGCGCCTCGTCAACTGGGACCCGAAGCTGCAGACTGCGATTTCCGACATGGAAGTTGAACAGATCGAGGTCAAGGGTAACCTCTGGCACTTCCGCTATCCGCTGGAAAAGGGCGTCACCTATCAGTATCCGATCGCATTCGATGAAGAGGGCAAGCCCACCGAATTCGAGACCCGCGATTACATCGTCGTCGCCACGACGCGTCCCGAAACCATGCTCGGCGATACCGGCGTTGCGGTGAACCCGGAAGACGAGCGTTACAAGGGCATCGTCGGCAAGCATGTCATCCTGCCGATCGTCGGCCGGAAGATTCCGATCGTTGCCGATGACTATGCCGACCCGACGGCCGGCACGGGTGCGGTCAAGATCACGCCAGCACATGACTTCAACGATTTCGAAGTCGGCAAGCGCTGTGGCCTGCGCGCCATCAATGTCATGAATATCGATGGCACGATCTCCATCGAGGACAACGAGGATTTCCTCGAGGGCCTCAGCCATCCCGCAGCCCTGCATGGCGCA
Source organism: Agrobacterium tumefaciens (assembly GCF_005221325.1). Taxonomy (NCBI): domain Bacteria; kingdom Pseudomonadati; phylum Pseudomonadota; class Alphaproteobacteria; order Hyphomicrobiales; family Rhizobiaceae; genus Agrobacterium; species Agrobacterium tumefaciens. The sequence goes on along the minus strand of NZ_CP039888.1, from coordinate 1,476,348 downwards.
TGGGATCGTCTGGAAGGACAGGACCGTTTTACCGCCCGCAAGATCATCGTCGAAATCTTCGAGGAGGCCGGCCTGCTCGACAAGATCGAGCCGCACAAGCATGTGGTGCCGCATGGCGACCGCGGCGGTGTGCCGATCGAGCCGCGCCTGACCGACCAGTGGTGGGTGGACAACAAGACGCTGGCACAGCCGGCGATTGCTTCTGTCCGCGAAGGCCGCACCAATTTCGTGCCGAAGAACTGGGAAAACACCTACTTCCAGTGGATGGAAAACATTCAGCCCTGGTGCATCTCCCGGCAATTGTGGTGGGGACACCAGATTCCGGCGTGGTACGGCCCTGATGGGCAGGTCTTTGTTGAAAAGACCGAAGAAGAGGCGCTTCAGGCGGCCATCCAGCATTATCTCGCCCATGAAGGCCCGTGGAAGGCCTGGGTTGAAGAGAAGCTCGAGAACTTCGCGCCGGGCGAAATCCTGACACGCGATGAAGACGTGCTCGATACCTGGTTCTCGTCGGCGCTCTGGCCGTTCTCGACACTCGGCTGGCCGGAACAGACGCCGGAACTGGCGCGCTATTATCCGACCAACGTGCTGGTCACCGGCTTCGACATCATCCCGTTCTGGGTGGTGCGGATGATGCAGATGGGTCTGCATTTCATGAAGGACGATGCCGGCAATCCGGTCGAGCCATTCAGCACGGTCTACATCCATGCGCTGGTTCGCGACAAGAACGGCCAGAAGATGTCGAAATCCAAGGGCAACGTCATCGATCCCCTGGAACTGATCGACGAATATGGTGCGGATGCGCTGCGTTTCACGCTCGCCATCATGGCGGCGCAGGGGCGTGACGTGAAGCTCGATCCGGCGCGTATCGCCGGTTACCGCAACTTCGGCACCAAGCTCTGGAACGCCACGCGTTTTGCCGAGATGAACGGCGTGAAGCGCGATCCGCATTTCCTGGCCGAAACCGCATCGCTGACGATCAACCGCTGGATACTGACCGAGCTTGCCAACACGGCGCGCGACGTGACGGCAGCGCTTGAGAATTTCCGCTTCAACGATGCCTCCGGCATCCTCTATCGTTTCGTCTGGAACCAGTTCTGCGACTGGTATCTGGAACTGCTGAAGCCTGTCTTCAGCGGTGAAGACGAAAAGGCAAAGAGGGAATCCCAGGCCTGCGCGGCCTATGTTCTGGAGGAGATCTACAAGCTCCTGCATCCCTTCATGCCCTTCATGACCGAAGAGCTGTGGGCGCATACGGCCGGCGAGGGAGAAGAGCGGGATAACCTGCTTTGCCTCACCGACTGGCCGGAGCCGGAATTCCGCGACGATGCTGCAGCGGCCGAAATCAACTGGCTGATCGATCTCGTCTCCGGCATCCGCTCCGCGCGTGCCGAAATGAACGTGCCGCCGGGCGCCACCGCCTCGCTGGTCGTCGTTGGCGCCAACACCTCCACCGAAGCGCGGCTTGACCGCCACGCGGCCGCCATCCGGCGCTTGGCACGGGCCGATGAAATCCGCGCCGCCGATGTTGCGCCCAAGGGTTCCGCGCAGATCATCGTCGGCGAGGCGACCGTCTGCCTGCCGCTTGGCAATCTCATCGATCTCGCGGTCGAACAGGCCCGGCTCGAAAAGGCGATCGGCAAGGTGGATGCGGAAATGGAGCGCATCGACAAGAAGCTGTCGAACGAGAAGTTCGTGGCCAATGCCGATCCGGAAGTCGTGGCCGCCGAGCGCGAGCGCAAGGCGGAGCTCGACGTTCAGCTGGCAAGCCTCAGAACGGCTCTCACGCGGGTCAGCGAGGCCGGTTAATCCGCGCAATCATCCACGACCAGGATAAACGAAAGCGCTCCGTATCAACGGGGCGCTTTTGTGTTTTGTCAGTTTCGGGATGTTGCGCTGCAGCGTCGAATCGCTTTGGGTGCGCAACGGGGCAATTTCAAGGGTGAAGCGGTGAAAATCATCGCAGAAGATCGAAAAAAACCAATAAAAACGGTCCCATAAGCGCGTTTTTTCCGGGAAACTTCCACTGTGGTTATTTGGCGACAATTCCCGTCACCCGTAGGTGTTTGTTTCGTTTTATAACGGATACGCCCGTAGTGATTAGAAAAATAACCTAAAATGACTATTTAAGGGCATACGCATAAAATTCTTACGTAAAAAATGGAGAAGTGTCGCAGAACTGTGCCAGTGTGCGGCAGATTGTCATTTGCCGCGAAGCGCTTCACTCTTTTGATGATCACATTGCCTTGATTGGGGAGAGAGATGGCAAAAACTGCAATTTTTCGCGGCGCGGTATGTTTCGCAGTCAGCATCGCGGCGGTAACGCCTTCACTGGCCGGCGGCCTCGAGCGTGGCGGTTATAATATCGACCTGCTGTTCGATCCGTCCGATTATGTTCTCGACAGTTCCGCAACGTTCGTCGCACCGCAGCGCAAGGTGGAAAATGCGCGGGACAATCCGCTGAAGAGCGGTGGTCCGCTGCCAGGTTCCTGGTCTACCACAGCTGACGATTCTGAAAACTATTGGTCAACACGCGTTGGCGCCAAGGCGGCCATCGGCGATTTCGGCGACTGCATGTTCGACTATTCGCAGCCCTGGGGCGCGGATCTGAACCCAGGCATCTGGCAGGGCTCCAGCTATAATATTGAAACCAAGGTGAAGTCGCATAACTACGCCACTACCTGCCGGGTGAAATTCGATCTCGGCAAGGGCGACTTTTCGATCATCGGTGGTGGCTTCTATCAGGAAATCAGCGGTTACAAATACCGTCAGGTGGTTGCTCCGGGTGCGCTTGGTCCGGCTTATCCTTCCCTGTTTTCCGGCGTCGGCAAGCTCGATATGGAAGGCGACGGTTGGGGATGGCGTGCAGGTATCGCCTACGAGATTCCGGAAATCGCTTTCCGCACGAGCCTCGTCTATAACAGCGCGGTCGATCACGATCTGAACGGTACTGTCGACCTCAGAAGCCTTCCGGCGGCCGGCACTCCGGCGCTCGTCGCTTACGGCGGCAAGGTCACGCCTGTCTATGGCTCGGTTTCCATGCCTGATAGCCTGGAGCTCAAGGTACAGTCCGGTATCGCGCCGAACTGGCTTGCTTTCGGTTCGGTCAAGTGGACGGACTGGAGCCAGATTCAGGTCGTGCCTTTCTGCCAGGTCGGTGTTCCCACCTGTATTGCGGGTGTAACTTCGCTCACCTCGCTCGATCTTTATTATCGTGACGGCTGGACGGTTACCGGCGGTATCGGCCACAAGTTCAATGACCAGTGGAGCGGTGCCGTGAGCCTGACCTGGGATCGTGGCACCTCGACGGTTATCGGCACACAGACCGATACCTGGATGATCGGCACCCAGGTCGTCTATTCGCCTACTCCGAACGTCGAATTCAAGATTGCCGGCGCTCTCGGCCTGCTGACCTCGGGTGAATCCTCGATCCGCGGTGGCCGCTGCAGCAATATCGGCACGGCAACTTGCGGTGACGAGGCCGGCTATACTTTCGGCAATGACCTCGTGGCGGCGATCTCGACCGGTGTGAAGGTCAAGTTCTGATCCCATCCTTTCGCTTGTTCTAAAATAAAGGTCCGGTTTACCAACCGGGCCTTTTTTCGTGTCCGGACTATGATTCTTGCCAGATAATTTTTTCTAGCCCGAAAGTTTTGTGACGATTTGGCAACACTTTTCTGCAAGCGTGGGGTCGCGTTGGAATGTGAGCATATCTGTCCATTTCCCGCCACAAACAGGGTGCTTGGCTTATGTTTAGAGGCGCGAGAATGAAAGAACATGCAGGCGTTTGATGTGGGCCTGCGGAGTTGCGGAAAGTGAAAACGGGTTTGGATTCAGCGTTTAAGCAAGTAATACGGGAATTTCGCCCGGCTTTCTTGTTAGGTGCTGACCGGCAGATAACGGAATGCCGTTATGTTGCCGGAAATTATGCCTATATCTGTCTCACTGGAAAATTAGGGCAATTGCCGCATGAAACCACCGGTGGTGCGCTGGAAAGTGCTGCCGGAAAGACGCAGTGTGTTCGAAAAATCGCGACCCGGCGGGGTTCGGCTTTGCAGTATTCCGCAAGTATTGGCTATATGCCGGGAAGAGTGAGAGAAGTTCGCCTAAATGCTGAAATGTGAAGCCAACGTTATAAAGCCGCTCCTCATGGGCATGTTGCTTGCGTCGCTCGCAATGCCGGTGCTGGCTTTTGACATTAATGCGGGCGTGACAAAGGAATCCGGCCCCTTTGACCTGTTCAAGTTTGGCTTCAAGGCCTACAAGAACGGCAATAAGGACGAAGCCGTCGAGGCCTATCGTTACGCGGCGGAAAAGGGCCATACCGGCTCGCGCTGGGCGCTTGCCAATATGTATGCCTATGGCGATGGCGTCGCCAAGAACGATCTGGAAGCTTTCAAAATCTATAGCGAAATCGCCAGCCAGGGTGTGGAACCGGGTTCGGAAGATACCGGCTTCTTCGTCAACGCCCTTCTTTCCCTTGCCGATTATTACCGTCACGGCATTCCCGGCAGCCCCGTGAAAATGGACCTTTCGCAGGCCCGCCAGCTTTATTTCCAGGTGGCTTCCACCTTTGGCGTGGCTGAAGCGCAGTTCCGGCTGGCGGAGATGATCCTCGCGGGCGAGGGTGGCCGCGCCGATGTGCAACAGGCCAAGAAGTGGCTCAATCAGGCCCGCAAGCACGGCCATGCCGGCGCCATGTCGATTTTCGGCAATCTGATCTTCCAGGAAGGTCAGACGACGCAGGGACTGGCCTTCATGACGGCGGCGCTCGACAAATGTACGGCGGCCGATTGTACCTGGATCCAGAGCCTGCAGGAGCAGGCCTTTTCGCTGGCCGGCGAGAATGATCGCCGCGCGGCAATAGCCATGGCGCAGAACATGCAGTTCAACGATCCTGATTGAGAATGGGCCGGATTGAGAATGCCGGTCGGGGCGGTTTCATCCGTCCGGCAGGAGAGGCTCAGCCGATCGGACTGAAATCGAAATAACCGCAGACCGGCACATGGTCGGACGGTTTTTCCCAGGCCCGCACATGTTTTTCGATCTCGACCGATTGCAGCCTGTCGGCCGCTTCCGCTGACAGCATCAGATGATCGATGCGGATGCCGTTGTTTTTCGGCCATGCGCCGGCCTGATAATCCCAGAAGGAATAAAGTCCTGCCGCGTCGGTCGTCGCACGCGCTGCGTCAGTGAAGCCGAGATTCTCGAGCTTACGGAAGGCCGCGCGGGTCTTCGGCAGGAACAATGCGTCACCTTCCCACACGCGTGGGTCGTGGCAATCAAAGGGTTCGGGGATGACGTTGTAGTCGCCGGCGAGGATCAGCGGCTCTTCCATGGCAAGGCGATCTTCCGCAAAGCGCCGCAGGCGCTCCATCCAGGCAAGCTTGTAGGGATATTTGACCGGATCGTCAGGCGGATTGCCGTTCGGCAGGTAAAGCGAACAGACGCGGATCGCGCCGCCTTCGACGGAAAACACGCCTTCGATGAAACGGGCCTGTTCATCGGCATCATCGCCCGGCAGGCCACGATTGACCTCGTCCGGCCTGACTTTCGAGAGCAGGGCGACACCGTTGAAACCCTTCTGGCCGTGGGTCTCGACATGATAACCGAGTGCCTCCAGCTCCAGCCGGGGAAAACCCTCGTCGACCGACTTGATTTCCTGAAGGCAGGCGATGTCAGGCGAGGAATCCTTCAGCCACTGGCAGAGGTTTTCGATACGCGCCTTGACGCCGTTGATGTTCCAGGTGGCAATCTTCATCGGAGTTTCCCTTTTGTGGGGGTACTTTTACCCGATGCAAATGCGATTGCCACCGTTTTTGGAAACTGGTGGTGCGTATGCGGTGGAAAGATGATGTCAGATCGAGAAGCTCGTCCCGCAGCCGCAGCTTGCCACCGCATTCGGGTTCTTGATCTGGAACGACTGCCCGAGCAGATTGTCGACGAAGTCGATTTCGGAGCCGGCCATGTAGATGACCGACATGCTGTCGATCAGCACCTTGGCGTCGCCGCGGGCAATCACGATGTCGTCATCGGCTGGGTCTTCGGCCAAGTCGAACTTGTAGGAGAAGCCCGAGCAGCCGCCGCCTTCGACGGAGACGCGCAGCGCCTGTTTGCCGGCATCGGCGGCGACGATCTGCGCGATTCGCTTGGCCGCTGCTTCCGAAAGGGTAATGTCGCTGTTTTCCATGTCGTTTCTCCTGCCGGGGTCAAGAACCGGAGAGCAATAATCTCGTTGTCACCATTATAAACCGGTCAAATTAACGGTCTATAGCCTGTTGAAGGCGGTCAACGCGGCGATGATGCTTTGCGCTGACCTCTGCGATAGGTATGAAGGGTGAATGAAAAGGTCAATGGCCGAGCCCAAAAGGAAGCTCCCGGCCTGAGAAGTCAACAGGTGGATGCATGATCATAGACCAGCGCGCATTGGGTTTCGGAAGTGGGGAGAGGGCGGTGTTCGCCTCGGATCCATGGACCACGCGCGGGCGTCTTTTTCCCGAGGCCGGAAGCCTGACGCGCTCGGAATTCCAGCGTGACCGGGACCGCATCGTCCACACGACGGCCTTTCGCCGTCTGAAGCACAAGACGCAGGTCTTCATCAGCCCTGACGGCGACCACTATCGCACGCGGCTCACCCACACCATCGAGGTGGCGCAGATCGCCCGGGCGCTTGCCCGCGCGCTGAAGCTGGATGAAGATCTGGCCGAAGGCGTGGCGCTGGTGCATGATTTCGGCCACACGCCTTTCGGTCATACGGGTGAGGACGCGCTGGATGCGGTGTTGCTGCCCTATGGCGGCTTCGATCATAACGCGCAGTCGCTGCGCATCGTTACCAAGCTGGAGCGCCGCTACGCCGAATATGACGGCATCAACCTGACCTGGGAGACGCTGGAAGGCCTCGTCAAGCACAATGGCCCGCTGGTGAATGCCAAGGGCGAGGGGATAAAGGGGCCGGTTCCGCTGCCCATCCTCGAATATTGCGAGCTGCAGGATCTGGAGATCGGCAGCTATGCCAGCCTCGAGGCGCAGGTGGCCGCGATCGCCGACGACATCGCCTATAATACCCACGATATAGATGACGGTCTGCGCGCCGGTTATCTCACCTTCGAGATGCTGGAGGAAGTGCCGTTCCTGAGCGGACTGATGGCCGAGGTGCGGGCGAAATACCCGGTGCTCGACAAGGAGCGTTTCGCCAACGAAATCATGCGTCGGCAGATCACCCATATGGTGGAAGACGTGATCGGCGTGGCGCAGCAGAATCTCGCCCGGCTGAAACCGTTGAGTGCTACGGATATCCGCGCTGCCGATTTCACCGTCGCGACATTTTCGCCCGAGATGGCCGAAACCGATCGGCAGATCAAGAAGCTGCTATTCGGCCATATCTATCGGCATCCGGAAATCATGCGCATCCGCGCCGGCGCCACACAGATCGTCACCGATCTTTTCCACCGTTATATGGAGGTGCCCGCGGAGATGCAGAGTCACTACTGGGTGGACAGCATTTCCGGCATGAGCGTGGCCGCCAAGGCCCGGCATGTGGGCGACTATCTGGCCGGCATGACCGACAGTTATGCACTGCGTGCCCACCAGCGGCTGTTTGACCACACCCCCGATTTGCGATAGGGCAGCGGGCAATCGCGAAGCAGAGCCGGCCCCATGGCCGGAGACAAACAGAAGCCCTTCGCGCAGGTTGGAACGATGAACATTTTTGCTGATTTCGATACCAGGATCAAAAACGCGCTCGAGACCCTCGATCTCGTGAAAGAGAACCGCGAAAAGGTCGATTTCAGTCGAATTACCGTCGAATCCCCGCGTGATCTCAGCCATGGCGATGTCGCAACCAATGCCGCCATGGTGCTGGCAAAGCCGCTCGGCACCAATCCGCGCGCGCTTGCCGAACTCATCGTGCCCGCACTTCAGGCCGATGGCGATGTCGACAGCGTCAATGTCGCCGGTCCCGGCTTCATCAATCTCAAGGTTTCCGTCGGTTACTGGCAGCGGCTTCTTGCCGGCATGATCGGGCAGGGCATCGATTTCGGCCGCTCCACCGTCGGCGCCGGCCAAAAGATCAATGTCGAATATGTCTCCGCCAACCCGACCGGCCCGATGCATGTCGGCCATTGCCGTGGCGCCGTGGTGGGTGACACGCTGGCGAACCTGCTCGCATTCGCGGGCTACGGTGTCACCAAGGAATATTACATCAACGATGCCGGTTCGCAGATCGATGTGCTGGCCCGTTCGGTCTTCCTGCGTTACCGCGAAGCGCTTGGCGAAGATATCGGCGCCATTCCATCCGGCTTCTATCCCGGTGATTACCTCGTTCCCGTTGGCCAGGCGCTGGCGGATGAATATGGCATCAAGCTGCGCGCCATGCCCGAGGAAAAGTGGCTGCCGATCGTGAAAGACAAGGCGATCGACGCAATGATGGTGATGATCCGCGAGGATCTGGCGCTGCTCAACGTCAGGCACGACGTGTTCTTCTCGGAACGCACGCTGCATGAGGGCAATGGCGGCCCGATCCTCTCGGCCATCAACGATCTCACCTTCAAGGGCCATGTCTACAAGGGCACCCTGCCGCCGCCGAAGGGCGAGTTGCCGGAGGACTGGGAAGACCGCGAGCAGACGCTGTTCCGCTCCACGGAAGTGGGCGACGACATGGACCGCGCGCTGATGAAATCGGACGGCTCCTACACCTATTTCGCCGCCGACGTCGCCTATTTCAAGAACAAGTTCGACCGCGGTTTTTCCGAGATGATCTATGTGCTCGGCGCCGACCACGGCGGCTATGTGAAGCGGCTGGAAGCCGTCGCCCGCGCCGTCTCCGAAGGCAAGTCGAAGCTGACGGTACTGCTCTGCCAGCTCGTCAAGCTGTTCCGTGACGGCGAGCCGGTGAAGATGTCGAAACGCTCCGGCGACTTCGTGACGCTGCGCGATGTTGTCGATGAAGTGGGTCGCGATCCCGTGCGATTCATGATGCTCTATCGGAAGAATTCCGAGCCGCTGGACTTCGATTTCGCGAAAGTGACCGAACAATCGAAGGATAATCCGGTCTTTTACGTGCAATATGCGCATGCCCGCTGCAAGTCGATCTTCCGTCAGGCGCAGGAGGCGTTTCCGGGCCTTGCACCATCTGCCGAAGACATGGCGGCGTCTGTTGCTTTAATTAGCGATATCAACGAGTTGCAGTTGGTTGCAAAGCTCGCCGAATATCCGCGTCTGATCGAATCTGCGGCCCTTTCGCATGAGCCGCACAGGCTTGCTTTTTACCTCTACGATCTCGCCAGTTCCTTCCATGGACACTGGAACAAGGGCAAAGACCATCAGGAATTACGTTTTATTAACGATAAAAACCGAGAATTGAGCATTGCCAGACTTGGGCTGGTGAATGCTGTCGCGAATGTTTTGAAGTCCGGCCTCACGCTTTTAGGAGCGGACGCACCTGACGAAATGCGATAACATCTCACCATTATTTGCTCACAATACGCTGGCAAGAGCTGCAATGCGTAGATGGTGGAACACGTAATGGTCGAAAAAAATGTCGCGTATAACCGGGACGCCCGGTCCGAAGGCTTCGCTGACAACGATCCTCTGGCAGAACTGGCGCGTATCGTCGGCTTTGAAGATCGTCCTTCGCATGCGGGTTCCGAGGTTCAGCCACACGCTGCATCGCCGGTCGTCCGCCGCGAACCCGAATTCAATCTCGAAGACGAGCTGCTTCGTGAATTCGAGGTTTACGATGCCCCGCACGCCGATCCGGTCGTTCTTGATCCGGCGAACGATGTTCGTGCCGGCATCCATCCCAACGACTTCATGCAGCGTGTCGAGCAGGTTTTCGCCCGTCGCGAGCCCGAGCTTGCGCCGATGGCCGAACCCCCCGCGCCGCAGCCGCAGGTGAGGCAGGAGCCGCTTCCCGAGGTCGATCACGCCTATATCCACAATTACGTCGAAACGTCTGGCCACCAGGATATTCGCGCGGATTTCCGCGATGATGCCGGTGCGGTGGCGGAAGTTTTCGATGTGCATTCGCGCCAGCCGCGCGCCGCCGAGCCGGTTGTCTACCAGCAGACCGCTCCGCAGGTGGCCCCCCAGCTTGCATGGGAAGAGCCGCAGGCGATCGAGCCGTCGGAGCCTGAATGGCACGCCATGCCGGAAATGCCGGCGGATGTTTCCAGCAATATTTCTGCCGATGCCCAAGCCTATGCGCCGGAACCGCAGGCTTTCGATCTCGCCGATGAGGTGGAGATTGCCGTTGCCGAAGAAGCGCCCGCGCCGGTTTCGGTTCGTCCTTCGCATGGCGGCCGTTCCTCGCTGGAGTTTTCCAGCCTGAGGCTGCCGCTCGCCAATTTCGGCGCGCGCCGCGATGTTTCGGCGGTCGATCCGCGACGGGTCGAGCCGCGTTCCGAACAGCAACCCGCTGCGGCCCAAATCGAGCCGCAGGCCGAGCCCGCTCCTGCCTTTGTTCAGGCTAGAGAGACCGCGCCATCCTTTGCGCAGCCGGTCGCCGAGGTGTTCGCGCCTGCCGCAGAACCGCTGGCGCCGACAGTTGCCGAAAAGCCATCGGCGGAAAATCTCTCGCCGATGGACGAGCTGATTTACGGCGTTGCGCAATATTCCATTCCCGAGCGCGGTGAGCCACCGCTCGTAAAGGCCGAGCCCGTCGCTCAGGCTGTGAAAGTCGAGCCGCCTGTGGTTGCCGCAGCGCCCGCAAAGTCAGCACCGGTTGCTGCCGCTGCGCCTGCGTCGCCCATCGAGGAGCCGGATTTCACGGATTTCGCTGGCTTCAATGATGATGATTTCGAGCTTGCGCTGGATGATCTCGACCTTGATCTGGATTTGTCCGAAATCGCCGAAGCTGAGGTTGCACCCGCACCGCAGCCCGTGCGTCCGCAACCCGCCGCACCGGTTGCCGCTGTTGCGCCGCAGCCGGTGAGGGAGCAGCCTGCGCCGCAGACGCGCCCCGCGCCCGTTGTTGCCGCTGCCTCGGTCGCCGCAGCGCCAGTCGCTGCCGCTCCGGTTCAGCCGCGCCCTGTTGCCGCGCAGCCGGCCGTGCCGCAGACGCTGGAAAGCCTGCCTTTTGATCCTTCCCAGATTGGTGAAACGGAAGAACATCCGGAAACCATCATCGAGATGGATGTGCCGGAACTGCCGGTCGGGGTTTTTGAACCCAAGCCCGCCGCTCGCCGTCACGAGGAAGATCTCGATATCGATACCGAGCTTGCAACGCTGTTTGCGCCTGCCGTCGCCGGTGGTCTCGACCGTCACAAGCATGCGGAAAACCGCGGTGCTGCCCAGGCGCGCCCTGCGCCGGCTCCGGAAGAAGCCGATGAGTTCGAGCGGGCGCTGGAAGAGGATTTCCGCCGCTCCATGCAGGAGGCTGCCGCTTCCCGTGGCAATGCGCCCCGCGATGCCGAAAATACCTATGTCGATCATCAGGCCGCCTATCGCGACGAGGATGAACGCGGCGGTCGCCGCTGGATCATGCCGGTTGCCGCGGCAATCGGTCTGGTGCTGATCGGCGGCGGCGTTTACGCGCTGGTGTCGGGCGGTTCGTCGAGCACCGGCTCGAATGGCGCGCCGGTCATCATCTCCGCCGACAATGACCCGATGAAGGTTGTGCCGGAAAATCCGGGCGGCCGCGTCGTGCCAAACCAGGACAAGGCGGTTTATGACCGTGTGGCCGGTGGCAACGCTGCCGATCCGAAGCAGCCGGCGCTGATCTCCAGCAACGAACAGCCGGTTGATGTGGTTCAGCGCACGCTGATCCCCGAACAATTGCCGCTGGAAGGCGAAAACGACGCGGATATGGAAGCAGCCGGCACGCCGGTTGGCGAGACCGAAGATCCGCGCCTGCTTTCGCCGGAAGAAAAGGCCGCCCAGAACGAAGGTGCTGGCGCAACCGGCGTTTCACCGCGCAAGGTCCGCACCATGATCGTCAAGCCTGACGGTACGCTGGTGGCGCAGGAAGTCGACGCACCGGCTGCCCATCCGCCCAAGGCCGACAAGGTCGCGGAGCTTGCAGCACCCCAGACCGCCAAGCCGGGTGAGGGCGCTCCCGCTGTCATCGCCGCTTCGCGGGTTCCGGTGGCGCCCGAGCAACCGCAGGCCCATACGCCGGCTGCGACCACGCCTGCCGCGACGACACCTGCCGCTACCAAGCCGGCCGCGCAGTCCGCAGCACCGCTTCCGGCAGCGCGTCCGTCCTCGCAGCCTGCAAACGTCGTTGCAACGGTGACGAACCAGGGCAATGTCCGCCCGGCGACGACCGCTCCTGCCCAGCCACAGGCTGCGCAGCAGCAGACGGCAGCCGCAACGCCGGCAGCGACCAGCACGCCGTCTGCCGGTGGTTATTACATCCAGATCGCCTCGCTGCCGAGCCAGGCCGAAGCCCAGAAATCCTACCAGAACATGTCCGCCAAGTTCGGCTCGGTCATCGGTGGACGTGGCGTCGACATCAAGGCCGCCGAGATTGCCGGCAAGGGCACGTTCTACCGCGTCCGCATCCCGGCCGGCGACAAGAACGAAGCCGTGGCGCTGTGCGAGAAGTTCCGCTCGGCCGGCGGTAGCTGCCTGGTAGCTCGGTGATAGGCTTCTCCGGCATGGAAAATCGGGGCCGCAGCTAAAGCGGCCCTTCACTTGACAACAGACTTGTCCACATATTCGACGTCATCCTCGGCCTTGTGCCGAGGATCTGCCAACGTATCGCCAATTGATAGGTTGGCAGATGCTCGGGACAGGCCCGAGCATGACGGAGGAGAGGCTTGCATTTTCACTCCTTGCGGCTGGAGACGCATTTCTCCCTTTCCCCTTATTTCCCTGAAAGCGTGACATCATGACCGATTGCAAAGCTATGATCCTCGGATGCAGCGGGCTTTCACTGACCGCCGACGAGATCGCCCTTTACCGCGACCAGCAGCCGTGGGGCTTCATCCTGTTCGGCCGCAATATCGGTGAGCCGCAGCAGATCACCGATCTCGTCGCATCCATGCGCGACGCCGTCGGGCGGCCAGATGCGCCGGTGCTGATCGATCAGGAAGGCGGACGGGTTCAGCGCATCAAGCCGCCGATCCTGCAGGCCTATCCGAATGCCCGTATTCTCGGTGAAATCTATGAACGCGACCGGCGTACCGGTCTGCGCGCCGCCTGGCTGATGTCGCGACTGCACGCTTTCGACCTCATGAAATTCGGCATCAACATCGATTGCCTGCCGGTGCTCGACGTGCCGGTGGAGGGTGCGAGCAATGTCATCGGCAACCGGGCTTACGGTTACTCGCCGACCATGGTGGCCGAGATGGGGCAGGCGGCGGCCGACGGGCTGAAGGCGGGCGGCATGCTGCCTGTCATGAAGCATATGCCGGGCCATGGTCGCGGCATGGTGGATTCGCATCACGAACTGCCTGTTGTCGATGTGCCGCTCAATGAGCTGGACGCGCATGATTTCGTGCCGTTCCGGGCATTGAAGCATGAATTGATGGCGATGAGCGCACACCTCGTCTTCAACGCCGTCGACCGCGAGCGTCCGGCGACGACCTCGAAGAAGGTAATCGAGGAGATCATCCGTGGCCGCATCGGCTTTGACGGTCTGCTGATGTCTGATGACAGTTCCATGAATGCGCTGAAGGGTACACTTGGCGAACGGGCTGCGAATATTGTTGCTGGTGGCTGTGATATAGTCTTGCATTGCAACGGCGTGATGGGTGAAATGCTTGAGGTCGTGAAGGAGGTTCCCGTTCTTTCCGGCCGTTCGCTGGAGCGGGTGCGGGCCGTGGAAGCGGGTTTCCCCGCCGCCGAGCCGTCTGACGAGGCGGAGCTAAGAGCCGAATTTAACGCCATGTGGGCCGTTTCCTGACAGTCGGGCGGCCGCTCACTCGGGATCAAGGCCGGATGCCCCGGCGGATGGAAAGATGGCCGCAGACAAGTCTCGCAATTCGACGCCGATGGACAAGCTCTGGCAGGATGTGACGCCGGAGCGGCTGACGGGTGAGGCCGGGCTGGTGATCGATGTCGCGGGTTTCGAAGGCCCGCTCGATCTTCTCCTGCACCTTGCCCGCACCCAGAAGGTCGATCTGTCACGCATTTCGGTGCTGGCGCTTGCCGAGCAATATCTGCAATTCGTGGAAAGCGCACGCCGCGTGCGTATCGAGCTTGCCGCCGATTATCTGGTCATGGCGGCCTGGCTCGCCTTCCTGAAATCCAAGCTGCTCATTCCGCAGCAATCCAAGGATGACGGCCCCTCCGGTGAGGAAATGGCCGCGACGCTGGCCTTCCGGCTGAAGCGCCTGGAGGCAATGCGCGAGGCGGCGGAACGTCTCGTCAACCGCGCCCAGCTTGGCCGCGATGTTTTTGCCCGTGGTGCGCCGGAGCATATTCCGCATATCAACCGCTCGGCCTACGAGGCCAATCTCTACGATCTGCTGAGCGCCTATGCCAATCTGCGCCAGCGACAGGCCATCACCCAGGTCACGATTGAAAAGCGGCAGGTCTGGTCGCTGGTGGAAGCGCGCGAGCTTCTGACGCATCTGCTCGGCGATGTGGGCGAATGGACGGTGCTCGACCAATATCTGCTGCAATATGTGCCCGATCCCGCCATGCGGGTGACGGCAATCGCCAGCGCCTTTGCCGCCTCGCTGGAGCTGGTGCGCGAGGGATCGCTGCAAATCCGCCAGGAGGGGGCTTTCCAGCCCATCTATATGCGTCGTGGCACAAGGGACGACCGTGCGGTGAATGCCGAGAGGACTGAGAACGATGAATGACGATGAGACCGGCGAGGCGATGGTCGTGACGCAGGATGCGGGAATCGAACCCACGGTATTTTCCGAGCGTCAGCTGAAGGAGGCCGAGCGCATCACCGAGGCTTTGGTTTTCGCCTCGGCTGAACCGGTTTCCGTAGGTTTCATTGCCGAGCGCCTGCCGCGCGGCATGGATGTCGTCGCCATTCTGCAGCACCTGAAAGCTGCCTATGCGGGCCGGGGCGTGAACCTCGTGCAGGTGGGCGGGCAATGGGCCTTCCGAACGGCAGGTGATCTGTCCTTCGTCATCCGCGCCGAGGAAAAGGAACCGAAGAAGCTCTCGCGCGCAGCGCTGGAAGTTCTGGCGATTATCGCATATCATCAGCCGGTGACACGCGCCGAAATCGAGGAAATCCGCGGCGTGCAGACCTCGCGCGGCACGCTCGACGTGCTGATGGAGGCGGGTTGGGTGCGTTTCCGCGGTCGCAGGCGCACGCCGGGCCGGCCGGTGACGATCGGCACCACGGTGGAGTTTCTCGACCATTTCGGCCTTGAGGAATTGCGGGATTTGCCGGGCCTAGAGGAGCTGAAGGGCGCGGGGCTGCTTTCCGGCCGCATCCCCTCCAATTTCGGCGTGCCTCTGCCGATGATGAGCGATGAGCTGCGCGAGGATGAAGACCCGATCACGCAGCTTGATCTGGAAGAGCTGGGCCTGCTTGCGCCCGGTGGCGGCGATGGCGACGATTGATATCGCCACATGCGGGTAAGCCCACGAAAACTTTATGCGTACTCACTGTTGAAGCGATGATTTGTCGTTTGAAAAAGCCTTTCAAACGTCTTACATCGTCTGAAAGCGAAATTCAGGAGTTTCAGTTATGGGTTCTTTTAGTGTGTGGCATTGGCTCATCGTGCTGGTGATTGTTCTCGTCCTCTTCGGACGTGGCAAGATTCCGGAATTGATGGGTGATGTCGCCAAGGGCATCAAGAGCTTCAAGAAGGGCATGGCTGACGAAGACCAGACGCCGCCGCCGGCCGATGCCAACACGAAGACCGTCGACCACAAGGCTGACGAGATCAAGTAAGCGGCTTTGCCGCTTGGTGTGAGACTACGGGCGTTAGGGTCTCGGGAGCATATTGATGTTTGATATCGGCTGGAGCGAGCTTCTGGTGATTGCGGTCGTGTTGATCGTGGTCGTCGGACCGAAAGACTTGCCGCCCATGATCCGCGCCTTCGGCAAGACGATGGCCGGCCTTCGCAAGATGGCGGGGGATTTTCGCACCCAGTTCGATGAGGCCTTGAAAGAGGCCGACATGGACGATGTGCGCCAGACCATCTCCGATGTCCGCAATCTCAACCCCACCAACTCGCTGCGCGATGCGATGAACCCGCTTCGCCAGCTGGGCAACGAGATCAAGTCCGATCTGCAGAAGGCAACGGCCGTACCCGAAGGCCTGTCGTCCACTGCCGCACCCGCGACGAGCGAGCCGGTGGCGCCGCTGGTCAGCGTGCCGGAGCCTGAGATGAAGCTGCCGGATGCGCCGCCTGCCGTTGTCGCCGCATCTACTCCGGTTGCCGCAGCCGCGGTTGCGGTAGAGAAACCGAAACGCGCACGGGCGAAATCGATTGCGACCGTCGAGGCCGAAGCGGTTGCTGCCAAGCCGAAGCGCGCCAGCCGCAGCAAGGCCGCGGCAACGCCGGAAACTGTCGCCACGACGAAGGCCAGCGAACCAGCCGCCCCGAAGCCCACCGTGAAGGCAGTCGCCAAAAAGGCGACGGTCAAGAAGGTCGCAGCCGAAAAGGCGGTGGCGGTGGCTGATGCAAAGCCGGCCAAAACGGCAAGAACCAAGGCTGCGAAGCCCAAAAAGGATGAAGCATGAGCGGGGATACCGAAGATAAGCCGCAGCCGCTTATCGAGCACCTCATGGAGCTGCGCACGCGGCTGATCTGGGCGCTAGGCGCGTTCTTCATCGCCTTTATCGGCTGTTTCGCCGTTGCCAAGCACCTCTTCAACCTGCTCGTCATTCCCTATAAGTGGGCGGTCATCTGGGCGGGTCTGGATGTGGCGAAATCGTCGCTGATCTATACCGCGCCGCAGGAATTCTTCTTCACGCAGATCAAGGTCGCCATGTTCGGCGCCATGGTGCTCTCCTTTCCGGTGATCGCCTCGCAGCTCTATAAATTCGTGGCGCCGGGTCTCTACAAGAACGAGCGCGCCGCCTTCCTGCCGTTCCTGATCGCCTCGCCGATCCTGTTCCTCATCGGTGCGGCACTCGTCTATTTCTTCTTCACACCGATGGTCATGTGGTTCTTCCTCGCCATGCAGCAATTGCCTGTTGATGGCGAGGTGGCGATTTCCTTGATGCCGAAGGTGTCGGAATATCTCAGCCTCATCATGACGCTGGTTTTGTCCTTCGGTCTGGTATTCCAGCTGCCCGTCGTCACCACGCTTCTGGCCCGCGTCGGGCTTCTGACTAGCGACTGGCTCAGGGAAAAGCGCAAATTCGCCATCGTCATGGCCTTTGTGGTCGCGGCCGTGCTGACACCGCCGGACCCCATGTCCCAGATCGGTCTTGCGCTGCCCGCGATCATTCTCTACGAGATTTCCATCTACATGGCTCGACTCGTGGAGAGGAAACGTGCGGCGGAATCCAAAAGCACGGAGCTGGAGGAGACCTGATTTTCCTGAAGGTCTCGCCGCTCAAAAAATCTCCTCGCGCCGGGTTCATGCCCGGCGTTTTGCTGTAAAACACGGGTGATGCAACAACGGTCTGGAACGACGATGCACGACATTAAATGGATACGCGAAAACCCCGAAGCTTTTGACGCGGCGCTTGCACGCCGTGGCGCGGAGCCTGCTGCGGCAGGTCTGATCGCTCTCGATGAAAAGCGCCGTTCCGTCATCCAGTCCCTGCAGGACATGCAGTCGCGCCGCAATGCCGCCTCCAAGGACATCGGCGCCGCCATGGCGCAGAAGAACATGGAGCTTGCCGAAAAGCTCAAGGCAGAAGTCGCCGACATCAAGGAAAACATGCCGCGCGCCGAGGAGGAGGACCGTCAGGTTACCGCCGAGTTGAACGACGCCCTGTCGCGCCTGCCGAACATGCCCTTCAACGATGTGCCCGATGGCAAGGACGAGCACGACAATGTGGTGACCCGCGTCACCGGCCAGAAGCCCGGCTGGAACCACGAGGCCAAGGAGCACTTCGAGATTGGCGAAGCGCTCGGCTACATGGATTTCGAGCGGGCGGCCAAGCTCTCCGGTTCGCGTTTCACGGTGCTGACCAGCCAGCTGGCGCGTCTGGAGCGCGCACTCGGCCAGTTCATGATCGATCTGCACACCCGCGAGCACGGCTATACCGAAGTCTCCTCGCCGCTGATGGTGCGCGATGAGGCGATGTTCGGCACCGGCCAATTGCCGAAGTTTGCCGAGGACCTGTTCAGGACCACCGATGGCCGCTGGCTTATCCCGACGGCGGAAGTGACGCTGACCAACCTCGTGTCGGGTGAAATTCTCGAGCAGGAAAAACTGCCGCTGCGCTTCACGGCGCTGACGCCTTCCTTCCGTTCGGAAGCGGGCTCGGCCGGACGCGATACGCGCGGCATGCTGCGCCAGCACCAGTTCTGGAAATGCGAGCTTGTTTCCATAACCGATGCGGAAAGTGCTGTTGCCGAACATGAGCGCATGACGGCCTGCGCCGAAGAAGTGCTGAAACGTTTGGGACTGCATTTCCGCACCCTGACGCTCTGCACCGGCGACATGGGCTTCAGCGCCCGCAAGACCTACGATCTGGAAGTGTGGCTGCCCGGCCAGAACACCTATCGCGAAATTTCCTCCTGCTCGGTCTGCGGCGATTTCCAGGCGCGTCGCATGAATGCGCGTTATCGCGGCAAGGACGACAAGGCGACGAAGTTCGTGCATACGCTGAACGGCTCCGGCACCGCCGTCGGCCGCTGCCTGATTGCGGTTCTCGAAAATTACCTGAACGACGACGGTTCCGTCACAATTCCGGACGTGCTGCTGCCCTATATGGGCGGTCTGACGCGGATCGAGAAGGCGGTCTGAGGCATCGCAGCGTCGTGCTATTGGAAGGAGAGTCTGCCAATTACGCCGACGTCATCCTCGGGCCTGTCCCGAGGATCTGCAACCTATCGATTTATTTGGACGTGATTAGATCCTCGGGACAGGCCCGAGGATGACGTTGAGAGAACTGCACACTTCACCGCCGGAGGAGAGGATGCTCCGTCCCTGAAGACATGCGAGCGGAGAGAGAAACATGCGGATTTTGCTGACCAATGACGACGGTATCCACGCCGAAGGGCTGGCGGTGCTGGAGCGTATCGCCCGCACGCTGTCCGACGATGTCTGGATCGTCGCGCCGGAAACCGACCAGAGCGGTCTCGCACACTCGCTGACCCTTTCCGAGCCGCTCAGGCTGCGCAAGGTTTCCGACAAGCATTTCGCGCTGCGCGGTACGCCGACCGATTGCGTCATCATGGGGATTCGCGAAGTCCTGCCGGAAAAGCCCGATCTCGTGCTGTCTGGCGTCAATGCCGGTGCGAACATGGCCGATGACGTGACCTATTCCGGCACCATCGCCGGCGCCATTGAAGGCACATTGCAGGGCGTGCGTTCCTTCGCGCTCAGCCAGGCCTTCAGCCACGGCGAAAGCCGCGTCGTGCCGTGGGAGGTTGCGGAGACCTATGCGCCCGATCTCATTCGCAAGCTCATCGATGTCGATCTGCCTGACGGCACTTTCCTCAACCTCAATTTCCCCAACTGTGCGCCCAAGGATGTGCAGGGCGTGTCCGTCACCGGCCAGGGCAAGCTGGATTTCGGCCTGACGGTGGAGGAGCGGCAGGATGGTCGTGGTCTTCCGTACTATTGGCTGCGCTTCGGCGAGCGCCTCGGCACCTTCCGCGAGGGCACGGATATCCACGCTTTGAAGCACGGCAAGATTTCGGTCACACCGCTAAAGCTTGACCTGACGGACTACACGGTCAAGGATCGGGTTGCGCAAGCACTTGGATTCGGAGTCGCCGATTGAAATCTGCCATGGTCGAAAAGGAAGGTTTTGCCGCTCTCGTTCTCCGCTTGCGGGGCGAGGGGGTCTCCGATCTCGACCTTCTGACAGCGGTTGAGCAGACGCCACGTTCCAAATTCGTGCCGCCGCAATTTGCGGCCGACGCCTATTCCAGCCGCACGATCCCGATCGACTGCGGCGCCTTCATGGAAGGCGCCGACATGGCGGTGAAAATCCTTGCCCGGCTGCAGCTGAAACCCGGCCAGCGCGTGCTTGAGATCGGCACCGGCAGCGGGTTCATGACGGCGATCATCGCCCGCCGGGTAGAGCGCGTCTTTTCGCTGGAGCGTTACAAGACGCTTGTGCAGCAGGCGCAGAACTGTCTGGACGATCTTTCCATCCGCAATGTCGTCATCCGCCAGGCGGATGGCAGCAACGGTCTGGTGGGTGAGGGCACCTTCGACCGGATTATTTCTACCGCAGCCTTCACCACCATGCCCCGTTTTTTTGCCGAGCAGATCGTTTCCGGCGGTATGATGATCGCGCCTATTATCGTTGAGGATGATCGCTGCGTGATGACGCGCTTCTCCAAGACCGGCAGCCGCTTCGAGAAAGAAGAGCTGTTCGAGGCCCCCTACCTGCCGCTCAGCAGCCATATTGCCCGGCATTTGTGACGAAATGAAAATTTTGAAGGCAATTCATTTTTGTCTTCTAATGTTCTGAATTGTCGCAACTATCTGATTTTCAATATCATTATTGTCACAGCATGACGCAGCCTGTTTTCGTCATGGTTATCGAAGTGTCAAAAAAGCGCCAAACGGCTTAACGTTTTAACGGCGTGGTAACACTAACGCGCTTTAATCATAAACATCGACGCATGGTTTTCCCCACCTCGGGAAATGGGCCTTGCAAGAAGTGAAGTTTGTGCCGGATCGCTCTTGATGCGGCGGGTTGGCGTCAGTGTAGATCGAGTCATGCGTATGAGACATTCGTCTAAAATCGGAAAATCAGTCGCAAAAATGTTCGCAGCGGCATTGCTGGCAAGCGTCGCGACGGGCTGTAGCTCGGATGCAACGCGGTTCAGCGGCCTCTTTTCCAGTGGACCGGATCGGATGACTACGGCGTCAATTCCTGCCCGTCAGGGCGGCGGTGCTTACGGGCAGGCCCCGGTTCCGCAGGGCGACATGAATGGCGGTTATGCCTCTGCCGCGCCGCAGGGTGGATATGCCAATCAGAACATGGCGGGCAATTCCTATCCGCAGCAATCCGGTGGTTATGGTGGCGTTCAGCCGTCCACGGCCCGCGCTTCGGCCTCGCCGGTGCAGCGCTCCGAGCTGTCGGCGCCGACGGCGGTGGCAAGCCGCGATCCGTCGACCCGCAACGAAGCCATGGCCCAGCCTTTCCCATCCGCCCAGCGCCAGGCCGCTCCGTCTCTCGCTGCACCTGCCCAGCAGGCCGCAGCGCCCGCTGCATCCACGGACAATCTGACGACCGCGACGGTTCGTTCCGACAAGAACGGCTGGCACACGGATGGTGCATCTTCGATAACGCTGCGCCCCGGCGAAAGCATTGCGACCATCTCCAATCGCTACGGTGTCCCGGAAAAGGAACTGCTGCGGGTCAATGGTCTGAAAACCGCGTCTTCGGCGCAGGCTGGCCAGTCGATCCTCATCCCGAAATTCGGTCAGGTCCGCAACGCCGCCAAGGATGCCGCCGGCAATATCGCTCTCAACCGCAATGGCGACCAGCCGACACCGCTGCGTGCCCCGGATGGCAATGTGGCCGTGCTGCCGTCGCAGGCCGCCGCCCGTGACAAGCTTTCCTCCGAAGCCGGCAAGCTGACGCCTCCGGGCGGCAAGCCGCTGCCGCCGACCGGTGGCTACAAGGTTCAGCCGGGCGACAGCCTCGCCAAGATCGCCCGTGCAAACGGTGTGTCGGTCGCTGCGCTCAAGGCTGCCAACGGCATCTCCAACGAAAGCATCCGCGTCGGACAGACGCTCAACATGCCGGGTGCCGGCACGGATGCAATCAAGACCGCCTCCGTTCCTGCCAAGGAAGCTGCCGCAGTCAAGGCCGTCGAAACCGCATCGGTGAAGCCAGAGCCCTATAAGGCCCCGGCTGCTGTGCCCGCCGCCTCTGCGCCCGCAACACCGGCCACCGCCAGTGTCGGCGATATCGAGAAGAAGGCCGATATGGCCTCCATCGCGCCGGAATCCACCGGCATCGGCAAATATCGCTGGCCGGTTCGCGGCGCCGTCATCAACAATTTCGGTGACAATGTCGAAGGCAGCCGCAATGACGGCATCAACATCTCGGTTCCCGAGGGCACGCCGATCAAGGCCGCCGAAAACGGCGTGGTCATCTATGCCGGCAACGGTCTGAAGCAGCTCGGCAACACGGTTCTCGTCCGCCATGACGACGGCAAGGTCACGGTTTACGGCAACGCCGCCAATCTCGACGTCCAGCGCGGCCAGAAGGTTCAGCGCGGCCAGACCATCGCCACATCAGGCATGACCGGCAGCGCCAAGCGTCCGCAGGTTCACTTCGAAGTTCGCAAGGATGCGACCCCGGTGAACCCATCAGGTTTCCTTGAATAGGTATTGCGTTCTCAAGGAATGATGAAGCCGGGTGATGAGCCCGGCTTTTTCATTTTTCGGGCGCGGGGGTAAATACGAGGTGTAGAAGCCGATGCGGCAGGCGTTGAGGTAATTGCGTTTACGACGCTCCTCCTCCGTCATGCCGGACCTGATCCGGCATCCAGCCGTCGCGCGTCTGCGCGACGGAGAGAGTCATTTTCAGCCCAAGGACTTGGGCTGGCTGGATTCCGGCTCAAGGCCGGAAAGACGGAATTGGGGATGCCGCCCGACTGCGAGAGCCGTCTCTGGTTGGATGACGGACGTGGGAAGGCGGCCTAAGCGCCGAAGCCATCCCGTTCCAATACCCTTTACCGCCTCACCAGACCGACGGTCCTCTCGATGAAATCAGCAATGGCACCCGTATCGTCGAGATCAAAAACCGGCAGCGCTGTGCCCGCAACCTCATGATCTGCGGCAATCGCGATGATATGTGGATCGAGCGGTGCGAGCGGTTCGGTCTTGGCCGCTTCCAGCCGACGCGCCTCGATCTTCGGCACGGGCTCATATTTGTAACCTTCGATCAGCACGAGATCGCAGGGGGCAAGGCGGGAGAGGATGTCCTCGAAGGAGGGCTCCGGTTCGCCGCGCAGCTCATGCATGATCGCGAAGCGGGTGCCGGAGACGATGGTGACCTCGTGCGCACCCGCCTGGCGGTGACGCCAGCTATCGGCGCCGACCTTGTCGATATCGAAATCATGATGGGCGTGTTTGATGGTGGAGACACGGTAGCCGCGGGCCGTCAGTTCGGTGACGATGCGCACCGCAAGACCGGTCTTGCCTGAATTTTTCCAGCCGGCAATGCCGAAGACCTTCTGCGCCGTCATGGTTCCATGCTCTCCAGATAGCTTCGCGCCAGAGCCAGTTCATCCGGCGTGTTGATGTTGAAGAACGGGTCAACACTGCCCTTGGTCGTTTCCAGCGGCGGGAAGGCCACGCCGATGGTGACGTGGCGGGCGAGGAAGGCACGGATGCGGCGGTTTGCATCGTTCTTCAGCCAGTCCTCGAGATCGTCGGCAAGCGCCACCGGCCACAGTGCGAAGACGGGGTGAAGCTGGCCGCTGGAGGCGGCGATGATGATCGCATCATCCGACAGGTGCTCGGAAAGCCGCGCCACGAGATCATCGGGGAAAAACGGGCTGTCGGCGGGCGCGGTCAGGAAATGGCTGCCGGCGGCCTCGCGATCGCGGAAATGCCGCATGCCGGCGAGAACGCCGGCGAGCGGCCCGGCATGGCCGTTCAGCGTATCGGGCAAAAGCGGCAGGCCGAAACCCTCGGCCCAGTTGCCCTTGTCTGTCATGGCGGCATTGATGGTGACGTCAGAGACCTGCGGCGTGATGCGGCGGATGACGTGGGACAGCAGCGGCGCATCGCCCAGCGTCACCATCGCCTTGTTGCTGCCCATGCGCCGCGAGAGCCCGCCGGCCAATATGAGACCAGGGGGCACGAGACCGGGTATTTTTCGGGGAGGGGCGATCATAGCCGCTGTTCCTGCAGTCTGACGATATAGGTGGTGAGAAGGGCGACAAGGCCGGTCGCCAGCATCACCAGAAGAAGCGGCCAGGTTCCGTCCTCCTTGGACAGGACCGAGGAGGCGAGCACCGAAAGCGCCGCACCGCCGCCGATGGTCATCGCGCCGCCGAGACCGGAGGCAGAGCCTGCCAGATGCGGCTGGACGCTGACCATGCCGGCATTGGCGCTCGGCAGCGTTACGCCGTTGCCAACGCCGATCAGCGCAAGCGGTACGAAAAACGCATAGGCGCTTTCCGCCCCGGCCAAGATCAGTGCGATGGCCGTGACGATGCCGGTGATGGCGATGACATTGCCCGAGAGCATCATTCTGCTGATGCCGATCTGGCTGGCATAACGGCCGGAGACGAAGTTGCCGAGCATGTAACCGCTGGCCATGAAAAAGAACTGCAGGCCAAGCATGGCGGGTGTCAGCCCGTAAAGCACGCTGCCGACGAAGGGCGCGCCGCCGAGGAAGGAAAAGAACATGCCCGACGAGAAGGTCGAGGTCAGCGCATAACCCCAGAACAGCGGCGAGCGCAGAAGCTCCGGCCAGGCATGGAACTGCTGCGAAAAGCTCGCCGACTTGCTTTGATTGGTTTCGCCGAGATCGAACCAGGCGAGCACCAGAATGCCGGCGCCGAGAAGCGCAAGCAGCGCAAAGCTGGACTGCCAGCCGGAGAAGTCGTTCAGCAGGCCGCCGACGGTGGGGCCGACCATCGGCACCACGGACATGCCCATGGTCACATAGCCTATCATCGAGGCGGCCTGCTCCATCGGCACCATGTCGCGCACGATGGCGCGGGCGAGCACGAATCCGGAAACGACGGCCGCCTGTGCCACGCGCCCGATCATGAAGACGGAGATATCGGACGCCAGCATGCAGACCAGCGTGGCGGCGATCATGATTGCAATGCTCGCCAGCATCACAGGGCGGCGGCCGAAAAGGTCGGAGAGCGGGCCGATGACGAGCTGCAGGCAGGCGGTGGCGGCAAGATAGCCCGACACGGCGAACTGCATCACGGCGTAGTCGATCTCGAAATAGAGCGCCATGGCTGAAAGCGAAGGCAGGAACAGGTTCATGCACAGCGCCGCGACGCCGGCGATCACGACAAGCGTAATGATGTGGGGCGGGGTGGTCCGGTCGAGGAAACGGCTGCTCTTCATGTCATTCTCCCGCCTCTTCCGTTACGGAAGCTTTCCTAACGGAAGCCGGCCGCACCGTGGTTGCGGCCGTGGGTGTCGCGGCCGCGCGCTTGGCCATCTGAGAACGTTTGCGCAGGCTTTCGCGATAGAAGGTATAAAGGCCAGAACCGATGACGATCATGGCGCCGATGATGGTGTAGCTGTCGATTTTCTCGTTGAAGAAGAACACGCCGATCATGAAACCCCAGAGCAGGCCGGTGTAACGGAACGGTGCGACGAAGGAGATTTCGCCTGTGCGCATCGACAGGATGATGGCCTGATACCCGACCAGCACCAGAATGGCCGACCCGGCAAGATGCGACACGATGGTGAAATTCATCGGTTGCCAGCCGCCGAAAGGTACGATCAGAAGCCCGCCCACCGCCATATTGACGAAGGCGGTGATGACGGTGATGGCGAGCGAAGGCACATCGGCATACATCTTCCGGGTCAAGAGATCACGCGCGGCGGTGACGGCAAGCGACGCGACGACCAGCAGCGCACCCGGCGTGAAACCTTCAGGGCCCGGCCTGATGATGACGAGCACGCCGATGAAACCGACGATGATCGCCACCCAGCGCCGCCAGCCGACCGGCTCACGCAGGAAAAGTGCGGCACCCAGCGTCACCACCAGCGGCAGGGATTGCAGGATGGCCGATGCGTTGGAAAATTCGATGAGGCCGAGTGCCGTCAGATAAAGAACGGCGGCTGTCACCTCGCAGAGACAGCGCAGGATGATGATGGGCCGCAGCAGGGTCTTCAGCGGCCGGAGCGCCCCGAAATGCCGCGCGGCGATATAGATCAGCACCACGGTCATGATGCCGCGCACGAACATGATCTGGCCGGTGTTGATGTAGGGGGTAACGGACTTCGTCAGCGCATCGTTGGCCGTGAAGCTTGCCATTGCCAGCGCCATGAAAAGTGCGCCGCGCGTATTGTCCGTCAATGCCATTCCCAAATATCCCAGACCATGCGCGGTATCCCGCCGCCCTTGCCGGGCGATGTGGGCAGCCCCTCAGGCACGACCACGCATTCCTCCATGCATAGAGACGTGGCACGGTAGAGCTGGCAATTCAACCGTTTATATGGGTGGGTGGACGAGAAAGAAGTTCAGCCGTCCCTCAGCCGCCGGTCACGCTCATATGGCGGGCGACGGCGGGGCGCTTGTGGGTGCGGTCGATGATGAAATCATGCCCCTTCGGCTTGCGCAGCAGCGCTTCATCGATGGCGGCGGAAAGAAAGGCGTCACTGTCGGAAGCGCGCAGCGCCGTGCGCAGATCGGCGGCATCGTCCTGGCCGAGGCACATATAAAGCGTGCCGGTGCAGGTGAGGCGGACACGGTTGCAGCTTTCGCAGAAATTATGGGTCATCGGGGTGATGAATCCCAGCCTGCCGCCGGTTTCCTTCACCGTTACGTAACGGGCGGGGCCGCCGGTCTGGTAATCGCTGTCGATAAGGGTGAAGTTCTGCTCGAGATCGGCGCGCAGCTGCGAGAGCGGCAGATAGCGGTCGGTGCGGTCTTCTTCTATCTCGCCCATCGGCATGGTTTCGATGACCGTCAGGTCCATGCCGCGGCCATGGGCAAAGCGCATCAGCTCCGGCATTTCGGCATCGTTGAAGTCCTTCAGCGCCACCGCGTTGAGCTTGACCTTGATGCCTGCCGCCTGCGCGGCATCAAGCCCTTCCATGACCCGGTCGATATCGCCCCAGCGGGTGATCTGGCGGAATTTATCCCGGTCGAGCGTATCGAGCGAGACATTGATGCGGCGCACGCCGCAATCGGCGAGTTCGGCTGCGAATTTCGCAAGTTGCGAGCCGTTGGTGGTCAGCGTCAGTTCGTCGAGCGCGCCGCTTTGTACATGGCGGCCAAGGTTCCTCACCAGCGACATGATGTTCTTGCGCACCAGCGGCTCGCCGCCGGTCAGCCGCAATTTGCGCACGCCGCGCGTTATGAAGACGGAACAGAGCCGGTCGAGTTCTTCGAGCGTCAGCAGATCCTTCTTCGGCAGGAAGGTCATGTGCTCGGACATGCAGTAGGTGCAGCGGAAATCACAGCGATCGGTCACGGACACGCGCAGATAGGTGATGGCGCGGCCGAAGGGGTCCACCATCGGTGCGTTGTTTTCCGTCAGGGTTTTCGCTTTTTCAAGCGAGCCGGAAAAACCGTTCACGTCTCCATCCTCATTGCGTCACGCGCCGGACACACGGGGCCGAATGTGTGGCCTACAGGTGATGTAGTGGCTTGCCTATCGTGAGGCAAGTCCGTAATTCTGACGCATATGACGAGCGTGCGGAAGTGAAAAATGAGTGATGCCTGGCCGACCGAGCTGCTTGTGTCGAAAGACCGGCGTGAATTGACCGTTTCCTTCGACGATGGAAGCATTTACCGGCTTGGCGCGGAGATGCTGCGCGTGCTTTCTCCCTCGGCGGAAGTGCAGGGCCACGGGCCGGGACAAAAGGTCACGGTGCCCGGAAAACGCAATGTTGCCATCCGCTCCATGGTCGCGACAGGCAATTACGCGGTGCGCATCGTTTTTGACGATGGCCACGATAGCGGCATCTACACCTGGAGATATCTGAAGGAGCTGGGTGAAACCGGCGACGCGCTGTTTGCCGATTATGAGCGGCAGCTTGCGGAGAAGGGCTTGAGCAGGGAGCCGCGCTTCCGGTAAGCGCCTACCTCCCTCATTCCTGTGCTTGTCACAGGAATCCAGCCGACGCACGTCCGTGCGGCGAAAAAGAGTCTTCTCCAGCCCAACGACTTGGGCTGACTGGATTCCTGTGACAAGCACAGGAATAGGGAGGGAGCGCAGGACATCTGAAGCACCATGTACCGGTAGCAACTAACCCGTTGAATCCTCGCTCTGTCCCCGACGAAAATCGTTTTCGCTTTTCACGCCGATGCGCTAGGAAGTGAGGGAGGGAACACCCTCGTCTTATTATTTTCAGCGGGGTGGCGTGTGGCTGTAGAAGCGAACGGAAATGATCTGGCCCAGGTGGTCGTGCTTTTGGCGGCGGGCGTGGTGGCTGCGCCGATCTTCAAGCGCATCGGCCTTGGCTCGGTGCTGGGTTATCTGGCCGCCGGCCTCGTGATCGGGCCTTATGGTCTCGGTTTCTTTTCCGATTCGCAGGCCATCCTGCATATTGCCGAACTGGGCGTGGTGATGTTCCTGTTCATCATCGGCCTTGAAATGCAGCCGTCTCGGCTGTGGTCGATGCGGCAGGATATTTTCGGGTTGGGCGCATTACAGGTGCTGGTCTGCATGGGCGGCCTGACGCTGATCGGTGTCAGCCTTGGTTTCCCCGTCATCATGTCCTTCGTCGCCGGTACGGGTTTCGTCCTGACCTCGACGGCGATCGTCATGCAGATGCTGCAGGAACGCAACAGCATGTCGAGCCTGAAAGGTCAGCGCATCATCGCGATCCTCTTGTTCGAGGACCTCGCCATCGTGCCGCTTCTGGCGCTTGTCGCTTTTCTCGGTTCGGGTGGGGAGCATGTGGCCGCCTCGGAGCGCTGGCTTTCGATTGGCATCGCCCTTGCTGCCGTCGGTGCGCTCATCCTCGCCGGGCGTTATCTGCTGAACCCGTTCTTCCGCCTGCTGGCGGCCTCCGGCGCGCGCGAGGTGATGACGGCCGCGGCTTTGCTGGTGGTGCTGGGGTCGGCTCTTTTGATGCAGGTCAGCGGGCTTTCCATGGCCATGGGAGCCTTTCTGGCCGGCGTGCTGCTGTCGGAATCCTCCTTCCGCCATCAGCTGGAAGCGGATATCGAGCCGTTTCGCGGCATTCTGCTCGGCCTGTTTTTTCTGGGCGTCGGCATGGCGATCGACCTTGCCGTCATCGCCGCCAACTGGCAGCTCGTGGTCGTCAGCGTTGCGGGTTACATGCTGCTGAAAGCTTTCCTGATCTATGGCGTGGCGCGGGCGCTTGGCACCACGCGGCGTGAGAGCCTTGAGCGGGCGGTGCTGATGGCGCAGGGCGGCGAATTCGCTTTCGTGCTTTATTCCGCGGCCGTCAGCGCCGGCATTCTCGACCGGGAGGCCAATGCCATCCTGACGGCGACCATCATCATCTCCATGGTGCTGACGCCGCTGATGGTCATTCTGCATGATCGGCTGGTGCCGGCGGCGGTTCCCAATACCGATGATCTCGACGTGCCTGAGAATGTCGAGGGCAGCATTCTGCTGATCGGCTTCGGGCGTTTCGGCCAGATCGTCAGCCAGCCGCTTCTCGCTCGCGGTTACACGCTGTCGCTGATCGACAAGGATGCAGACTTCGTGCGCGATGCGGCCGAGTTCGGCTTCAAGGTTTATTATGGCGATGGCTCGCGGGCGGAAATCCTGCATGCGGCGGGTGCCAGCACGGCGCGGGCGGTGCTCATCTGTGTCGATGACAAGGAAGCAGCTGTGCGGATCGCGGAGATCGTCAAGCACGAATTCCCGCTGGTTCCCGTCCTTGCGCGCGCCTATGACCGCGGACACGCGATCGATCTTCTGAAGGCCGGCGTCGACTACCAGATTCGCGAGACGCTGGAATCGGCGCTGAATTTCAGCGAGGAAGTGCTGGGCGCCATGGGCGAGGAGCGGGAAGACGCCGCTCGCCTCGTGGAGGAATTCCGCGACCGCGACGAGGAGCGTTTCGCCATGGAAGTCGTCGGCGGCATCTATGCCGGCCGTTCGTTGATCCGCGGCAATGCCCAGCCGGCCGATCTCGTCGCCGCCCGCACCGCACGCGAGCGGGCAGAACGGGAAAAGGCGGAAGCGGCGGAAGAGTAGGGGATTGCACCTTTCGGCGGCGCAGGGTGATTTCGAAGAATTGGAACAGACATGACCATCATTCGCACGGTTGAGGAACTGAAGGCCATTTATGACGGCACGAGCGAAGCCTCGGTCGCCAAGGTGACTGCTGCGTTGACAGCGGAATATCGGCAGATGATCGAGGCATCACCCTTCCTCGCGCTGGCGACAGTGGGGCCTGAAGGCATGGACTGTTCGCCGCGCGGCGACAAGGGCGGCGTGGTGCGGGTGGCCGATGACAGGACGGTGCTGTTGCCGGACTGGCGCGGCAACAACCGCGTCGATTCGCTTCTGAACATCGTGCGTGACCCGCGGGTGGCGCTGATGTTCCTGATCCCCGGTTCCAATACGACGATGCGCATCAATGGCCGCGCCGTGGTTTCCGTCGATGCCGAGTTGCTGCAGAGCTTCGAAATGGACGGCAAACATCCGCGTACCGTTATCGTGGTGACGATAAACGAGGTGTATTTCCAGTGCGCCAGGGCGCTGATGCGCTCGGAACTGTGGAACCCCGGCAATTTCGTCGACCCTGCCTCGCTTCCGACACCCGGCCTGCTGCTCAAGGCGGCGAAGGCGGAGTTCGATCAGGAGACTTATGACCGGGAATGGCCGGTGCGGGCGGCAAAGACGATGTGGTGAGGAGAGCATTACATTTGATGCTTCCTAGCCGCCATCCTTCTTACGTCCGATAAATCAGCCAGTTCTTGCCGGTATAATTGTTCTGCATGCCGTCCTCGTAAAAGACGGAACGGTTCCGGCCGGTTTCCTTGGCGTGGTAGAGCGCCGTATCGGCATGGCCGTAAAGCTCGCTCGGATTTGTGGCCCGTGCGGCGGAGGCGAAGCCGATCGAGATGGTGACCGTGCCGTAATCGGCGCCTGATCTCGAATTGCGGAAGGGCGTGCTTTCCAGTGACAGGCGGATGCGTTCGCACATCACCATCACCTCTTCCGGTGTGTTACCATCGAGAATGATGGCGAATTCCTCGCCGCCGCTTCGGGCGACGAAACCATCCTTGCGCACATTGGCGCGGATGACGGACGCGACGGTGGCGAGGATCTTGTCGCCAACCGGATGGCCGAACGTGTCGTTGATGCGCTTGAAGTGATCGATATCCAGAAGGACGAGCGTGGTATATTGCAGCCCGATGGAGCTGTCATAGATCGACGCCAGCCGGTCGTCGAAAGCGCGCCGGTTGGAGAGGCGCGTCAGCGAATCCGTATTGGCGATGCGCTTGTATTCATCGAGCTCAAGGCGGACCTGATGCATTTCCTCGGCATGGCGGTTGACGTCGTTGAACGTCTTTTCGCCATCGATGATTTTCGATCCCGTGGCCTCGGCCAGCAGCGAGATCGCATTTCTCAGGATATTGTTGCTGGCGGCGTTCTTGTCGTCGATGCGCTGGCGCGTTTCGCCGAGAATGCGGTTGTAGTTCTCAATGGAGGATTGTTCGCGCTTCAGCGTGCCCAGCAGCGCCTCCAGCTCGCGCCGCAGTTTGTCCTGGGCGTCGTCGATGGAGCGGTTGGGATTGCCTTCGCCGTAACGCGATGACAGCTCGTCCAGATCCTCCTGCGTGACCCGGTTGCCCAGCGCCGCTAGATCTTTCGTGAGCGCCGGGTTTGATCCGATATAGGCTTCGTAGAACAGGCTGTAGTTGCGCGGTATCGGTGAAACACCCATGCTCCGCATGGCATAGGCAATCTGCCCGGCAATGTCGGGCCCCGTGGTTTTGGGCGTGGATGCCGTGTTCATCAAGAAACTCCAGTGAGTCTGCTTATCGACTATGATTATTATTATGAGAGCTGTTTTGGAAAGCTTAATTTATGGAAAACTAATTTTTGTTCCATGAAACTTCTTTTTTGTCGCTTTTTATCTTATTTAATTGATAATAATAAGTAATTTTCATTTTGTAGGATTTCCGTAGTTTTTGTCTCTACTGTTTGTCTTGGTGCCAGTATCGCATTTATTCTGTCAATCCCAATAACGGGATTCGTCTGATTTATTTTGGCACAACAATGCGGGAAGGTTCCGCGATGACGGAGAGAGATGACGAATTTTGAATTCAACGGGACTCCGCTTTCAGGCGGTTCTTTTTATCATTCGTGTCGAGATACAGGAATTCTATAGTTTTATCTGTGGTTCCCATGCCATGCGGCCAGCGC
Organism: Agrobacterium tumefaciens; assembly: GCF_005221325.1. NCBI lineage: Bacteria > Pseudomonadati > Pseudomonadota > Alphaproteobacteria > Hyphomicrobiales > Rhizobiaceae > Agrobacterium > Agrobacterium tumefaciens. The sequence continues at coordinate 1,444,320 of NZ_CP039888.1, read as the reverse complement.
CTATGCCGTTTTGTGACGGCATGGCAACCATTCGGCAAGATTTGAAAAGGGCCTGTCCATTGCGGGTCGAAAACCGGCCCGCTGCCTGTCAGGGCTTCAGCCGTATGACCGGGCACGTCGCTCCGGGCGCTGCCTCCGGCGCGTGCGGCGGGCGCACGATCAGGCCATCGGAATGGGCCAATATCTTCATCATGGATGAATCCTGCTTCGCATAGGCTTCCGCCACCAGCGCACCGTTTTCGTCCGTGCTGAGACGGGCGCGCAGATAGTCCTGCCGGTGGTCATTGGCTTTCAGCGGCGTCGCGGTGCGGGCTGTCGTGCTGCGCTCCGGCGGCGCACGGCGGGCGATCCTGCGGATCAGCGGCTCCAGGAAAAGCAGGCCGCAGACGAGGCTTGCGACCGGGTTTCCGGGCAGGCCGAGAACCTGCGTGCTGCCGATGGCGCCGACCATCAGCGGTTTTCCGGGCCGCATGGCGATGCGCCAGAAATCAAGCTGCATGCCTTCCGCCTTCAGAGCCGCCTGCACGAGATCATGGTCGCCGACGGAAGCGCCGCCAAGCGTCACCAGCACATCCACCCCGGCCGCAACGGCCTTGCCGATGGCGGCGCGGATGAGGCTGTCGTCATCGGGGATGATACCGAGATCGATAACCTCCGCACCCGCCTGCCGGGCCAGTGCGGCGACGCCGAACGTGTTGGAGGCGATGATCTGCGCGGGTTGCGGCGCGCTTCCCGGTGGCAGCAATTCGTCACCGGTGGCGAGAATGGCGATGCGCGGCTTGCGATAAACGGAAAGTGCCGCGTGGTTCATCGCCGCCGCCAGCGTCAGGTTGGTAAAGCCGAGTTGGCGGCCGGCTTCCAGAACCGTTTCGCCTTCAGTGAAATCCTGCCCGCGCGGGCGGATATGTCTCCCGGCGGTGACAGCGAAGGCGGTGCGAATTTTTCCGCCCTCTATCACTTCGGCATCTTCTTGAATGAGAACTGTATCGGCACCCTCAGGCACGGGTGCACCGGTGAAGATGCGCACCGCTTCATCTACTCCCACCGTGCCGGCAAAAGCATGGCCGGCGGCGGATTGACCGATGACGGTGAGGACCGAGCCGATCTCCGCCCCGTCGGCGCTGCGCAGCGCATAACCGTCCATGGCGGAGGCATCGAAGGGAGGCTGGGTAAGACGTGCGACCAGATCGGTCGCGAGAACGCGGCCATCGCATTCGGCAAGCGGCAGGGTCTCGCTGTCCGTTACCGGAACCGCTGCTTCCAGAAGGCGTGTGATGGCCTCGTCCACGGGCAGCAGCGGTTTCATTCAGCTCTCCTGTCGCCCGAAATCGCCAGCTTTGAAATCACCGGATTTGCCGCCGCTCTTTTCGAGAAGGCGGATGTTGACGATTTCCATCGCCTTGTCGGCGGCTTTCGCCATGTCATAGATCGTCAGGCAGGCGATGGAGACGGCGGTCAGCGCTTCCATTTCCACGCCGGTCTTGCCTGATAGTTTCACCATGGCCTCGACCCGCAGGCCGGGCAGGGCGGCGTCTTCGGTGATGTCCACCGCAACCTTGGTCAGCATCAGCGGGTGGCAGAGCGGAATGAGACTGGCCGTCTGCTTGGCGGCCATGATGCCGGCGAGGCGCGCGGTGCCGATGACGTCACCCTTCTTGGCATTGCCGTCGCGGATGAGCGCCAGCGTTTCCGGCTTCATCTTCACGAAGCCTTCGGCAACGGCGACACGGACGGTTTCGGCCTTGTCACCGACATCGACCATATGTGCTTCGCCGCTTGCATCGATATGGGTGAGCTTTTGGCCATCGCTCATTGGCGTTTTATTCCGCCGCCAGAATGCCGGACTGGCCGGTCAGCAGCGCCTTGGTGGCCGCCGTCACATCATCCTTGCGCATCAGGCTTTCGCCGACGAGGAAGGTGCTGATGCCGTTTTTTTCAAGACGCTTGCAGTCCTCGAAGGTGAAGATGCCGCTTTCGCCGACCAGCAGCTTGTCGGCCGGCACGAGGCCCGCCAGTTTCTCGCTGGTTTCGAGGCCGACCTCGAAGGTGCGGAGATTACGGTTGTTGATACCGAGAAGCGGCGAGTCGAGCTTGAGCGCCCGTTCCGTTTCTTCCTCATCGTGCACTTCGATCAGCACATCCATGCCAAGCGCGAAAGCTTCGTCCTCGAGGCGTTTTGCCTCGTCATCGGACAGCGAGGCCATGATGAGGAGAATGCAATCCGCGCCCCAGGCGCGGGCTTCATGCACCTGATAGGTATCGAACATGAAATCCTTGCGCAGGGCCGGCAGAGCGCAGGCATTGCGGGCGGCGGTCAGGAATTCCGGTGCGCCCTGAAAGCTCGGCGTATCCGTCAGGACCGAGAGACAGGCAGCGCCACCCGCCTCATAAGCGGCGGCCAGCGCGGGCGGGTCGAAATCGGGACGGATGAGGCCCTTGGAGGGGCTGGCCTTCTTGATTTCGGCGATGAGGCCGAACTTGCCTTCAGCCTGTTTCGCCCGAAGCGCCCGGTAAAAACCGCGCGGCGCGCTCTGTTCTGCAGCCATGGCCTTCAGATCGGCCAGCGAAACCTTCGCCTTGGCGGCGGCGATTTCCTCGAGCTTGTAGGTCTCGATCTTCTTGAGAATGTCGCTCATGGTCTCGCTCTCATTCCTGCCCTGAATTGGCTTCGTTGGATACGGCGACCAGACGGTCGAGTGCGGCGGCGGCCTTGCCGCTGTCAAGCGCATCGCTGGCAATCGTCATGGCCTGGCTCAGCGTCTCCGCCTTGCCGGCAATGACCAGAGCCGCAGCCGCGTTGCACAGCGATATGTCACGATAGGCGTTGCGCTGGCCGGAGAGAACCTCACGCAGCGCCGCTGCATTGGCAATGCCATCGCCGCCCTTGAGGTCGTTCATCTGTGCCGGCTCGACGCCAAAATCTTTCGGAGTCAGGTCGAAGGTGCGGATTTTGCCGTCTTCCAGGGCAGCCACATGAGTGACGCCCGTGGTGGTGACTTCATCCATGCCGTCGCCGTGGACGACCCAGATGCTTTCCGAACCGAGATCGCGCAGCACTTCGGCAAGCGGCACCAGCCAGCGTGGCGAAAAGACCCCGAGCAACTGACGTTTGGCACCGGCCGGATTGGAAAGGGGGCCGAGCAGATTGAAGATGGTGCGTGTGCCGAGTTCGACGCGGCTCGGGCCGACATGGCGCATGGCGGAATGGTGCATCTGCGCGAACATGAAACCGAGGCCGGCCTCGCTGATGCAGCGGGCGATGAGATCGGGGCCGATATCGAGCCTTACGCCCAGCGCGGACAGCGCATCGGCCGTGCCGGATTTGGAGCTCAGCGCCCGGTTACCGTGCTTGGCGACCGGCAGGCCTGTGCCGGCGGTGATAATCGAGGCCAGCGTCGAGATGTTGTAGGTGCCGATGCCATCACCGCCGGTTCCGACGATATCGATGGCATTGGCGGGGGCCGAAACTGGCAGCATGCGGGCGCGCATGGAAGAAACCGCGCCGACGATTTCGTCGACCGTTTCGCCACGCACACGCAGCGCCATCAGGAAACCGCCGATCTGCGACGGGGTGGCTTCGCCCGACATCAGAATGTCGAAAGCCGTGCGCGCATCGTCGCGGTTCAGGCTTTCTCCGTTCGCGACCTTGGCGATCAGCGGCTTCAGTTCGGCCATTTCTCGCCCCCCGGTTAGAAACCGACCATCGCCTGATCGGCGAGGGCCTGATTGATGGTCACACCATAATCATTCTGCAGACGGTTGACCATCTGGTCCAGCATGTCGTCGCCGGCGGCGCGGGCAATGGCGGCAAACTGCTGGTCGTCATTGGCAAGCGCGTCTGCAGGCGCATTGGTGTCAACCGAGGTGACCTTGAAGAGGATACGGCTGGAACCATCGGCATCGGCCGCGGTGCCGACCACGCCTTCGGCGCCCGAGAAGACGGCGGCGATCGTCTGGCGGCCGAAAATCGCATCCTCGCTGGTGCGGCGAAGGCCGGATTTCTGCTCGACCGCAAGGCTCAGCTCACCGGCGACGGCTTCCAGCGTTTCGCCCTTTTCAACCCGGGCTTTCAGCTCGTCGGCCTTGGCGGCAAGCGCGGTGCGCTGCTGCTCCGCCGTCCAGTCGGCCACGACGTCGTCGCGGACTTCGGCAAGCGTACGGTCGCGGGCGGGGATGATCTGCTCGACGTCGAACCAGATATAACCTTCACGGCCGAGATTGATTGGCAGGGCTTCGGTGCTGGGTTCGGTCTTGAAGACTTCCTGCGCCAGCTGCGGTGAGGGCAGGCCCTCAATCGCATCGCCCTTTTCATTGAGGCCGGCGGCATCGATGGCGTCAATGGTGACGGGCTTCAGGTTGAGCTGCTTGGCGGCATCAGAAAGCGAGGAGCCACCGGCGCGCAGGTCTTCGTAGCGATCGTGGACGTTCGTGACTTCCTCAGCCGCGGCCGCGGTTGCGAGGTCCTTGCGGATATCGTCCTTCGCTTCGTCAAGCGTGCGGGTGGTTTCCGGTTTGATGCCGGTGACGCGCAGAAGGATCGGGCCGAAGGAACCTTCAACCACCGGCGATACGCCGCCATCCTTCTGGATGGCGAAGGCAGCATCGGCAATCGACTGGTCGGGGAGGGTATCCTTGGTGAATTCGCCGAGGGTGACGTCGGAAGCGGTCTTGCCCTGATCCTTCACCACCTGGTCATAGGTTGTGTTGCCGAGCCTGATCTGCTCGGCGGCAGCGGCGGCCATTTCCTTGTCCGGGAAGGTCAGCTGCTCCACGGTGCGGCGGCCGGCGGTGCGGAAGCTGTCCTTGTGGCTGTTATAATAATCGGTGATCTGCGCGTCCGTTACCGAAGCGGGCTCGGCGATGTCAGACGGTTCCAGCTTCACATAGGTGAACTTGCGGAACTCCGGCGCGCGGTACTTCGACTTGTTGGTTTCGAACCACGGCGTGAGCACGTCGTCGCCCGGTGCCTTGACCGGCGGGATGACGGCGTTGGAGAGAATGACGTAATCGACGGCGCGCTGTTCGTTGCGATACTGCTTCAGCGCATCCACCAGCACCTGCGGTGCGGCAAAACCATCGGAGACGGCTTCTACGATCTGGCTTCGGACGGCAACCTTGCTGCGTTCCTTGATATAGTCATCTTCACGGAAACCGGAATTGCGCAGGCGCTCGCTGAAGAGATTACGGTCGAACTGGCCGTTGACCGACTTGAAGGCCGGGTCTTCGGCAATGAGCTTGGCAAGGCGATCTTCCGAAAGGCCGAGATTCATCTTGGATGCAAGCTCGTCAAGCGATGCCCCTGCCGCAAGCTGGCTGAAAACCTGGCGGTCGATGCCGAAGGCCTTGGCCTGTTCGGTCGTCAGCCTTGTGCCGAACTGGCGGCTGAGATCGGAAATCTGGCGCTGATAGGCAAGGCGGAATTCCTGCGGGCTGACCGTCTGGTCGCCCACCGTCATGACGGCGTGGGAATTGGCGGTGACAAGCGATGCGGAGACGCCCCAGACGCCAAACGAAACAACAAGCAGGAGAAGCAGCAGCTTGGCTGCCATGGTTCGAGAAGCATTTCTCAGGGAATCGAGCATCGTTATGCAAACCTCACAGGAACGTCGTTGCGGTCGCCGGCTGTCCGGCCCGTAACGTATCGGCGTTCCTTAAATCAATCCAAAGGGAAATTGAAGGGAATTTGCCTTGGAAAAACGGGGTTTTGAAAACGCTTGTGTGATTGAAGGGCGGTTTTTCCGCCGTCATCTTCTCCGCATTGCCCTGTGAGACGGCAAAACAAAACCGCCCGGAGGGTCCAGGCGGCTGCGAAGAATCATCTTAAAACGGCCTGAACCCGGTCTTCCGCGCTTAGAAAGCGCGGTCGCGCCGGATCATCGCCTTGAATTCCTCATCCTCACGCCGCATCTCTGCGACGACGGAGATCATTGATGTCACGAACATTACGCTGATCAGGGCCAGAAGCATCGTCAGAAATGTGAACATGATATCGTCTCCGGTCGTTTCGAGGAAATTCTCCCCGTTACTCAGTAATAATTCATATACTGGTAACGGGCGGTCAGCTGCGGGTAGTCCGGTCCCTGGGTTTCAGGCTTTTGCTCATAAAGGCTAAACGTCGTTGCTACCATTGCGATAACCAGTACTGTCCAGGCGGTGCTGATGACGCTGATTTTCGCCGAAGTAGACTGTTTTTCTCTTACAAACATCTGTCTGTTCCTTTGGTTTTTTATTAACGCACCATGTCTCGACATGTTCCGCGTTAACCGTAAAAATCGATTAGCATCGCCCCGGTGAAACTTCCTTGAATGGCTCGTTCATCTGGCGTTCAGGAAACTGGCTAAAGCCGTCAATCGAGGAAAAAATACTCGGCTGCGAATGACGAGATGACCGAAACGACGATCATGAAGGCCAGCATTTTCAATTCTCCGGAGGCTTAACGGGTGAGGGGCGTTTCGGTTTCCCGATGTTGTGCATTTAAACAAAATAGCTCTGAAACCGCACTGAACGGCCCGTTCATGCGCGGTTCACGCCACCCTTCCGGTTGTGGCGCGCGGTTATAAAGTCTTGCGCGACGTGGCTCTCCATGACAAAAGGCGGGCACATGATACCCAGCATCGAAGCGCGCCCACCACCTGAGAGCGATATGACGATTGCCTTTTATCCAGGATCATTCGATCCGATGACCAACGGACATCTGGATGTACTTATCCAGGCGCTGAACGTGGCGTCGAAAGTCATCGTTGCCGTCGGCATTCATCCCGGCAAGGCTCCGCTGTTCAGCTTCGAGGAGCGGGCGGCACTGATAAAGCAGGCGCTTGCCGAGCAGCTGCCCACCGAGGCGGCGCGCATGGAGGTCGTCTCCTTCGACAATCTGGTCGTGGATGCTGCCCGCCAGCATGGTGCGCATCTTTTGCTGCGCGGCCTTCGCGATGGCACCGATCTCGATTATGAAATGCAGATGGCCGGCATGAACCGCCAGATGGCGCCTGATATTCAGACCGTGTTCCTGCCCGCCGGCACCTCATCGCGACCCATTACAGCCACATTGGTCCGGCAGATCGCCGCCATGGGCGGCAATGTCGAAGCCTTCGTGCCGAAAGCCGTGCTTGAAGCCCTCAACGCCAAGCTGAAGCGCTGACTTCAGCCTTACATTCTGGAGCCAATCCGATGAAACTCGTTCGATTTGCCTTTGCCGGCGCCCTGTTTGCCGGTGCGCTTGCCGCCAGCACCTTTGCTTCGGCCGCCGAAATCCTCACCGTGCAGCTGAAGGACGGCCCTGTTGTCATCGAGCTGATGCCTGAGGTTGCGCCCAAGCACGTGGCGCAGATCGAGGCGCTGGCCAAGAAGGGCGCCTATGACAATGTCGCCTTCCACCGCGTCATCGACGGCTTCATGGCCCAGACCGGCGACGTGCAGTATGGCAACATGGAAAAGAGCTTCAACGCCCAGCGCGCGGGCACCGGCGGTTCCGACCTTCCGGATATTCCCGCCGAATTCTCCAAGACGCCATTCACGCGCGGCGTGGTTGGCATGGCCCGTTCCAGCGATCCGAATTCCGCCAATTCGCAGTTCTTCATCATGTTTGCCGACGGTCCGTTCCTGAACGGCCAGTACACCGTGGTCGGCAAGGTCGTGTCCGGCATGGAAGCCGTCGACAAGATCAAGCGCGGCGCCGGCGGCAACGGCGAAGTTTCCAACCCCGACCGGATGATCAAGGTCACCGTCGGCAAGAAGTAAGGTAGGGCAATAGAGCCCGAACAGAGGAGAATAACCATGGCCGAGATCAAGGATCCGGAAAACACCATCATCATGGAAACGACGACCGGCAAGGTCGTGATCCAGCTGCTTCCGGAAGTTGCGCCGGGCCACGTTGCCCGCATCAAGGAACTGGTATCGGAAGGCGCTTATGATGGCGTCGTGTTCCACCGCGTCATCGAAGACTTCATGGCCCAGACGGGCGACGTGAAGTTCGGCAAGAAGGGTTCGGAAAGCTTCAACCCGGCCCGCGCCGGCATGGGCGGCTCCGAAAAGGAAGACCTGAAGGCAGAATTCTCCGCCATCCCGCACGTTCGCGGCACCTGCTCCATGGCCCGTTCGCAGAGCCCGAACTCCGCCAACTCGCAGTTCTTCATCTGCTTCACGGATTCCCCGTGGCTCAACAAGCAGTACACCGTCTGGGGCCAGGTCATCGAGGGCATGGAAGCCATCGACAAGATCAAGCGCGGCGAGCCGGTGAAGGATCCCGATTCGATCGTTTCCATCAAGCTTGCTTCTGCGGCTTGAGAAATATTGCATCACACCGCTCCGCAGGCGACTGCGGGGCGGTTCGAATGTGAGAAGTGTTCGAACCTCTCCGTCGTCATCCTCGGGCTTGTCCCGAGGATCTAACCACGTTGACGTTGTGGATCGTTAGATCCTCGGGACAAGCCCGAGGATGACGCCTCGCTAGAGGAAGTCTTGTCACCACCTTCCACCCGCCCCACGCAATGCAGGGCGGGTTTTGATATTTTCGAGAGCCCTTGCAATGCGTGTAGACCTGTTCGATTTCGATCTGCCCGAGGAGAATATCGCCCTTCGCCCGGCGAACCCGCGCGATAGTGCGCGCCTGCTGGTGGTCGATCCGAATGAAAATCGCATGGAGGACCATCGCGTCTTCGACCTGCCGTCCTTCCTGAGGCCCGGCGATGCGCTTGTTTTCAACGACACCCGCGTCATTCCCGCCCAGCTGGAAGGCGTGCGCCTGCGCGAGGGTGCGCCGGAGACGGCGGTTTCCGCCACGCTGCACATGCGCGCCGACCAGTCCCGCTGGAAAGCCTTTGCCCGCCCCGGCAAGCGCATCAAGCAAGGCGACCGTATCCGTTTCGGCTACGAGCGCGACAATGCCTGCGGTCTTGCCCATCTGGAGGCGACCGTCGAGGAAAAGGGCGAGGATGGCGAGATTACGCTGCTGTTCGACGTTTCCGGCCCGGTGCTGGATGAGGCGATCGCCTCCGTCGGCCATATCCCGCTGCCGCCTTACATTGCCGCCAAGCGGCCGGAAGATGCGCAGGACCAGACGGACTACCAGACCATTTATGCCCGCGAGAAGGGCGCCGTTGCCGCGCCGACTGCCGGGCTGCATTTTACGCCTGACCTGTTTGCGGCGCTCGACAAGGCCGGCATCGAGCGGCATTTCGTCACCCTTCACGTTGGGGCAGGCACCTTCCTTCCGGTGAAGTCCGACGATACCGACGATCACAAGATGCATTTCGAGATCGGCCATGTTTCGCAGGAAACTGCTGACCGGCTGAATGCGGTTAAGGCGCGCGGCGGGCGCATTATCTGCGTCGGCACGACCTCGCTGCGCCTGATCGAAAGCGCTGCCGCCGAAGATGGCACTATCCATCCGTGGTCCGATGCGACCGGCATCTTCATCACGCCCGGATATCGTTTCCGCGCGGTCGATATGCTCATGACCAATTTCCACCTGCCGAAATCGACGCTGTTCATGCTGGTTTCGGCTTTCTGCGGTCTCGAAACGATGCGTGACGCTTATAAGCACGCCATCGAAACCGGATACCGCTTCTATTCCTATGGCGATTCCAGCCTGTTGTTCCGGAAAAACTGATGCACGACAAATTCACCTTCACCCTGAAAGCCACGAGCGGTGGCGCGCGCCTCGGCGAAGTCGCCATGCCGCGGGGCGTCATCCGCACGCCCGCCTTCATGCCGGTTGGCACTGTTGGCACCGTCAAGGCCATGTATCTCGATCAGGTGCGGGAACTGGGCGCCGATATCATTCTCGGCAATACCTATCACCTGATGCTGCGGCCGGGTCCTGAGCGTGTTGCGCGTCTTGGCGGTCTGCATGAGCTGATCCGCTGGCCGCACCCGATCCTCACCGACAGCGGCGGCTTCCAGGTGATGTCGCTTTCCGGCCTGCGCAAGCTCGACGAAAAGGGCGTGACCTTCAAGAGCCATGTGGACGGTTCGCTGCACCATATGTCGCCGGAACGCTCGATCGAAATCCAGGGCATGCTCGATTCGGATATCCAGATGCAGCTCGACGAATGCATTGCGCTGCCGGCCGAGCGCAAGGAAATCGAGCGCGCCATGGAAATGTCGCTGCGCTGGGCGGAACGCTGCCGCGTCGCCTTCGGCGAGCAGCCCGGCAAGGCCATGTTCGGCATCGTGCAGGGCGGCGACCAGCCGGATCTGCGCATCCGTTCCGCCGAAGGGCTGAAGCAGCTTGATCTCAAGGGTTATGCGGTCGGCGGCCTTGCCGTGGGCGAGCCGCAGGATGTGATGCTCGGCATGCTCGATATCACCCTGCCGGTGTTGCCCACCGAAAAGCCGCGTTACCTGATGGGCGTCGGCACGCCTGACGATATCCTGAAATCGGTGGCGCGCGGTATCGACATGTTCGACTGCGTGATGCCAACGCGCTCTGGCCGCCATGGGCTTGCCTTCACCCGTCGTGGCCGCGTCAACATCCGCAATGCGCGGCATGCCGAAGATATGCGCCCGCTGGACGAACAATCCAACTGCCCGGCCTCGCGCGATTATTCCCGCGCCTATCTGCATCATCTCACGCGTTCCAACGAAGCGCTGGGCGGCATGCTGCTCTCCTGGCACAATCTTGCCTATTATCAGGAGCTGATGCAGGGTATCCGCAAGTCGATCGAGGAAGGCCGTTTCGCCGATTTTTATGCGGAAACCATAGAGATGTGGGCGCGGGGCGACATAGACCCGGTTTAGTGGGTCGCGGAGTTTCTCCACACTCGACGTCATCCTCGGCCTTGTGCCGAGGATCTGCCGAGGTGGCTAAAATCAACGGGCGGCAGATCCTCGGGACAGGCCCGAGGATGACGACGGAGAGGTCTTCGCCACCCTGAAATCCTAATTCACCTTCTACGGATTTTTTCCTTGGCACATGCGCCTTACGTTCTTTTCCGGGATGATACGACCGGCGCGGTGACAGCCTTCACCGAGCCGGAAGAGATCATCGTCGCGGATGAGCCGCAGGCGTTTTTTGCCGCGCTGGAGCGCATGGAAGAACTGCGGCGTGCGGGAAAATATCTCGCCGGCTATATGTCCTACGAAGCCGGTTTCCTGTTCGAGCCGAAACTTGCGCCTTTTGCCGCTGAGCCCCGCAATGTGCCGTTTCTGAATTTCGGCGTCTTCTCCGGCCCGCAGCCGGATGAGGGTCGCTTTGCGCGGCCTGACGCGGTGCCGGATGCGGACGCGTTTCTTGTCGATCCGGTAGCGGCATGGACGCTTCCCGAATACAAACAACGCTTCGAGCAATTGCACGACCATCTGCGCCGGGGTGATTGCTACCAGGGCAATCTGACCATGCCGGTGCATGCCCGCTGGAACGGTGATCCACTGACGGCGTTCTGGTCACTGATCGAACGGCAGCCGGTGAAATACGGCGCGCTGGTCGATCTCGGCGGCCCGGTCATCCTGTCACGGTCGCCGGAACTGTTTTTCTCGGTCGATGGCGAGGGTTTCATCGAAACCCACCCGATGAAGGGAACGACACCGCGCGGGGCGGATGCGGAAGAGGACCGGGCGATTATCGCGGCGATGCTTGCGGACGAAAAGACGCTCGCCGAAAACCGCATGATCGTCGATCTGCTGCGCAACGACATTTCCCGCATCACCGAAGTCGGCAGTCTCGATGTGCCGCGCCTGTTCGATATCGAGACCTATCCGACCGTGCATCAGATGGTCAGCCACGTCCGGGCGAAGCTTCTGCCCGAAGTGACCGTGGAGGACATCTTCGCGGCGCTGTTTCCCTGCGGCTCGGTCACTGGTGCACCAAAAATGTGGGCAATGAAAATCCTGCGCGAACTGGAAGCGTCGTCGCGAAACGCCTATTGCGGTGCGATCGGCTTCATGTCTCCTAATGGTGAGATGCGCTTTTCGGTGGCGATCCGCACGATGACGCTGTTCGATGACGGCCGCGCGGTGTTTAGTGTCGGCGGCGGCATCGTGTTCGATTCCGTGGCTGAGGCCGAATATGACGAATGCCTGCTGAAGTCGAAATTCGCCGTGGGTGACAGGTTGTTGCGGCAAATACCCGGGTCTGCATAAAATCATGCGATCGTAAAAATCTCTGCGCTTGAAAAAATACGTAAAATGCGTATTTTGCGTAAAAAGGAGACTGCGGTTATGGTGCAAACGATAAGAGTTCCAGCGACCGAGTTCGCGCGTAAATTTACGACGTTCCGGGAACAGGTGCAGTCGGCAGGCGTGATTGAAGTCACTGCCCATAATCGTACGATTGGCGCCTTCCTTTCCGCCACGGAACTCGATCATTATCGGAAAATGCAGAGACGCGAACGTGAAGTCATCAAAGTGAACGAGATGGATGAGGACACGATGGCGTCGATCATGAACGCCGAATACGGCAAAGCATCCGAGTGAGTTATCCCGCGCCGGTTCCGGGCCTCATAGTTCGATATAACTATCTGTGGTATAAGGAAAAAAGCGAAGGCATGACTGTCGGGCACAGGGACAGGCCTTGTGCCATCATTGTATATCACTCCAGGTCCAATGACACGATCGTTGTACCCATCACGCACTCTCCGCCCGATCTGGGCGAGGAAGACACATCTATCGAAATTCCGGCTGAACTCCGTCTTCAACTGGGGCTGGATGATGAGGCCAATTGGGTCCGGGTGAGCGAGGTCAATCGATTCGAATGGCCCGGCATTCACTTGAGGACGCTTCCCTCGGATCCCAGCCGATATGACTACGGCATGATCCCCCAAGAGTTCTTCGAGCAGATCAAAGGCAAACTTCTTGATACGATGAAGAAAGGGCGCGTGGCTCAGGCAAAGCGCTGAGTGGCAGTCATGGAAAACAAGTCGTCGCGTGCCCTCAGCGCGCGATCACCTCAAACGCCCCATCCTCTACCAGCACTTCCTTCGCCGCCGGGTGGCTGAGAAAGCCCACGGGGCTGGCGCTTGCGCCATAGGCTCCGGATTGCAGGAAAGCGACGAGATCGCCGGCCTTCAGTTTCGGCAGCACCGCATTGCGGGCCAGCGTGTCGAGCGGAGTGCAGAGCGGGCCGACGATGGTTGCCGTCTCGTCATGCGCCGCCTGCATCATGGCCGGTGCGACGATGGGGTAATTGCGTTTGACGATCTGGCCGAGATTGCCGGAGGCTGCAAGGTGATGGTGCATGCCCCCATCCGTCACCACGAAGGTGGTGCCGCGTGAGGTCTTTACGGAATTGACTTCCGCCACATAGAGGCCGCCGGCGCCGGCGAGGAAGCGGCCGGGTTCGACGATGATATGGGCATCGGCGATCAGCGGATGCGCCAACATCAAGGCGTTGAGATCGGGAATGGCGGCTGCCACCTTCGCAAGATCGAGCGGCGTTTCCCCTGTGAAATAGGGGATGCCGAGGCCGCCGCCGAGATCGATGGTTTCAAGCGGTTTGCCGAGCATTTCGGCCATGCGCGCGGCAAGGGAAATGGCGTGTCTCCATTGCGAGACAAGCATGTCGGCATCGAGGATCTGCGTGCCGCCGTAAATATGGACGCCGACGAGATCGATATGCCTGATGTCCTTAAACAGCGGCAGGACGTTTTCCAGCTCTTCCTCGTCGAAACCGAAGGCCGTGGCCTTGCCGCCCATGCGCATGGCGCCCGCCTGGGCATCCGGCACCGGATTGATGCGGATCGAGGCCTTGACCGGCTTGCCGATTGTTTCGATGCGGGCGATTTCCTCGGCGCTCTCGATGTGGATTTCGCCGATGCCGCCCTCTATCACCTCCAGCAACTCGACCTTGCGTTTGCCGGGGCCGGCGAAGATGATTTTTTCCGGTGGCACGCCTGCCTTCACGGCAGCGCGATATTCACCGACGGAAGCGATTTCCGCACCGGTGCCCTCTTGCCGGAAAAGCGAGATGATGGCGGGCAGGGGATTGGCCTTTACCGAATAATAGATATCGGCAAAGCCGCCGAGCGCCTGTCTGAGATCGCGGCAGGCGCGGCGCATGGCGCTGGCATCATAAAGGAAGCACGGCGTTCCGGTCTCGGTAACGATCTCGCGCACTGCAAGGCCGCCGATGACAAGATCGTTTTCGTTGACCGTAAATTGCGCGGCCGCAAGGGCCGGGCCGTGGCTCTGGGGTTTATCCGTGGGCGCCATTGTCCGTCCGTTCGCGCACCAGCGCGCGGTAATCCACCTTGCCATTGGCGGTGATCGGCAGCTGCTCGACCAGTTCGATGGCGCGCGGGATCATGAAGGGAGCGAGCATTTCGGCGGCCTTCTTCAGCGCTGCCGAAACATCGATATTCTCATTGGCGGCCGTTGCCACCGCATGCACCTTTTCGCCGGCAAAGGGGTCCGGCAGGCCGATGACGGCCACCTCACGGAAAAGCCCCGTCGACATCAGGCTTTCCTCCACCTCGGTCGGGCTGATGCGATAGCCGGATGATTTGATCATCGCATCGTTGCGGGCAACGAAGCTGAAGAATCCATCCTCGTCCTCCACCGCCAGATCGCCGGAATAACACACGGTCTCGCCGCCGCGTGATGCCGGAATGAATGGGTGAGGGCGCAGCACTTTGGCGGTGTCTTCCGGCCGGTTCCAGTAACCGAGGGAAACGGTCGGGCCGCGATGGACGAGAATGCCGGGTTCGCCCGGCTTTGCCCTTTGTCCCTCGGCGGTGACGATGAAGATTTCGCATTCCGGGATGGCCTTGCCGATGGAGGTCGGGCGGCGGTCGATTTCATCAGGCGGCAGGAAAGTCGAACGGAAGGCTTCGGTCAGGCCATACATCAGGTAGATTTTCGTGTCCGGCAGCTTTTCGCGTAAGGCCTTCACCGTTTCCTGCGGCACGCGGCCGCCGGAATTGGTGACGTAGCGCAGATTGGGCAGCGGTGTCCTGGCGAGCGATGGGGCCGCCCGCGTCAGGATCGCCCAGACGGTCGGAACGCCGGCAAGCCCGGTAATGGCATGATCGCGTAAATCCCTGACGATATCGTCGCCCAGCCGGAACGTGGAGATGATGGTTGCCGCCCCCTGTTCCACCGCCGTCAGCAGTTGGTTCAGGCCGTAATCGAAGCTGAAGGGCAAAAGCGAGAGAATGCGGTCTTTGCCGGTAATATCAAGATAGGTGCGCACGATGCGCGCGCCGGCCAGAAGATTGCGGTGCGACAGCATCACGCCCTTGGGCGAGCCGGTGGAGCCGGATGTATAGAGGATTGCCGCAAGGTCTTCGCCAATCGCCGTGGAGGTTTTGGCAGGCTCCGCCGGGCGGCTGTCGATATCTTCCGCCAGCAGCACGGTGACTTCGGCGAGGTCTTCCAGCGCTGCATTCAGCTCATCCGCCATCGCGGCACTGCTGATGACGATTTTCGCGCCGCAATCCCTGACGATATGGCGGATCTGCTGCGCCTTCAGAAGCGTGTTGACCGGCACGAAGACGCAGGACGCCATGCTCACGCCGAAGATCGCCCAGCATTCCTCAAGGCCGCGTGGCAGGAAGATGACGATGCGGTCGCCGCGCTCTGCTCCAGCTTGCTGCAATGCCGCCGCGCAACGCGTGGCCGCTTCGGCGAAATCGTGATAGCTCAGCGATTTTTCTTTATAGACCAGCGCCTCATCGTTGCTTTGCGCCCTTGCGGTGAGCAGGTGGTGCAGCAGGACGTGTGGTGTCATCGCCTCCGTTCCTGCGTGACGAAGGCGATCAGGTCGGCAGGCGTGCCGAGATTTTCGGGGGTGAAATGCTCATCGTTGAGAATGATGCCGAAATCTTCGCCGAGAAAGATCATCAGCTCGAGAAAGCCGAGCGAATCGATCACGCCGCCTTCGAGCAGCTGCGTATCGGCGGAGAAGGGGGCGTAGGCGGGAAAACGCTTGGCAAGATAGGAATAAATGGTGTCCGCAACGTTGATTTCATTCATTTTCG
Source organism: Agrobacterium tumefaciens (assembly GCF_005221325.1). NCBI lineage: Bacteria > Pseudomonadati > Pseudomonadota > Alphaproteobacteria > Hyphomicrobiales > Rhizobiaceae > Agrobacterium > Agrobacterium tumefaciens. The sequence goes on along the minus strand of NZ_CP039888.1, from coordinate 1,428,409 downwards.
CTGCAAGCATGGTTGCTCTCCGATTTCCCGCGTGTTTCCCATAAGCTCCGTCCGAACCGGCACTTATTCGTAGAGGTTATGATTCTATCGTGCCGGATAGAGTTCACTAAAGTACCCTGGGTGGCAATAACACCAATTCTGAGTATGTTTCGTTAATAAAACGTGGGTTCCATGCGCCTTTTACTTGTATTGGCGCGGATTTATGCACGGCGAACCCGACGGCATTTCGCTCCTCGCCAAGTGCTGCCATGGTCAGGGCAAGCCGGCCACGGCCAAGAAGATGTCGGGCGATCGCGGTTATGTGCCTTTGCGCGACGCGCCGGTCCTCGCAATAGATGAGGCGTGCGGAGGGCAGTCTTTTGGTCGTTGTTTTTAAGAACACCAGCGGATGATGCCGGCCATCCGCCTGCATGACCGCCACGACGCAGCCGAGATGCGCATGGTCCTCCAGCATTTCGCGGGTTGCGGCAGGCAGCGCGCCGGGCGGCACGTCAGCCAGCGGGCGCAGCCGCGCCGAGGTGCGGCCGAGCGCCCTTAGCGGCAGGGGGTAAAAAAGCGTGCAGTCGGTCACCGTTGAAAACCCCAGCCTCTCGTTCAGCTTGCAGGCTTCGGCGGACGGGGTGAAATCGGTGAAGATGTCTTCGTCGGAGGATGTCGCCATTTGCAGCATGCGCGGTGCAAACCACCGGCAGGAAGGCTCGACATACCAACTCGACAGGTTGACGGCGATCCTGTCGGTGTCGGGAAGGCGGTTCCGGATCGTCAGAAGAACGCCGGCAGCGTCCTCGCCCTTCATCAGCAATTGTCCGATCGCGCCGAGGTTCTGCCGTTCATGATGGTCGTTTATGAGCGACAATCCGCGCGACCAGAAGGCCTCGCCCTTTTCGGGGAAACCTTTCGTCAAAAGGGCAACGGCGGCAACGCGGTTCCCGTTGTCGATCGGTACGGTTTTCAGAGGTCGCTCTCCGCTGTCGGCATCGTTTTGGACCGGGAGAGATTTTTCAACCCCACCGCGCAATATCGGCTTACGACGATAGATTTACCGTCACGTTAATCGCTGCGGATGCAGGGCGCAAGGCCGTTTGCATTTGCAGGAACGGCAGACGCGCGGCACGCGTCTGCCCCTGGTGCCAACCGATTGATGTCGTTAACCGATCAATAGACCACGACGCCGCGGATGCTTTCGCCCTTGTGCATCAGCTCGAAGCCCTTGTTGATGTCTTCGAGCGGCATGGTGTGGGTGATCATCGGGTCGATCTGGATTTTGCCTTCCATGTACCAGTCGACGATTTTCGGCACGTCCGTGCGGCCGCGCGCGCCGCCGAAGGCGGTGCCCATCCAGTTGCGGCCGGTGACCAGCTGGAACGGACGCGTGGAGATTTCCTGGCCAGCGCCGGCAACGCCGATGATGACCGATTTGCCCCAGCCGCGATGCGAGGCTTCCAGCGCCTGGCGCATGACTTTGGTATTGCCGGTGCAATCGAACGTATAGTCCGCACCGCCGATCAGATCGCCATTGCGTTTCGTCATGTTGACGAGATAGGGCACGATGTCGTCGCCGACTTCCTTCGGGTTGACGAAGTGGGTCATGCCGAATTTTTCGCCCCAGGCCTTGCGATCATTGTTGATATCGACGCCGATGATCATGTCGGCACCGGCAAGGCGCAGGCCCTGCAGCACGTTGAGACCGATGCCGCCGAGACCGAAGACGATTGCGGTCGCGCCAATCTCCACCTTGGCGGTGTTGATGACGGCGCCGATACCGGTCGTCACGCCGCAGCCGATGTAGCAGACCTTGTCGAAGGGCGCGTCCGGGTTGATCTTGGCAAGCGCGATCTCCGGCAGGACGGTGTAGTTCGAGAAGGTCGAGCAGCCCATATAGTGGTGGATCTTGTCCTTGCCGATTGAGAAGCGCGAGGTGCCGTCGGGCATCACGCCCTGGCCCTGTGTGGCGCGGATGGAGGTGCAGAGATTGGTCTTGCGCGAGGTGCAGGAGTAGCATTCGCGGCATTCCGGCGTGTAAAGCGGAATGACATGGTCACCCTTCTTGACCGAGGTGACGCCCGGGCCGACATCAACGACGATGCCCGCACCTTCATGGCCGAGGATGGCCGGAAACAGGCCTTCCGGATCAGCGCCGGAGAGGGTGAAATCGTCGGTGTGGCAGATGCCGGTGGCCTTGACTTCGATCAGCACTTCGCCGGCGCGGGGACCTTCAAGCTGAACGGTCATGACCTCAAGCGGTTTTCCTGCCTGAATGGCAACGGCGGCGCGGACGTCCATATTCGATCTCCTTAGTCTTTTAATGTGCAAGTAAAAAGGTTTTGCCCGAGCGCGGCTGGCCGGGCAAGGCAAAATCCGGTGACCCGGAATGGAAAAGGGCGTGTGCGAACACACGCCCTTTTATTTTGGCTGATAGATGCGGGCAGGGCCTAAGGCGTTGCGTCGCTCTCTTGTTCTGTTGCGACTTCCGTTGCGACGTGTTCCACGCCAAGCCACGCCGCGCAATCCTTCAGCGCCCGTGCTGCGACGAGCTGGCGCTTCATGATCGTCTTGTCCTTGCCGCGAAAACGTTTCACGCCTTCCGGCTTGACGATGGAGCCCGGCTCCAGTTCCGGGAACAGGCCGAAATTGATGTTCATCGGCTGGAAGGAACGCTTGCCCGGCTCATCATCAGAAGAAAGGTGGCCGCCGGTGATGTGGTTCAGAAGCGAACCGAGCGCCGTGGTGGCGGGCGGCAGGCTCGGGGCCTCGCCCTTCCGTTCGGCGGCGGCGAAGCGGCCGGCGAGAAGCCCGACGGAGGCGCTTTCCACATAACCTTCGCAGCCGGTGATCTGCCCGGCGAAACGCAGGTCGGGCCGCGATTTCAGCTTCAGCGAGGGATCGAGCAGCATGGGGGAATCGATATAGGTGTTGCGGTGCAGGCCGCCCAATCGCGCGAATTCCGCATTTTCCAGACCGGGAATCATGCGGAACACATCCGCCTGCACGCCATATTTCAACTTGGTCTGGAAACCGACCATGTTGTAGAGCGTGCCGAGCGCATTGTCCTGGCGCAGCTGGACAACGGCATAGGCCTTGACGGTGGGGTTATGGGCGTTGGTTAGCCCCATCGGCTTCATCGGGCCGTGGCGCAGCGTCTGGCGGCCGCGCTCGGCCATGATCTCGATCGGCAGGCAGCCGTCGAAATACGGCGTGCCTTCCCATTCCTTGAAACCCACCGTGTCACCGGCGATCAGTGCGTCGATGAAGGCGTTGTACTGTTCCTCATCCATCGGGCAATTGATGTAATCCTTGCCCGTGCCGCCGGGGCCGACCTTGTCGTAACGCGACTGATACCAACAGATATCCATGTTGATGCTGTCGCGGTGCACGATGGGGGCAATGGCGTCGAAAAAGGCCAGCGCGTCTTCGCCGGTCTGCGCCTGAACCGCTGCCGCCAGATCCGGCGAGGTGAGCGGGCCGGTGGCGATGATGGTGCTGCCCCATTCCTTCGGCGGCAGGCCGGAAACTTCCTCGCGGATAATTGTCACCAGTGGGTGATTTTCAAGCTCTTTTGTCACAGCCTCGGAAAAACCATCCCGATCGACGGCGAGCGCGCCGCCCGCCGGCACCTGATGCCTGTCGGCGCAGGACATGATCAACGAGCCGGCAAGTCGCATTTCGGCATGGATGACACCGACCGCATTGGCCGTCGCATCGTCGGAACGGAAGGAGTTGGAGCAAACCAGTTCCGCCAGCGTATCGCCCTTATGCGCATCCGTGCCGCGCACCCCGCGCATTTCATGCAGGATGACGGGTACGCCGCTCTGAGCAATCTGCCATGCGGCCTCCGAACCGGCCAGTCCGCCGCCCACGACGTGAATGGGAGAATGGGTCTTGTCTTGCATACTGGCGTCCATGGGCCTCCGCGGGGCAAAGCTCCCGTCCGGCGGCTGTCATTCGAGTGAGTGTTCCGCGCGGCCCTTGAGGACGCGGCATTGTTGCGGGATGCACTAGCATGCATGGCCGGGGCAGCCAAATGTTTTTGCGGGTGTGGTGGGCGAGGAAGAGATGCGGGGCGTGGTGAAGCGAGCGGGTGCCGCCTGCTTCTTCTCCCCGCCGGGGAGAAGTCCGCGGCAGCGGGATGAGGGGGCGAGGGTAGAGGTATTCGGCAACATTGCCCCCTCATCCGACCCTTTGGGCCACCTTCTCCCCGACGGGGAGAAGAAATATGCCGCGATGCTGCGGCCTTCCTCGTGATTCTCAATGCTGGGCGATGTTGAAGGTCGAACTCAAGCCGACCCCCCAGAATCAAAAACGGCGCCAGAGGCGCCGTTTTCTTAATACCTGTCGCTCGATCGTCGCGCCCTGGAGGTCGGGCAGCGGGACGATCTTTTACGCCTTAGCGGAACGAACGGGAAGCAACGTTACGGATGTCGTAACGGGTCAGGCCGATGTCGCTCAGGGCCTGGTTGGACAGGCTGCCGAGTTCGTTGATCGTGCGGCGGTAGGAGATCCAGTTCTTTGCGATGCGGATAGGGTTCATGATCGTTTCCTCAATCTTTCTTTGATTTCGTCGGCCGGCTCAGTGTTTCTGTGCTCTCGGCTGTTGAGGCTTTATATATAGACATTAAGCCATGTTGTGCAGTGCAGATTTTAGGCTACTGCCATGCATTTGTGCACTATGTCGGCTAATTTTACGGCTTTGAGTATCATGTGGGCAAAATATGAGCGGAAATGCCTGCGTTTCAGGCGCTTTTGCCAGATTATGCGGTTTTTGGAGACTTTGGCCGGTAGTTCGGGCAGGCGGAGGCGGCCAGAATGCCTGCTGAGTACGGTATGGGCGCTGCTTTGACCGATGCGTTTTCACGCGTCATGCCCTGAAAGATGCAAGAAGCTGCGTTCTCGGTTTTCAGATCGCCCAAACGAAAAAAGGCCAGAGGCGGGAGCCTCAGGCCTTTTTGGGGAGGTCGTCTTCGCATCCGCCGCAATGAGCGGCGGCGCGTATTAGATGCCGACGGCGGTCTTGGCGACGCGGCGGATGTCCTGACGGCCAATGCCGAGGTCATTCAGTTCGCGGTCGCTCATGCGGCCGAGTTCGGTTACGGTCTGACGATACTTGCGCCAGTTGGTCAGCGAGCGTGCAATGTTCATTTTCATCTTCCTCTTCGTGCTGTTCAGTCTCTGCGGCCAGTCTTGGGAGGCTTTGGTCCGGGGCTGAACTGATCTCTGTATGACCATGAATATAATCGGTTTAATCAAAACAAAAACAGACAAAGCAAGATGTCACCTATGCATGAAATGCAAGGCAAGCCGGTAAATCGACGCGATTACGGCGATTCGTGCATAATTTGTGACCAATTTATGAGCTTTTGGTGGCTGCGGAGGGTTCTGTGATGCCGAAGAATGCGCGGCAAGGCCGGTGCGGGGTAGGGGGCAAGGGGGGAGGGCTGGGTTGCGGATTTTACGGCCGGTGACCCTTCAGTAATGCCAGCCGCAAGCGGTGCTATATATAATGTCAGCATAGCCGCGTAAATATTGCCCACGAGGGTGGAGGTGCGGACAGTTTTCCGGTTCGGAATGACGCCTGTTTGATTGACCGTTCATTTCCGTTCTGCACCATTGGCAAGGGGCGCTGGCGGGCCGCCCGCCTTTCGTGAGCGCGACGTGGTCAATAAAAGTCCGGAGGAAACGAAAGGCATGGGAACGGCGTGCTTGACCCTTTCAGAACATTGTGACATACCGCCGCCCAACGTGCGGGTATGGCGGAATTGGTAGACGCATTGGTTTTAGGTACCAACGCTTCGGCGTGGGAGTTCGAGTCTCTCTACCCGCACCACAAGCAAAGCATGGCTGTGCCACGCTTGCGCCAGAGTGCATCTTTATAAGATGCAGGGAGCTTCGGGGTTCATTTCTCCCCTTGGTCTTTTTCTCCGGTGCAGGCGAAATGGTGTCCGGCAGGCGCTTGTGTAAAGAAATAAGGGAAGCCACGGCCGGGGAACAACGTTTCCGGCGCAGTGCTCGAAAGTAAACCAACGGCTGTCTGAGCACCGCCGCCATGATGTGAAGGTTAGGAAAATGCAGGTTATCGAAACGCTCGCTGAAGGGCTGAAGCGCGAACTCAAAATCGTTATCCCGGCTGCCGACATGAAGGCCCGTCTGGATGAGCGCCTGGTTGACGCCAAGGACAAGGTTCGCATCAACGGTTTCCGTCCCGGCAAGGTGCCGATGGGCCATCTGAAGAAGATGTACGGCAAGTCCATCATGGCTGACCTCGTCAACGAGCTGGTTCGTGAAAAGCCGACCGAAATCCTTTCCAGCCGTGGCGAAAAGTCTGCTACCCAGCCGGCCATCTCCATGACCGAAGACGAGCAGGAAGCCGAAAAGATCCTGTCGGCCGAATCCGATTTCGAATTCACCGTTGCCTACGAAATCATTCCGGCCATCGAACTGAAGGCCAATGACGGTATCAAGGTTACCCGCGAAGTTGTTGAAGTCTCCGAAGACGAAATCAACGAGCAGATCCTCAAGATCGCTGAAAGCGCCCGTACCTACGAGACCAAGAAGGGCAAGGCCGCTGATGGCGACCGCGTCACCATGAACTATCTCGGCAAGGTTGACGGCGTTGCCTTCGACGGCGGTGCTGCTGACGATGCCGAACTGGTTCTCGGTTCGGGCCGCTTCATCCCCGGCTTCGAAGACCAGCTCGTTGGCGTCAAGGCCGGCGACGAAAAGACCATCACCGTGACCTTCCCGGCCGACTACCCGGCTGCGAACCTTGCCGGCAAGGACGCCACCTTCGACGTCACCGTCAAGGAAGTTGCTGCCGCCGCTGCTGTCGAAATCAACGATGAACTGGCTGAAAAGCTCGGTCTTGAATCGGCTGAAAAGCTGAAGGAAATCGTCAAGGGCCAGATCGAAAGCCAGTTCGGCAACGTCACCCGCCAGAAGGTCAAGCGTCAGATTCTCGACCAGCTGGACGAGATGTACAAGTTCGACACGCCGGCTGGCCTGGTTGACGCCGAGTTCGACAACATCTGGCGCCAGATCAACACCGATCTCGCACAGTCGGGCAAGACCTTCGCTGACGAAGACACGACCGAAGAAGAAGCCCGCGAAGAATATCGCAAGCTGGCTGAACGCCGCGTCCGTCTCGGCCTCGTTCTCTCCGAAATCGGCGAAAAGGCCGGTGTTGAAGTGACCGAAGAAGAAATGCAGCGTGCGCTGTTCCAGCAGCTGCAGCAGTTCCCGGGCCAGCAGAAGGAAATCCTCGATTTCTTCCGCAACACGCCAGGCGCTTCCGCTTCGCTGCGCGCCCCGATCTTTGAAGAGAAGGTCATCGACAAGCTGCTCACCGAAATCTCGGTAACGGACAAAACCGTTTCCAAGGAAGAGCTTCTGGCTGACGACGGCGAAGAAGCAACCGAAACCAAGAAGAAGGCACCTGCCAAGAAAAAGGCTGCTGCCAAGGCTGACGACGCCGCTGAAGGCGAAGAAGCCGCTCCGAAGAAGAAGGCTCCGGCCAAGAAGAAGGCCACTGAGGCCGACGCCGAATAATCTTCTTCAGTGCAAGCTGATTGAATGGAAGGGCCGTGGCGAAAGCTGCGGCCTTTTTGTTTCGTCTGGGCGATGCCGTCTGTTCCGCTTTGCGTGGTGGCCAGCGGAGCCAAACAGCGCCGCTGGCCGATCTCGACTGTTAAAATCGCTCCCGGCTATCGCTTCTGGGATCATTATTCACCTGATGAGGCGCATAAAGATCGCCACGGGCTTTTCGCCGCCATGGTCGCGCGGGGTTTTCACGATCGATGGTAATGTCTGCTATGGCGATAGCTGGTAAACCATTCATCGGGCATTGCGCTGCCCATCGGCCATCCGGTGCGGCTATTCCCGAGGGAGCAGCTGTGCTCTGAGCCGCCAGGGTGGAATAGCTGGCCCAATAGGTGTTGCTCACGGCATGCCCCAATATCTCGGCGGCAAATGCGGGGGCATTGGACGGGCCATCGCCTGCGGTGGAAAACAGCACGCAATCGACGTTCAGTTTCTCGTATTCCATGAATATTTCCGGGTAGTGCGCTTCCATACCAAGCGCGCAACCGAAACGGACGCCATCAATTTCAAACGTCACCGGTACACTTCCCGGCGAATACATGAACGAGATTTTGGTGTTCGACAGCAGGCGCTCGTCGTAACGCGTTACAAGCTTCCCGCGATCGGAGACGACATACAGGCTGTTATACGGCCTATGAGGTGGCGTAAGCTGATGGACGGACCCGAGAATCGTCCAAAGTTTCAGCTTGAGCGCCAGTTTTCTCGTCGCCTCCAGCTCTTCGCGCAGAGTTTCCCATTCAAAGCGTGTCCAGTCGGAAGGGCCGATTTCCCGCGGGCCATTCTCTGACATGATCCGTTTATGAGGCCAGCATGTTGAGCCTTCGGGGAAATGTATGATGCGAGCGCCAGCTTTATGAGCCTCGCCCATAAGACGGCGCATTTCCTGTCCGCAGGTCTTTAGGGCAGAGACGTCACGAGGATCGTTGAACAAGGATGTCTGCGCGACCGCTATCCGTATTGAGTTGCTCAAAGGAGCGTCCGGTATTCCACGAATATGCTGGAGAGCAGCTGTATAAGATTCGCCGGTTTTGGCGGCGCGAGCTCTTACGCGGCGTTTTAGATTGCCATTTTGCGTCATTGTCAGGCCTTTCAGGTCTCGGACGCAGTTCCCCAGCAACTCGCCCGAAACGATCGGACCCAAGACAGTTGCCCGAGACTATAGTCCCTTTGCCTCCGTTGAAGACCCTGCTGGGGAAGGTCGTGGAGGTTAAGCGCAGGCTACGCGGTGACAAATATCGGTTGGAAACCGCCGATTCGTCAAGCGGCCGGGGTCCCCGGCCACCTGGAGCTTCCCGATCACAATGCAGTGCAGCATGATTTTTTGCTGCATCTGCTCTTGTTCATCTCCCGTTCATCTGGCACCCTGCGCAGCATGATTTGCCCTGGTCGCGGAACGCGGCCGTTCGGGCATCGTGCGCCGCTTTGATGTGGCCTCATCGCTGCCAAACCATTGGCCTTAAGCTTTTACCGTGCCTGCCGGGTTCTCCCGGCGCGCCCTTAATTTGCCAGGGGACAATTATGTCGCTCCGAACGGGTTTTGCCCTTTTATTATCGCTCTTCACCGCTGCGGGTGCAGCCCATGCTGATGAGGCCGGGTTGATCTGGAAACCGGTCAAGAACTCCGACCGCTCCTATACAGCGCGCATCGGCGCGAAGCTGCCAGTCGATACGCCAATCCGCGCCGGGCTGGAAATGGGCATGAATGCTTCGAAGGCGGGGCAGGTGGTCGATACGCCGGTGCGGGTGTGGGGCAATGTCACGCTGCTGGCCGAGCAGCTGCCCGGTGTTTCGCTCGCGCGGGACGTCGGCGTCATGTTCAACGCGCTGACGGGGTCGAGCAGCGTTTCCATGACCTCGCAGCAGAAGCGTATCGTCACGCCGGAACTGGATATCGAGGCGAACCGTAATTTCACCGTGCGTTATGACGGCACGGCGCAGCAGTGGAACGGGCTTGATGTGTCGCAGTCACTGCGCCTGTCGCGCTCCGAAACCGGCACCGCCTTCGTGCTGACGGGGGCGAGCCGCAACAGCTTCAACGAGTTCAGCAGCGGTGTGGCAGTGGAGCAAAAACTGGGCGATCACCTGACGGTGCGGGGCACGCTTGATCAGGGTTATGCGGATCATTTTCGGCCTGGCGTGAGTGCGCGGTATAATATCAGGTGGTGAGGGTAGGCGTCACCTATCGTCGACGGAATGCGAGGTGATGGGCATCCTCGTTCCATACGCGGCGTCATTCTTGGGCTTGTCCCAAGAATCTAATCACGTCGCATACAGCGAAACGTTGCAGATGCTCGGGACAGGCCCGAGCATGACGGCAGGAGAGGTGTCCGCACACCGCAGATGTCTCTCTACCCGCAACAAAGCCTCAATCCTTCTTGATCTCACCCATGCGGTTCCACGCATCAAGTCCGGCGATCTTGTAAGCTTCCGCAAGTGTGGGATAGTTGAACGTATTCTCCACGAAATATTCTACCGTGCCCTTGAGGTTCAACACCGCCTGACCGATATGCACCAGTTCGGTGGCGCCTTCGCCGACGATGTGGACGCCGAGCAGGCGGCGGGTTTTCAGCGAGAAGATCATCTTCAGCAAGCCGCTGTCGAGGCCCATGATGTGGCCGCGCGAGGTTTCGCGGAAATGGGCGATGCCGCATTCATAGGGAATGCCGCGCTCGATGACTTCCTCTTCCGTCAGGCCGCAGGTGGAAATTTCCGGCACGGCATAGATGCCGTAGGGGAAAAATTGCGGCGGTTCGCCGGCCGGTGCGCCAACGGCATGGCGGGCGGCGATGCGGCCCTGTTCCATTGACGTGGAGGCAAGGCTCGGGAAACCGATGATATCGCCGGCGGCATAGATGTTCGGCACCGAGGTCTGGAAAGTCTCGGGATCGACCTTCAGGCGGCCACGGCTATCGGCCTCCAGCCCACAGGCGGAAAGGTTGAGCGTATCGGTGGCGCCGACTCGGCCGGCGGCGAAGAGTACGGTTTCGGCTTTCAGGACCCGGCCATTGCTGAGCGAAACGAGGCATTTGCCGCTCTCGTCGCGCTCCACCTTTTCCGCCTTCTGGCCGAAGATCAGCTTCATGTTGCGGTCGCGCAGCTGATAGGTGAAATCCTCGACGATTTCCTTGTCGATGAATTCGAGCATGGTCTCGCGCGGTTCCACCACCGTTACCTGCGTGTCCAGCGCGCTGAAGATCGTCGCATATTCGATGCCGATGACGCCGGCGCCAACGACGACCATGGAGCGCGGCAGTTCCTTGATTTCGAGAATCTCGTCCGAATCGAGCACCGCCTGGCCATCGAAGGGAATATGCGGCGGCCGGTAGGGCCGGGTGCCGATGGTCAGCAGGATGGAGGTGGCGGTGACGGTCATGATTTCACCGTCGCTTTTCACCACCTTCATGGTGTTGGCGTCAACGAAGCTTGCCGTGCCGCGAATGTGCTGCACGCGGTTGCGGGCGAACTGGTGCTCCAGCACTTCCACTTCATGATCCAGCGTGATGAGCAGACGGCGGCGCAAATCGTCCGCGTCGATCTCCTGCTTGACGCGATAGGCGCGGCCGTAAAAACCACGCTCGCGCCAGCCGGTGAGGTTGAGCGCGGTTTCGCGCAGGGTCTTGGATGGGATGGTGCCGGTGTGCACGGAAACGCCGCCGACGCGGCTGCCTTTCTCGATGACCAGAACCCTCTTTTCGAGCTTGGCAGCCTGAATGGCGGCCCGTCTTCCCGCCGGACCGCTGCCGACAACAATCAGATCGAACTGGTGCATGAAAAACCCCGGAACAGAATGCATTTCGATACCGGATGTCGCATCCGGCATGGCGTCGCTGCGAAATGGTCGTGATGCCATTTTGACGACGGGGAGTGATTCCCCTTCAGCCTTGCCCGCTAGAGTGCAATGCAACAAACGCCTGCGTCAATCTGTAGCGTAAGAATCTGACGGATTCGTAACTGGGGGTGGATGTTCGGCGGGGTTGTTCGATTCACATGGGAGCGAAGGTGCGCGGGGCTTACCCCCCTCTGCCCTGCCGGGCATCTCCCCCACAAGGAGGGAGATCGGCAAGCGGCGCTATCGTCACTTCATTCTCAAGCTTTGAGATGGGCGAGACCTTGCGGCGTATCGATCTCCCCACCTGTGGGGGAGATGCCCGGCAGGGCAGAGGGGGGTAAGCCACACGCACCTTCACTTCCTGAAAACCCCTAAACACCCAACAGCTTCATCCCGCACAGCGCTGCCGTGCGGGATATGGATGGAGAGCACCGGGCGATCCCCGGCTGCGCTTCATGTGAGGTTGGTGTGGATCGGATGCGTTGCGCAGCCGGGTCTTTCACCATGCCGTATTCCGCAAGCGCCGTGCACGGCGGCCTTGCGAAATGGTCCTTTCCACGAACGTTGCCAGCGTTCCACCACCAGGACCGTCCTTCGGTTTCCGCCACGTCTGGCGTCCACCCGGCAGGACTGCGTTCACTCTAACAGTGCGGCGCGGAGTGGGGAAAAGCGGGGAAGAAGTTTTTTCACGTCAGTCGTCTTTCCGCGTGACATGGCGGTGGAGTGCGGCGATGTCCTGCCGCAGCGCCGCCAGTTCCGCCAGCACCTTCACATCGATCTTTTCATGCAGTGACAGAACCTCAAGCTCGGCTTTCAGGTTCACCTCATAATCCTTGGTGGCCTCGAAACGGTCGCGGGCGGCCTGGCGGTTCTGCGACATCATGATGATCGGCGCCTGGATGGCGGCCAACATGGAGAGAAGCAGGTTGAGGAAGATGAAGGGATAGGGGTCGAAGGCGCGGGTGGTCAGCACGATGGTGTTGATGATGGCCCAAAAGATCAGGAAAAAGCAGAAGCTGAGAATGAACCCCCAGGAACCGCCGACCTTGGCGATATTATCCGCCAGCCTGTCACCTAAACTGGCGCCGGCGGAAAATTCCGCGTTGATGTCGCTCGAAACCAGCTTCTTCTGGTGCGACAGTTCCAGGATGCGCCGTTCCACCTCGCCGATTTCACGGGAGGAGCGCTTGAAGTGCGAAACGATATAGTCGGAGATATCTGACACGGTGTGTCTCCGGTTCTGATGGGGTGCCTGTGCGTTTTCTCGAGATAAACCCGCATGGTGGCGGAATTCAAACGATTTCCACCACCATGCGGTTCAGGCGCCCCCGCCAGAACCATCAGACCGCCGGTGCGCCCTCATGCAGCCAGTTGAAGCCGGGGAAGAAACGCTCGCGGCCATATTGCGCGCCGAACATCATGTCGAATTGCAGCAGGCGATAATCGCGCACCACGTCTGGAACGGCGTTCGGCGCGATCGACCAGTCGGGCAGGGCCTTGCCGTCCGTTGCCACCAGCATGTGCCGGTCGATGACGGAAAATTCGTGCTGAACGTCACCCAGCGTGCCGGTATAGAAAGGATCGGAGAAGCCTGCGGTCTTCAGTACGTGATAGGGCAGGAGCGCCGGGCTGATGGTGCCGATATTTTTGCGCACGCCTTTCTTGGAGGACCAGACGACGAGCGGCGTCTCATGTTCCTTTTTCATTACCTCGAGCGGCGCGCGGCGGCTGGCCACCATGCCGGGCATGTAACCGCTTTCCACGAAGGCCTGGCCGAGCGGCGGCAGATGATCTCCGAAGAGGACGATGATGGTTTCGCGGTCACGCTTCTTTGCCCAGCGCATCAGTTTCGAGAGCGCGTCATCGGCTTCCACGACGCCCTGCGAATAGGTGGCGAGCGCTTGCGAGGCCGAGGCGGAAAGACCGCCCGTGACGCCAATGGTGTTTTCGGCATAACGGGTCGCCTCGTAAGGCCCATGTCCCTGCAGGGTGACGGCAAAAAGGAAGAGCGGGTTCTTCGCCGTCTCGGCGGTCGCCATGATCTCTTCCATCAGCGCGTCGTCTGAGGCGAAGTTGCCGCGTTTTTCCATGGCCGGCAGCGTCTCTTCGGAGCGGAATTCCTCGAAGCCGAAGTTTTTATAGACCTGCTTGCGGTTCCAGAACCACTCCTGAAACGGGTGCATGGCAATGGCCGAATAACCTTCGCCCCGGAAGAAGCTGGCGAGCGAGGGCACCGGACGGCGGATATATTGCTGGTAGGGAATGCTGCCATAGGGCAGGAAGGCGTTGGAAAAGCCGGTCAGCGCCTCGAATTCCACATTGGCCGTCATGCCGCCGAACTCTGGCGAAAACACGTTGCCGGACTGCTTGGCGCGAATGGTCGGCATCGGATCGGCCGACAGTTCGACATTGTCGAGCCGGGTCGGATCCCACAGCGATTCGCTCATCAGCATGATGACATCTGGGTAATCGCCTTTGTTTGCGGCGAAGGAGGCGGGCTCCGAGGTGAGGTCGGCGATGCTGTTGTCGCCGTAACCCTCGGGCGCCGAGACATTGGCCATCGGAATATTGAAGGCGAAAGCCATCAGGAAGCCGTTATGGCGGTAGTTTTCCTGCTGGTCCCACATCATGGGAATGATGTTGAGGCGATCACGCACCCAGGAATAATGCGAATAGTTCATCAGCGAGGCGAGGCCCGCGAGAAGCGGCAGTGCCAGCACCAGACCGGCGGCGCGCTCGCGCCAGCTCAAGCCCGGCGAATGGCGGCGTGCCAGCAGCCACAGTGCCACAAGGGCTGCGATGGCGGCGCAGAGGCCGAGGCCCACCAGTGCCGCTGTCAAGGGCTGGGCCTTCAGCATGGTGGGCAAAAGCTCGAGAATCTGCCGGCCGAACAAAAGGTCGGAGGGGTAAAGCGGATCGGAGAGATAGGTCTGTTTCTGTGCGGAAATCAGCCCGGTCAGTGCGCAGAGCGGCGCAACCGCAATCAGCGAGAGATAACGCCGGCCAAGCAGCGCATCCAGCGCCACGAGAAGGGCGAGCACGGCGGCGATGGTGCTCACGCCCGGGCGGGCCGGGGAGGTGAGGAAAGCGCCGACATCATGGAGCGAACCGCGGGCGATCCATTCCAGCGCGACGACGAGCACGATGGATGCGACCGTCAGATTGGCAAGCGTGTAGACCGTGCCCGAAAGCTTCGAAAGGCTCCTTATTCCCGCAGGCGAAAAGACAAGATCAGCCTTTTCGGAAGCCGTTGTTTTTGGCGCCGAATCTCTCAAACTCATACTCCGGTATTTCAGGCGACAGCGCCGATCCGGGGAGGTGAATCGGGCGTCGCAAAGTGTCATGTAACTGTCACATAAGCGCGATGAATGCGACATGAACTTTGCTGAGGATAGCGCGGGCGTTGATAACCTTAGCGTGAACGCAGCCTTGGCGTCTTGCCCCAAGCGACCGCATGCAATTGCCGCGTTGCGGAGCGGCCACGGGCGCGGTATTGAATGGGCATGAGCGACAGACACGATATCAAGAACCATCTCCGGATTGCCGTTGGGCAGTTCAATCCGACTGTTGGCGACGTGGCGGGCAACCTCGCCAGGGCGCGCGAGGCACGGGCCGATGCGGCAACGCAGGGCGCCGATCTTCTGCTTCTGACCGAGCTGTTCATTTCCGGCTATCCGCCTGAGGATCTGGTGCTGAAGCCGGCTTTCCTGAAGGCCTGCCTGAAGGCTGTGGAAGAACTGGCGGCAGACACCGCCGATGGCGGACCGGGTGTCGTCATCGGTTTTCCACGCCAGGGCGAGACGGGCCGGCACAATTCGGTGGCGCTTTTGGATGGCGGCAAGATTATTGCGCTGCGCGACAAGATTGACCTGCCCAATTACGGCGAGTTCGACGAGAAGCGGGTTTTCGCCGAAGGGTCGATTTCCGGTCCCTATAATTTCCGCGGTGTGCGGATCGGCATTCCGATCTGCGAGGAAATCTGGAACGATATGGGCGTGTGCGAGACGCTGGCCGAAAGCGGGGCGGAAATCCTGCTCGTCCCGAATGGGTCGCCCTATTATCGCGGCAAGCTGGATGTCCGCCATCAGGTGGCGCTCAGGCAGGTGATCGAAAGCGGCCTGCCGCTGGTTTTCGCCAACCAGCTGGGCGGGCAGGATGAGCTGGTATTTGATGGCGCGAGCTTCGGCTTCAACGCCGACAAGACGCTTGCCTTCCAGATGAGCCAGTTCGAGCCCACACTTGCCGTCACCGACTGGAAACGCACGGCGGATGGCTGGCATTGCGAAAGCGGGCCTTTCTCTAAAATACCAGAGGGTGAGGAGGCGGATTACCGCGCCTGCATGCTGGGCTTTAGAGATTACGTCAACAAGAACGGTTTCAAGAGCGTGGTTCTCGGCCTTTCCGGCGGCATCGATTCGGCGATCTGCGCAGCCCTTGCCGTCGATGCGCTAGGCGAGGAGCGGGTGCGCTGCATCATGCTGCCCTACCGCTACACCTCGGAAGAATCGTTGAAGGATGCGGCGGACTGCGCGAAAGCGCTCGGCTGCCGTTACGATATCGTGCCGATCGTCGAGCCGGTGGAAGGCTTTCTTTCGGCGCTCTCCGAACTCTTCGAAGGCACGGAAGAGGGTATTACCGAGGAAAACCTGCAGAGCCGCACGCGTGGCACCATTTTGATGGCCGTTTCCAACAAGTTCGGCTCGATGGTGGTGACGACGGGCAACAAGTCTGAGATGTCGGTGGGTTATGCGACGCTTTACGGCGACATGAACGGTGGTTTCAACCCCATCAAGGACCTCTACAAGATGCAGGTCTATGCCATTTCCAGCTGGCGCAACGCCCATGTGCCACCGGGCGCTCTCGGCCCTTCCGGCGAGGTGATCCCCGCCAACATCATCGCCAAGGCGCCTTCCGCCGAGCTGCGCCCCAACCAGACCGACCAGGATTCGCTGCCGCCCTATCCGGTGCTGGATGATATCCTCGAATGCCTTGTCGAGAAGGAAATGTCGGTCGAGGAAATTCTGGCGCGGGGCCATGATGTGGCGACCGTGCACCGGGTGGAGCATCTGCTCTATCTCGCCGAATACAAGCGCCGGCAATCGGCTCCGGGTGTGAAGATCACCAAGAAGAATTTTGGGCGGGACCGGCGTTATCCGATCACCAACCGGTTTCGTGACAGGTAGTCGAAGGGTGCGTGGCGGAAGCTTGCAGTTGCTTTTGTTCGAGACAGGCAGACAGGATTCCGTCATGCCGGACTAGATTCGGCATCCAGCCACGGCGCGTCTGCGCCGTGAGGAGAGTCTTTTGCGATCAAAGACTTGATCGCGCTGGACCCCGGATCTAGTCCGGGGTGACGGAGTGCGGATGCTGTGACTTCGCCATATATCTGGGTGTCGAAAACGCGTCATTTTCCTCCTCCAACGGCGCGGAGAAACCCCCGCGCCTTCACTCATCTCAAATAACCTGCCCCACATCGATGCGGTTGCCGTCAGGGTCTTCAAACACAAAGGCCCTGAGGCCATAATCCTTGTCCTGCAGCCCCTTGATGATGCGCAGCCCCTGGCTCTTGCAAATCGCATGCAGCGCATCGACATCGCTCACCAGCATATGCGCCACGTTGAAGGGGGCTGCCTTGTGGGCCGGCTGCAATGTCAGATGCAGCTCGGCATTGCCCTGTTTCAGGATCATGAAGCCGACGGGGTTGCCGTTTTCGAAGGTCTTTTCGAAACCGAGCACACCGACATAAAAATCATGGGCCTTTTCGATGTTTTTGACAGGAAGCATTGCGGCGATCCGGCCGAAGCGGATGCCGTGATCGGCGATTGTATTCATCGCGGAACCTCGGATCTGGGAGAAACGGGGAGCGGCGCGGGCGGTGCCGGGGCGCTGGCGTTTTTTCCGATTTGAATTTGCAGGACGGTGCCTGCGGCCATAGGATCATAATCACGGTGGTGGCGGATGCAAACGGAATATGCGCGCCATTCAACTCCGATCCAGATCGAAGACAGGCCCAGGAGGCAGAATGCGCAGCTCCATCGAAATCTTCAACATCCGCACCCGAAAGATGCGGGTTGTGTGGCAGACGCCTGAGCTGTTCGAAGCGCCGAACTGGTCGCCGGATGGGAAATATCTGCTGCTGAACAGTGAAGGGCTGCTGTATCGCCTGTCTCTTGCCGGTGATGTGCCGCCGGAAAAGGTCGATACCGGCTTTGCCACGCTCTGCAACAATGACCACGGCATTTCGCCTGACGGTTCGCTTTACGCCATTTCCGACAAGGTGGAGTTCGGCAAGAGCGCCATCTATCTGCTGCCTTCGGCGGGCGGCGCGCCTCGGCTGATGACGAGGAACCTCCCTTCCTACTGGCACGGCTGGTCGCCGGATGGGAAGAGTTTTGCCTATTGCGGCATTCGCGATCAGGTTTTCGATATCTATTCCATGGACATAGACAGCGGTGTTGAGACACGCCTTACCCATGGTGAGGGCCGCAATGACGGGCCGGATTATTCGCCTGACGGGACGTGGATCTATTTCAACTCCAGCCGCACCGGGCTGATGCAGATCTGGCGGGTGCGGGTGGATGGCTCTGCCGTCGAACGCATTACCGACAGCGCCTATGGCGACTGGTTTCCGCATCCGTCTCCTAGGGGTGACAAGGTGGTGTTCGTTTCCTATGACGCAGATGTCTTCGACCATCCGCGCGATCTTGATGTGCGGGTGCGGCTGATGGATATGGATGGCGGCAATGTCGAAACGCTGTTCGACCTGTTCGGCGGGCAGGGCACGATGAACTCGCCCAACTGGTCACCTGACGGGGATGAGTTTGCTTATGTCAGGTATTTCCCGGTGAAATGATGAAGGGAAGGTGCGGTAGGCCACATTGCCGCACCATCAGCAGGATGCTTGCGTTCGCAAGCTTTTTTGCCCATAGCTTCTCCGGTCAGGTGCCCGCCCTTGCGACGGGAGAATCGGGAATTCGGTGAAAGACCGGAACGTGCCCAACGCTGTGAGGCGGATGCTCTTTTTCTCACGCCACTGAAGCAATTCGGGAAGGCGAAACGGGGCGGATGAAGCTTAGTCAGAAGACCGGCCTGGCAGGATAGACCGAACCGCGCGGACGGCGGCAGGTTGCTGAGACGCGCGTCGCAAAACCGGCATGGTTTCGGCACCGGCGCGCCTGCATTGTTGGGGATAAACGATGCCGACCGATCCGTCCGCTGGCAATTCATTGCAAGCCAACTCTTTCGCTCACGCGCTTTCGCCCGCCCGACCGTTTTCCGCGGAGGAGCGCGAAGCGATCTACCGCGCCATCGAGACGCGGCGTGATGTGCGCGACCAGTTCCTGCCAGACCCGCTGCCGGATGATCTCGTCGAGCGCCTTTTGAAGGCGGCGCATTCCGCACCCTCGGTTGGTTTCATGCAGCCGTGGAACTTCACCCTCGTCACCGATGGCGCCGTGCGCCAGGCGGCCTGGGTGGCCTTCAGCCGCGCCAATGAGGAGGCGGCGGCGATGTTTGAGGGCGAAAAGCAGGCGCTTTATCGCAGCCTGAAACTCGAGGGCATCCGCAAGGCGCCGCTCAGCATCTGCGTTACCTGCGATCCAACACGCGGCGGCAAGGTGGTGCTGGGCCGCACCCACAATTCGCGCACGGATGTCTATTCCACCGTCTGCGCCATCCAGAACCTCTGGCTTGCCGCCCGCGCCGAAGGCATCGGCGTCGGCTGGGTCAGCATTTTTCACGATAGCGACGTTCGCACTATTCTTGATATACCCGAGCATATCGAAATCGTCGCATGGCTATGCCTCGGGCGTGTGGATGCGCTCTATACCGAACCGGAACTGGCGGTGAAGGGCTGGCGGCAGCGTGTGCCGCTGGAGGAGCTGGTGTTTCGCAACCGCTGGGGTGGAGTGTAGAAGCGGAGGCCTGTGAATAAGGCGGGACGTTGCCGCGTATTTCTTCTCCCCGCCGGGGAGAAGGTGGCCCGAAGGGTCGGATGAGGGGGCAACGTTGCCGGATTTCGGAGAGCTCGCCCCCTCATCCCGCTGCCGCGACCTTCTCCCCCCGGGGAGAAGAAACAAGCGGCAAACGCTCGTTCCATGAGGCATGTCACTGCTGCGGCTGTATACCCTTCAATGCCGGGTTCTTCAGGTCGATGCGACCTGTCTGGTCTGGCAGGAATTTCGGGCCGATGACGCGCACCTTCGTGTCGTTCGGGTCATAGTCGCGTTCAGGAACGGGCTGTTCCGGCGGCTTGGCGGCCTGTTGCTGTTCGGCGGGTTTTTCAACCTTGTCACCTTGGGGTGATGGAATGGTGGTGATGCTGGAATAGGGCTTTTCGGCTTGCGGCCGGGCTGCCTCTTCCTGCTTCTGCATGTCCTGATGATAAGCGGCCATGTTGCAGGCGCAGCCGGGTGCTTGCGTTGAGGAATTGCGGTAGGCGAAGGCGGTCGGCAAGTCCTTGTAGGGTTTGCCGGTTTCAGCGGAGACCATGTCGGCGGTTTCCTGATCCGTCATGGAGTGGAAATAAAGCTCGGTCTCAGTCCCCGGACACATTTTCTGGCATTGCTCGGCCTGGGCGCGGAAATCGAGCGGTGAGGCACTGGAGGCGATCGGGAAGAACGAGCCGTCGCAGGTGCGCACGCAAAGTGTGCGAAGCCCGCCCTCGGCGGCGGCGTTGGGGTAAGGCGACAGGCCCGCCTGTCCCGGCTGATTATCCTGCTGGCGGAACGCATCGGGATAACGTGTCACATCGGGAGCCAAAGGCGGTTGCGTGTCCGTTTCTGGCATGGCGCTGCAGCCATTGGCGTCGAGGGCGGCGAGAATGCGTTCGCGTCTGATGTCGCCGTCATCGCTCCGCTGAGCCGCCATCGCATCCTCGCGATCGCGGATGATGGCGTCACGCTCGGCTTCAGCATCCACCAGCGCATCGCCGATCTCGGCGCAGAGGCCGGCATTGGGATTGCCATAGACGATGACGCTGCCGGATGAGCAGCCGTAGCTGCGCATATCGTTCCTGATCTTGCGCACGACGATGTTCTGGCGGGCGAGCGCATTGGCATAACGCCGCACCTCGGCCGTATTGCCGATGACACGCGGCGGCTCTCGCAGCTGTTGATAAAGCATATCACACACCTGGTCCGCGAAAGCGGCGGCCGGGGCGGTGAAAACAAGGGGAAGCAGGAGGCCGATGATGCGGCTACGCCGGGTCAATTGTGCGATCCGTTTGATGTCCCCGGCCGGTGGCAGGGTGTTATGCTTCAGGAAATCCGTGTTTCAGGAACATAACATATGCTGTCGCCGCAATGCGGCAACAGCTTGTTCAAAATTGCGTTAATGCGCCTTCATCACACCGAAGGATGCGAGGCCTGCACAACGGCAAAGGCCGCCATGTTGACGACGCCGCGCGAGGTGACGCTGGGCGACAGGATGTGGGCGGGCATCGCCGTGCCGAGCAGGATCGGGCCGACATGCAGGCCTTCCGTCAGCGTGCGGGTAACGCCGAGCGTGATGTTGGCGGCATCGAGGTTCGGGAAGACCAGCAGGTTGGCTTCGCCAGTCAGGACGCTATTGGGCATGGCGCGCTTGCGCAGTGCTTCCGAAAGTGCAGAACCGCCCTGCATTTCGCCATCCACTTCCAGTTCGGGTGCCGCCGCCTGCACGATCTTCAGCGCACGGCGCATCTTGCGGGCGCTTTCCGAATCGCGCGAACCGAAGTTGGAATGGCTGGCGAGCGCGATCTTCGGCGTGATGCCGAAGCGGCGGATTTCCCTGGCCGCGAGAATGGCCATTTCAGCCACTTCCTCTGAGGTCGGATCGTTATTGACGAAGGTATCTGTGAGAAACAGTGCGCCCTGCTGGGTGATGAGCAGGCTGAGACCCGCGAAAGAACGCACGCCTTCCTGCTTGCCAATGATCTGGTTCACGTCGCGCAGGTGCCGGTCATAACGGCCTTCGATGCCGCAGATCAGCGCATCCGCCTCGCCACGCTTCACCGAAAGGGCGCCGATGACGGTGGAGTTGGTGCGCACGATGGTGCGTGCCGCTTCCGGATTAATGCCGAGGCGGCCGACGAGGGCGAAATAATCGTCCACATAATCGCGGTAACGCGGATCGTCTTCCGGGTTGACCACGGCGAAATCCGTATGCGGACGGATGCGCAGGCCGAAGCGCTTCAGGCGCGTTTCGATGATCTGCGGGCGGCCGATGAGGATCGGTATGCCGGTGCCTTCTTCCAGCAGAACCTGGGCGGCGCGCAGCACGCGCTCGTCTTCGCCTTCGGCAAAGATGATGCGCTTCTTTTCGGCGGCCTTGGCGGCATTGAAGACAGGCTTCATGATGAAGCCGGAGCGCCAGACGAAGCGGTTCAACTGGTCGAGATAGGCTTCGAAATCGGTGATCGGCCGGGCGGCGACACCGCTTGCCGCCGCGGCACGGGCAACCGCCGGCGCGATACGCAGGATGAGGCGCGGATCGAACGGCGAAGGGATGAGGTAGTTCGGGCCGAAGATCGGCGTTTCGCCGCTATAGGCTCTCGCGGCGACTTCCGAGACTTCCTCACGCGCCAGTTCCGCGATGGCCTGCACGGCGGCCATCTTCATTTCCTCGTTGATCGTCGTCGCGCCGCAATCCAGCGCGCCGCGGAAGATATAGGGGAAGCAGAGAACGTTATTGACCTGGTTCGGGAAATCCGAACGGCCGGTGCAGATCATCGCGTCCGGGCGGGCGGCACGGGCCGCCTCCGGCATGATTTCCGGATTGGGGTTGGCAAGCGCCAGGATCAGCGGATTTTCCGCCATGCGCTCCAAAAGTTCCGGCTTCAGCACGCCGGCGGCTGACAAGCCGAGGAAGACGTCTGCGCCGTCGATCGAGTCCGCCAGCACGCGCTTGTCGGTCTTCTGGGCGTAAACTTCCTTCCACTCGTCCATCAGCGTGTTGCGGCCGTCATAAACGAGGCCTTCGATGTCGTGGACCCAGATATTGTCCTTGTTGGCGCCCATGGCGACAAGCAGGTTAAGGCAGGCGAGGGCTGCCGCACCGGCGCCGGAGGCTACGATCTTGACGCTCGAGAGCGATTTTCCAGCCAGTTCCAGCGCGTTGGTGACGGCGGCGGCGACGATGATCGCGGTGCCATGCTGGTCGTCGTGGAAGACCGGGATGTTCATCTTTTCGCGCAGCTGGCGTTCCACCTCGAAACATTCCGGGGCCTTGATGTCCTCAAGGTTGATGCCGCCGAAGGTAGGCTCCAGCGCGGCGATGGTGGAGACCATGTCGTTGATGCCGGGCGCGTCGATCTCGATGTCGAAGACGTCGATGCCGGCGAATTTCTTGAAGAGGACGGCCTTGCCCTCCATGACGGGCTTGGAGGCAAGCGGACCGATATTGCCAAGGCCGAGCACCGCCGTGCCGTTGGAAATCACCGCAACGAGATTGGCGCGGGCGGTGTATTCCGCCGCCATTTCCGGGTTCTCATGAATGGCGAGGCAGGGGGCGGCGACACCCGGCGAATAGGCCAGCGCCAGATCGCGCTGGTTGCCGAGCGGCTTGGTGGCCTGGATTTCCAGCTTGCCGGGGCGCGGGTAGCGGTGGAAAAAGAGCGCCTGTTCCTCGATGTCGGCCTTTGCCGTGTTGGCGGGCGTGTTGTTTTTATCGTGAGAGGTCATTCTTCCACCGTCATATCTGGCACCGTCATATCTGGTTCAATTCCGGCCCCCTGAATACAACAAACTTCCCCGTGGTACAGCCGTTATTTACCGCCCCCTTATGCAAATGCGGGCATGGCTTATTCGCGTTTTCGTGAAGCGGATCGTCATATTCCATACAAAAACCCGCCTCTGTCATGTTGCTGAAACACGAGTCTGGTTCTGAGAGGTAAGAAAGCCGCAGGGACGCAACCGAACAGGGGGATGAAATCCGTGGCCGGTCAAATCGAAACCAGACAGTTCAGAACGCTTTTCATTTCGGATGTTCATCTTGGCTCCAAGGCGGCCAAGACGGATTTCCTGCTCGACTTCCTGAAATACCACGAGGCCGAGACGATCATCATGGTCGGCGACATCGTCGACGGCTGGCGTCTGCGCCGCAGCTGGTACTGGCCGCAGGGCTGCAACGACGTGGTGCAGAAGCTGCTGCGCAAAGCCCGCAAGGGAACGCGCATCGTCTACATTCCCGGCAACCACGATGAATTCCTGCGGGAGTTCCCAGGCATGCATTTCGGCGGCATCGAGGTGGCCGAGCGCATGATCCATGAGGCGGCCGACGGCAAGAAATACCTTGTTATCCACGGCGACGAGTTCGACGTGGTGGTGCGCAATGCCCGCCTGCTCGCCTATCTCGGTGACTGGGCCTATGACGCGGCAATCGCCATCAACATCGCCATTGCCGCCGTGCGCCGCCGCATCGGCCTGCCTTACTGGTCGTTTTCGGCCTGGGCCAAGCTGCAGGTCAAACACGCGGTCAACTTCATCGGTGAATTCCAGCGCGTGGTGGCCGATGAGGCGCGGCGCAACAATGTCGATGGCGTGATCTGTGGTCACATTCACCACGCTGTCATGGAAGACATGGACGGCATCCGCTACATTAACACCGGCGACTGGGTGGAAAGCTGCACGGCGATCGCTGAAAATGCCGATGGCAGCTTCGAGCTGATCACCTGGATGCAGACGAGCGACGTTACCGCTGAGCATGCTTCGGATGAGATGGAACCGGTGAATATTCCGGGACTGATCGGCAAGCATGCGGCTTGATTGGGGCGTTTGACTGGCGCTGACGGTACGCTTCCTTGGGAACGACACGTTTGGCAAAGTTGCAGCATTCGCATACCGTCATCCCGGCCTTGAGCCGGGATCCAGTGCGATCAAGTCTTTGATCGCGTAAGACTCTTCTCACGGCGCCGACGCGCCGTGGCTGGATACCGGATCAGGTCCGGCATGACGGAGCTAGGCTTGCGCCTCCTCGATTCTCCGCCAGCTAGTAGAGCGAGCGGATGTATCTTGCTTCTTCTCCCCGGCGGGAAGAAAAAACAGGCGGCAATGTCGTGCCGTGTATTCGTGGGTTTCAGCCCCACAATTCCGGCCGCGCCGGATAGACCAGCGAGCCCTCGTAGACCAACCCCGGCTCACGATCCTCAGCCAACAATAGCGGTCCGTCGAGATCGGCAAAGGCCGTTCCCTGCGCCGCCAGCACGGCGGGGGCCATGCCGAGCGAGGTGCCGAGCATGCAGCCGACCATGATGGTGAAGCCGAGCCGTTCTGCCTCCGCCTTCATGACGAGCGCTTCCGTGAGCCCGCCGGTCTTGTCGAGTTTGATATTGATTGCATCGTAACGGTCGCGAAGGCCGGCGAGATCCCGGGTGGAATGCACGCTTTCGTCGGCGCAGATCAGCACCGGGTGGTCGATGCGGGCGAGGATGGCGTCCTTTCCGGCGGGTAGCGGCTGTTCGATCAGCGAGATGTTCAGTTCCGCCGCGAGTCTCAGATAATATTCGATATTATAATCATTCCAGCCCTCATTGGCGTCGATGATGATGCGCGCCTCCGGTGCTGCGGCGCGCACGGCACGCAAACGCGCTTCGTCATCCGACGTACCCGTTTTGATCTTGAGCAGCGGGCGGCCTGCGTTTTCCGCCGTTTTCGCGGCCATGGTCTCGGGGTCGGCAAGCGAGATGGTGTAGGCGGTGACGAGCGGCTTTGCCGTCTGTCCGAGAATACGTTCGGCAGCGCTTTTACCGCTCACTTTGGCTTCGAGATCCCACAGCGCACAATCGACCGCATTGCGGGCGGCACCCGGTTGCATCGCCTGCTGTAATTCCTGCCGAGTCAGGCCGTCGGCGATCCTATCCGCCATTGCTTCGATATCGGCGATGACGCCTTCGATGCTTTCACCATAACGCGGATAGGGAACACATTCGCCAATGCCGGTGAAGGAACCATCGCGGATGGTGCACGTTACGACATCCGCATGCGTGCGGGTGCCGCGTGAAATGGTGAAGCTGCCGGCAACGGGGAAACGTTCTGTTGTGGCTTGAAGGTAACGGGGCATGTTTTTTCACTTCCGATTGGGCGGCAAAAGACACATGACGCCAAATTTATCACGAATTGTCGGCCGTCACTGTGGCTTGCCGAAGACCGAAACGTTATGAAACCTTTAAGAATCTCGTGACGGCTGCACTCGCTCGGAGCATTATGCAAGAACAGGACACACGGCAACAGGCGAACCCGGCCGCAATCACCGAAGACGATGCCGTCTCCGGCGGCGGCTCGCGTTACGTCGTGACCGGCTCTTGGCGCAACAGCAATCTCTCCGGCATTTTCGAAAGCCTCGACAGGATTGAAAAAAGCAAGCCCGCCGGTCCGGTGGAGATCGATCTCTCCGCCGTGGAGGCGATCGACACGACGGGCGCGTGGATCATCCAGCGCCTGCGCAAGGACCTTGAGGCGAACGGCGTAACCGTTACGCTCACCGGCAATGACCGGATCGAGGACGTGATCGGCCAATTGCCCGACAAGGCCGAGATGGACGTCGAACCCGTTGCCCGCGAAGGGCTGGTGGAGCGCATTTTTGCGCCGATCGGCCAGGCCGTGGTTCAGAACGGCGCGGATTTCCTGGCGGGCATGTATATTCTCGGCTCCGCCGTGCGCGGCGCGCAGATGAAGCTTGGGCGCGGGCGCGGCGTATCGCCTGCGGCGATCGTCAACCAGATTGACCATATGGGCGTGCGCGCCGTGCCGATCATCATGCTGATGTCGTTCCTGATCGGCGCGATCATCGCCCAGCAGGGCGCGTTCCAGCTCAGATATTTCGGTGCGGAAGTCTTCGTCGTCGATCTCGTCGGTATTCTGCAATTGCGTGAAATCGGCGTTCTCCTGACCGCGATCATGATCGCCGGCCGCTCCGGCAGCGCCATCACGGCCGAAATCGGCTCGATGAAAATGCGCGAGGAAATCGACGCGCTGAAGGTGATCGGGCTCAATCCCGTGGGCGTGCTGGTGTTTCCGCGGTTGGTGGCGCTGACGATTGCGCTGCCGCTTCTGACCATTCTCGCCAATTTTGCAGCGCTTTTTGGTGCCGCCATCGTGGCGCTGGCCTATTCCGGCATCACCTTCGAGGTGTTCCTGTCGCGCCTGCACGGCGCGGTGGAGGAATCGACCATTGCCGCCGGCATGATCAAGGCGCCGTTCATGGCGCTCATCATCGGCATCGTCGCGGCGGTGGAGGGCATGAAGGTGGGCGGTTCGGCGGAATCGCTCGGTCAGCACGTTACCTCGTCGGTGGTGAAGTCGATCTTCGTCGTCATTCTGGTTGATGGTCTTTTCGCCATCTTCTACGCAGCCATCGATTTTTAGGGAGGGCGCGTTGGAGAAGCAGGACCAGACACCGCAGCAGACGAAAACCGGAAAAGACGGTCGCGAAGTCGTGCTTTCCGTGGAGGGTGTGACTGTCGGCTTCAATGGCCGGAACGTGCTCGAAGACCTCGATCTCGATGTCTATCGCGGGGAAATCCTCGGCTTCATCGGTCCGTCAGGCGCGGGCAAATCCGTGTTGATGCGCGCGATCTTGCGGCTGCTGCCACGGCAGGCAGGCGCGATCCGCATTCTCGGCACCGATTACGACAAGGCGAGCGAAGACGACCGCATGATGCTCGACCAGCGGCTCGGCGTGCTGTTCCAGCAGGGCGCTTTGTTTTCCGGCCTGACGGTGAAGGAAAACATCCAGCTGCCGATGCGCGAATATCTGGATCTGCCGAAAAAGCTGATGGACGAGCTTGCCTATCTCAAGATCGAGATGGTGGGGCTGAAGCCCGATGCCGGCGACAAATACCCGTCGGAACTTTCAGGCGGCATGATCAAGCGCGCGGCTCTTGCCCGGGCATTGTCGCTCGATCCCGACCTCGTCTTCCTCGATGAGCCGACATCCGGCCTCGATCCCATCGGGGCGGCGGAATTTGATATGCTGATCGCGCGCTTGCGCGATTCGCTCGGCCTGACCGTTTATATGGTGACGCACGACCTCGACAGCCTGTTCTCCGTCTGCGACCGCATTGCGGTACTTGGACAGAAAAAAGTGCTGGTGGAGGGGACATTGCAGGACATGTTCGCCTGCGACGACCCGTGGGTGCAGTCCTATTTCCGCGGCAAACGGGCGCGCTCTGTCGTTCTTCCGGACGGCAAACATAAAAATCCGGTGGAGTAACGAGAAGCATGGAAACCAAGGCGAACTATACCATAGTCGGAATTTTCACGCTGATCGTGATCGCAGCCGCATTCGGCTTCGTTTACTGGATGGCGGAATTCGGCCGTGGCGGCCCGACGGCGCAGCTCGTGGTGCGTATTCCCGGCTCCGCCAACGGCCTTTCGGTCGGCTCGCCGGTGCGCTTCAACGGCATTCCGGTCGGTACGGTGCGCGGCCTTGCCATCGACCGCGACGACCCGGCCTATTCCATCGCCTTTACCGAAGTGCAGGCGGATGCGCCTGTTTTCCCCTCCACACGCGCCGTGCTTGAAATCCAGGGCCTGACCGGTGCCGCCTATATCGAGCTTTCCGGCGGCAACAAGGATGGCGAGCGTATCTTACAGAAATCCGTCGAAAGCGGCGTTCCCGCCGAGTTGACGGCCGATCTTTCCAGCGTCACCAACCTGCTTGCCACTGCTGACAAAATCCTGAAACGCGCCGATGGCGCGATCGGTGAATTGCAGGGTTTTGTGCAGGATGCCCGTGGCCCGCTGACGCAGACGGTGCGTAATGCCGAGAAGTTCTCGGATGCGCTGGCGGCCAATTCCGACGGCATCAAGAATTTCATCGCGAGCCTCAGCTCGCTTTCCACCACCGTACAGTCGGTCTCGGTGCGTCTCGACGGCACGCTGACCGCCATCGAGGATCTGGTGAAGGCAGTGGATGCCGGCAAGATCGATTCCATTCTATCCAATGTCGACAAGGTGACGAAGGATGTCGCCTCGGCTTCCAGCGATATCCAGGGCATCATGGAGACGGTGCAGAGCACGGCGCGCAATTTCGAGGCGGCGAGCACGGAAGTGCAGACGGTCGTGAAGCGCGCGGATGAGCTTCTGGCCTCCGTCGATCCCGCCAAGGTCAGCACGGTGGTGGGCGACGTTTCCGCAGCGACCGCCGATGCGCGTGACGCCGTGGCGAATTTCAAGCGGATCGCCGATGATGTCGGTGCGCGTCGCGCCGATATCGACCAGGCGGTTTCCGATTTCACCGACATGGGCCGCAAGCTGAACCTTGCCTCCAGCCGCGTCGATGGCATTCTCGCCAAGGTGGATGGCATGCTCGGCACCGACGACGCCAATTCGCTGTTTGCCAAGGCGCGCGAGACGCTTACCTCCTTCAAGGCGGTGGCGGATAATCTCAATGCCCGCATCGGGCCGATTGCCGACAATCTCACCCGCTTCTCCAGCTCGGGCCTGAAAGATTTCCAGGCGCTGATCGGCAGCACGCGAACGACGGTCGATAATCTCAATAATGCCATCACCAATATCGACCGCGATCCGCAGCGGTTGATTTTCGGCGGCGAAACCGTGAAACAATATGATGGCAGAACAAGGCGCTAAGAGGGGTATGGGCCAATGAGACTATCGATAAACGGCCAAAAACGCCGCGCCCTCATTCTGGCTCCGCTGTTTGCCGCCCTGATGGCAGGCTGTGCGGGTGCGCCGAATAACGACACCTTCGATCTCTCCGTCTCTCCGGCGGCGGTGACGCAAGGACCGTCGCTGAAAAGCCGGCAGCTGCTGATTGCCGATCCGACGGCGCTGAAGGCGCTGGACAGCGAAAACATCGTGGTGCGGCTTTCCGGCTCTGAAGTGCAATATCTCGGCAATTCGCAATGGAGCGACCGCCTGCCGCGTATGGTGCAATCCAAGCTCGTGGAAGCCTTCGAGGATACCGGCAAGCTCGGCGGCGTCGGCCGTCCGGGGCAGGGGCTGGCGATCGATTATCAGGTCGTGACCGATATCCGCGCCTTCGAGATCGATACGGCTGGGAATGTCGCCAATATCGAAATATCGGTGAAGCTGCTGAACGACCGCAACGGCACGGTGAAGGCGCAGGAAGTATTCCGTTCCAGCGCCCGCGTCAGCGGTTCAGGCAACGCCAATTTCGTAAAGGCACTGGATCAGGCCTTCGCCGCTGCCACGCGGGAAATTGTGGCCTGGACGCTGAAGTCACTTTAAGCGCCAGGCAGTCATTTCCGAGACAGGAACCACACCCTGTTCAGGCTCTGGCCGATGGTCGAATGAAATGCAAAGGCCGTGTCTCGAAGCGGCGATGCGCCCGGCTTCAACCGGGCGGAATTTTATCGCGGTTTTAACGTCCATGTCGCCATCGTCTGCGAGACGTTGCGGCGTTGAATTTCCCTTGTGCGCTGCCGCCGTCGATCAGGCGGCGTCCTGCTGCGACTTCCATTCCGGCAGCGGGAAAATCCGGTCATAGCTCCAGTTGAAGACAAAAGCATAGACCACGTAAAACAGCGCAAAGGAGATATCCATCACCAGCGCGTGGACGAGGCTGACATCAAGATACCATGCGATGAACGGCATCAGCACGATCAGCAGGCCGAGTTCGAACAGCACGGCGTGGGCTACCCGCATGGCAGGCGTCTTCAGCGTCGTGCCCTTCAGCCGCTGCATGGCATGGTCGAAGCCGAGATTGTAGACATAGTTCCAGATCGTGGCCAGCGTGGCGCTGACGAGGCCGACGACGCCGATATCTTCCATAGGCATGCCAAAGAGCAGTGCACCCAGGGGAATGACGAGCAGAAGGCCGATGATTTCAAAGCTGAGCGCGTGGCGGATACGATCTTGCAGGGAGCGCATTTCATTCTCCGGTATGTGACCGGGCCGTCCCGCATGCTGTCGCCGATATGGCCGAGGTCGTCCTCGCGCTCAGGCATATAGAGCTTTTGGCTGGAATTTTCAAGCGTGGGGTACCGCTGGCAATCTGGTTCCCGGGGCGACACGTTTATTCTCGTGCGCACCACGAAACCGTGATCGGAACAAGATCGGCGTATTTTCGTTATCGCTCATGGAAGGAGGCGTGCCATGCAGCAGAAACCCTCTGAGGGAAGAACGATCACGGCCGCCAACACGGCGAAGGTTTCGACTTATACGCCCAGTCTCATTTCCCTGAAGGGAAGCTACGTGGCGATGATTTTTCGCAGACCGCTTTGCCCAAATCCGCTGGATGTGCGGAAAAAATAGGGCGATGCAATCGCCCCTCGACTTGCCCGCACATCGAAAACGACGACTGCCGACATGATGATGAGCTTTAGATGTCTCTAAAGTGTGATTTTCAATCCGGCTCGTCTCCACCTAGACTGGAGATTGCCACAAAAGCGAAGGGAGAATGACATGAAATCAGTTCTCATTGTCGCCGCTGTCTTTGGTTTTTCCGCCAGTGCAGCGCTCGCGGAATGCGCAGGTCATGAAAAGATCAACGCTTCCGTTCCTGCCATCGATCGTGAATTCAAAACTGCAAGCATCGTTCCGCCGACGGACCCGGTGGACAAGCCCGTCGTCATCCTGAAAAAGACCGACCGACTTCCGGCAGCGGTTGCGACGACCGGTGAGCCCGAAGCCGCAATGCAGCGCATGCAATAGACAAGAACCATAACCTCTTCATTCAGAAAATCCCGTGCGTGAGGTGATCCGCACGGGATTTCGCTTTTTGGAAACGAGGGGAGGCAGTGGATATCCGGCGCTGAAGGCCCTCTCTATGTCCACGGCGACTAGCTATCGAGTTTCAGCGACAGTTGCTTCGGCCCTTCGTTCTTTTTGAGAACATAGAGCGGCCGAGTGATGATGACTTCCGTTCGCCGCTGCAGTTCGCGGCGGCGTTCAAGCGCGCGCTCACGCATGTCGCGGGAACGGGCGACGACGGAAAGGGCATTTTCTATGGCTGCGTCTGACGTATTCATCGCTGACCTCCATAATGTTCACTTTATGTTCTCATTATTAGCGGCTTGCGTCAACACTATGGCATAGTCACTGGCGGGCAACGATGTGTGTTCGCGCACGAGCATGGCTCAAACACGGCAGGCCGTCTCGAGGTCATACGAGACCGGCTCCACCTGCGTGGCGGCTTCTACGACGCGCCGTGGCGTTCCGGCAGTGTCGATCAGGACACTCCGGGTCTGCTGGGTCGATTGTCGCGATGATGTCTCGAATGGCGTGGGCGATGATCCGCCCGGCTTCAGAAGGGGATCAGGAGAGGGGTCGTTGATCCGGCGCGGGGAGGCCGCCGGCGGTCAGGAGATCGGTGAGATGCTCGCTGGCGAGCGCGACGATGGCAAGGGCGGCCTGCTGGCGGTTCCAGCCGGCATGTTCCGCCTTCTCGATCAGCCCTTGAATGGAAGGCTCCAGCGCGAACTGGCACTCGGCCTGATAGTCCATGGTGTCGATCGAAAGCGACGGGGAATTGATTGCGGCCCGCATCCTTTGGTCTCCCTGTTTTCCGACATGCCCATCCTACGCAACACGCAAATCGGAACATGCACATTCAGAGGCCGGTGATATCGCGTATGCTCGAGAGCCCCGCATATCACTGGCAGCGAATCCCCCAGCAGGCGGACGTTAACGGCAAGTCTCGATCGCTGTCAACGAACGTTCGGTAGCGATGACGCCGCCATGCTCTTTTTCAGAGCCTTCCGTTCCGGAACGGTTTTCGCCGCCAGATCAAAAGCGCCATGACATAAAGCGCAAAAAGCACGAACCATGTGACGGGCAGCACCATGAAAAGCGCCGCATAGGCACAGTTTCCCTCAAAACAGGAACCGAGAAATCCGGAATCGGCAAGGGCTGCCGATAATAAGAACGCGCATATCCCGCTCCCGACAGCGCCGAGAATGAAAAGCGATATGTTGATGAGCAATCTCATGGCCACAATCATAGGGATGATTGAGACAGCTTTGGGGAAACGGGCGGCGGGGCAGAAGCAATAATCACCGTCGCTGCGGTTTTTCATGGCCGCGCCATCGCCAGAGCAGCGGCTGGCTTTTCAGGACCTTGTTCCCAAGCGAAACCGCGCCCTTGAATTTTTTGTGTATAAAATTGCAGAATCGAATGATGTATTTATATATTCTATTTTATATTATTTTATTTTATTGTTCTAATAACTTCACCAATATTTTTGTTTTTTCTTTGTTTTTGTGGAATTATTAATTTTTGTTTTGCGTTTCATGCTTTTTTCCTGGAGCGTCAGGAGTTTTTACTGGCAGTGTCGATTTTTTCCGCACGGGCGGATCACGTCGCAATGAAGGATATTAAATTTGTTCGATCATTTATTTTCCCGCGGTTTCACGCTGCCGGGTCTCATGGCATTCGCCATCCTTATTGCCGGCTTTTTCACACAGGCGTCAGGCCAGTCGCGCGCGTGCAATGATCCCACGCCGGCCGCCAATCTCGACGAAATGTTCGATGCCATCTTCGCCTGCTGGGTGCCGCCGGAAGATACCGACGGGTTGGTGGTGACGCTGCAGTTCATTCTGCACAGGGATGGGCAGATCAGGGGCAAGGTGGTGGTGACCGCCGCCCGCCCACAGGAGGACAGCCCGCGACGCAAGGCCTTCATCGATTCCGCCATCGAGGCCGTAAAGCAGGCGGCGCCCGTTCCGTTTACCGAGCAATTTGGCAGCCGCATCGCCGGACGACCGTTGGCGCTGCGCTTCGTGGGCGCCAAGGTGAGCGTGCCGGAAATGAAATTGTAGGGGCTTGGCACAAGGTTCGCCGACGGCGGTAGCGCTGCCCTGCGTTGCAGGGCACGAGGCGAATTTTTCGCACGAAAGCTCTTGAAGCGAGGGAGGCCTCGGAGGCCTAAACGCTCAAGCGATGCTTTAAATTAGCACCGCAACATCTTGTTACATTTGGAGAAATTTGGTGGGTGATGTAGGGCTCGAACCTACGACCCGCTGATTAAGAGTCAGCTGCTCTACCAACTGAGCTAATCACCCGACCGACACCGTGTGGCGGTGTGAGGGGGGCTATAAAGGGGAAGTTTGGGCTTGTCCAGCGCGGAAATGAAATTTCTTCGATTTTTGTGACGGAAAAATTTCAGTCGCGCTGGAAAAGCCTGGAATTCATGGGTTTTACGGATTTTCTTTTTATTCACCCGCGTCTGAAAGCTCTGCCAATGGCGATGAGGATGCAGGCGCCGACGAAGCCGGCGATGAGATAACCGAGCCAGCCGGTCAAAACGATTCCGAATACCGAAAGGATGGCGTTGGCGATGAT
Organism: Agrobacterium tumefaciens; assembly: GCF_005221325.1. Taxonomy (NCBI): domain Bacteria; kingdom Pseudomonadati; phylum Pseudomonadota; class Alphaproteobacteria; order Hyphomicrobiales; family Rhizobiaceae; genus Agrobacterium; species Agrobacterium tumefaciens. The sequence continues at coordinate 1,394,749 of NZ_CP039888.1, read as the reverse complement.
CGCGCCGACTATTCCAAGAAGGATGTTCATGAAAACACCCATATTGCTTTTCATGAATTGTTCGGCGAGCCACCCGGCAACACCACCGATGATGATAGCTGCAATCCAGCCAATGCCAGCAGATTCCATGATTTCCTCCCATGTTGCTGCATAATCAAAGGTGATGATTCTCGTGGTGAAAAGCAAGCAACTCCTGAAAACCTCGCCTGATGCGGGTGGTTTTCCGCGCAACAGGCGCTAAATAGCCTGAAGCGGCGCAAGAGACGAAAGGCATGGATGTGCGGTTGATGTTCGGCGGATGGATGAATGGCAGGCGGGTGTTCGGCGGGCGGGCAGGCGCTGGCCGGCGAGGTGGCGGCATGGCCTCGATTTTTGCCGTTCTTTTTGCCCTCTTCGGCAGCCTCTGGGTGATGCCGGCCATGGCGCAGGAAACAACGACCCCGGCAACGCCGGGCGCCATCCAGGTCTCGACGGTCGAGCAGGCGAGATCCGACCTGGAAAAATGGAAGGCGGATATCGCATTCATCTCGGGGCAGGTGGAGGCGGGCGGGCGCGACGATGTCCAGCTCGTTGACCTCAAGGGACGGGCCGATGGCATCGCTGCCGATGCCGCAGCCGCCAATGCCAAGCTTCGGGCGCGGCTGGATCAGATCAAGACCCGGCTGGATGCGCTGGGTGCGGCGCCCGGCGAAGGCCAGCCGCCGGAAGCGAGCCTCGTCACGGAAGAGCGAAACCGGCTGACGGCGGAGCGCGGTGAGATGAATGCCATGGCCGGCGAGGTTGAGGCCACCGCCAGCAATGCCGCGCAGATTTCCAACAATATCACGGCGGTTCGCCGGGCGCTTTTTGCCGCCACCCTGTTCAAGCGCACGGAAGTTTCCGCCCAGACGCTGGGGGATGCGTCTTCCGCCTTTTTGGCCGAGCTGACCAACCTCAACAATGCCTTCAGCAGCTGGGCGGCCTATGTCTGGAACTACAAGCGGCTGCCGATGTTCGGGGCCGTCATGCTGTCGATCATGGCGGCGCTGCTGTTTCTGGTCGGCGGTTACCGCTTTTTCGGCAGCCGCATGGACCGTCGCGCCTTCACGGGTGAGCCTTCCTATCTCAGAAGGCTTTCGGTGGCCTTCTGGTCCACCATGGTGCAGTCGCTGTCGCTGTTCCTGTTTCTCGTCACCTCGGCCTTCTTCCTCGATAATTTCAACGTGCTGCGGTCCGACATAGCGCCGATCCTGTTCGGGGCGATGGCGATCACCGGTTTCGTTTATTTTGTCTCGCGGCTGAGCTATGCGATCTTTGCGCCGACACAGCCGGAATGGCGCCTGCTGAAGGTGTCCAACAAGGGTGCGCACACGCTGTCTTCGGCGGTGCTGTTGATGGCGCTCGTCAACGGTCTCGATTATCTGTTCGGCACGATCAGCGAGACGCTTTATTCACCGCTTATCGTCACCGTCGCCAAGAGTTTCATCGCTTCCGTCATCATCGGCATCATCCTGCTCACCGTATCGTTCCTGCGACCGATGATCGGGGAGGGGCAGGATTACGACACCGGCAACCAGCGCCTGCCGCGCTGGCTCGTCATTCTGCTGCGGGTGGGTGGCCTCATCCTCATCGGCGCCTGCCTCACGGGTTATGTCGGGCTTGCCCGTTTCCTCGCCACGCAGATCGTCGCGACCGGTGCGGTGCTGGCGACCATGTATATCGGCATTCTCTCCGGCAAGGCGATTTCGCGGCAGGGCGCCTTTGGCGAATCCCTTGCCGGGCGTTATCTCGCGCGGCGTTTCGGCCTCGGCCCGGTTGCGCTGGATCAGGCCGGCCTTGCCGCGGGGCTCGGCATCTATGTCGTGGCGCTTTCCTTCGGCGTGCCGCTCATCCTGTTTTCCTGGGGTTTCCAGCCGGGCGATATCGAAAGCTGGGCCTATCGCCTGCTGACCGGCATCACCGTCGGCAATGCCTCGATCTCGCTCATCGGCCTGTTCGGCGGCGTTCTGGTCTTCGCCATTGGCTATATCATCACCCGCTGGTTCCAGAAGTGGCTGGATAATAACGTCATGGCGCGGGGCCAGGTGGATGCGGGGGTGCGCAACTCGGTCAAAACAGGCATCGGTTATCTCGGCATCGCCGTTGCGGCCATCTTCGGCGTCTCCTCCGCCGGTCTCAACCTCTCAAGCCTGGCGCTGGTCGCTTCCGCTCTTTCGGTCGGTATCGGTTTTGGTCTGCAGAACATCGTCTCGAACTTCGTCTCGGGCCTCATCCTGTTGGTCGAGCGCCCTTTCAAGGTGGGAGACTGGGTGGTGACCGGAACGACGGAGGGCACCGTCAAGCGGCTTTCCGTGCGCGCCACCGAAATCGAGACGTTCCGTGGCCAGTCGATCATCGTGCCGAATTCGGAATTCATCAATTCCTCTGTCGGCAACTGGACACACCGCAACCGCATCATGCGGGCGGAAATCCCGGTGTCCGTCGCTTATGATTCCGATCCGCAGCAGGTGATGGATATTCTGCTGGAGCTGGTGCGCGCCCAGCCGCCGGTGCTGCGCAACCCGGAGCCGCATGTGGAATTCCTGCGTTTCGGCGATTTTTCGCTGGATTTCGAACTACGTTTCCACCTTGCCGACCTGTCGAACGGGCTTGCCGTGAAAAACGCGCTGCGCATCGCCATCCTCCATCGTTTCCGCGAAGAGGGCATCGCCATCCCGTTCCCGCAGCGTAATCTCAACATCCATGTGGAAGGCGACGCCAATCCGCAGATGCTGGCGGCGCTGCTTTCGGAAGAGGGCGACAAGGCCGTGGTGGGCCATACAGGGGCGGCTGCTGCGCCAGGTCCTGGCGCAACGCCCCCGAAAGACGGACCCAAGAGGGACGACGAGGCGGTTCCCGAAAACGCCGCAACCGCCAAGACCTCCGGCAAGGGCAAATGATGATCAGCGACATGGCCCTGTCTGCGACAGCAATTTCTTCCCTGTCGCAGCACCCTATGGCCATGTCGCAATCAGGCGGCTGAACGGCGGCCGAGCGCTTCATATTCCTCCCATCCAATGTCGGCGGAATAAGACGAGGCCGGCGCTTTTCAGGGGTTCTGTAAATGAAGACACATGCACGGGCGGTGGTGATCGGTGGCGGCGTTGTCGGCGTCTCGACGCTTTATCATCTTGCCAAAAAGGGCTGGAGCGACAGCGTTCTCATCGAGCGCAAGGAGCTGACCTCCGGTTCCACCTGGCATGCGGCAGGCCTCTTGCCGCTGTTCAACATGAGCTATTCGGTTGGCCAGATTCACAAATATTCCGTGAAGTTCTATGAGGAGCTTCAGGAAGAGACCGGCATGAATGTCGGCTTCTCCAAGGTCTCGAACATCCGTCTCGCCCGCACCAAGGATCGCTGGGACGAATATATGTATTATGCCGGCATTGCCGAGACCATCGGTGTGCGCGTCAACATGCTGACGCCGGAGCAGGTCAAGGAAATCTGGCCGCTCTGCGAGACGGACGGCCTGCTCGGCGCCATCCAGCATCCTGACGACGGTTATATCCAGCCCGCCGATCTGACGCAGGCGCTTGCCAAGGGTGCGCGTGACCGCGGCGCGACGATCTATCGCAACACGACAGTCACCGCCATCGAACAGCTGGAAGACGGTCACTGGAAGGTGACGACGGACAAGGGCGAGATCATCGCTGAACATGTCATCTCGTGCACTGGCAACTTCGCGCGCAAGACCGGCGAGATGGTCGGCATCGATATTCCGGTCATCCCGGTCGAGCACCAATATATCGTCACCGAGCCGCATCCGGCCATTCTGGAGCGCCGCCGTCAGGGCCTGCCGGAAATGGGCGTTCTGCGTGAATCGGACTCTGCCTGGTACATGCGCGAAGAAGCGGGCGGCCTGATCCTCGGTCCTTACGAAGTCGGCGCGCCGGTCTGTTATGTCGATGGTCCGTCCGACGACAGCGAATATGAGCTGTTTCAGGAAGAACTCGACCGCCTGATGCCGCATATCGAAACGGCAATGGTCCGCGTTCCGGCCTTCGGCGAAGTGGGCATCAAGAAGGTCTATAACGGCGCGATCGCCTATACGCCTGACGGTAACCCGATCGTCGGCCCCGCGCCGGGCCTCAAGAATTTCTGGCTGAACGAAGGCCATTCCTTCGGCATCACCGCCGCCGGCGGTGCCGGCTGGCAGCTGGCCGAATGGATCGTCGATGGCGAACCGACGCTCGATCTGATGGGTGTCGATCCGCGCCGGTTCGGCCCACACGCCACGGAAGGCTACCTCATTGCCAAGAACGAGGAAGCCTATGCCAACGTCTTCACCATGCATTATCCCGATGAGGAGCGTTCCGCCGCTCGTCCCTTGAAGACGACGCCGGTTTACGATCGCCTGAAGAAGCTCGGCGGCGTGTTCGGTTCGGTCTATGGCTGGGAGCGTGCAAACTGGTATGCGCCGGAAGGTTATGCGCTGCGGGAAGAAGACCTCGGCGTTGGCGCCGATGTCATCACCAGCCACAATTACGCGCCGCCGCTTGACGATGGCCGTATCGTCGAAAAATGGTCGTTCCGCCGCTCGAACTATTTCGAACATGTCGGCAACGAGGTGAAGAACGTCACGAACAATGTCGGCGTACTTGACATGTCGGCCTTCGCCAAGATGGAGGTTTCCGGCCCCGGCGCGCGTGCCTGGCTGGACAGTATTCTGGCCAACATCGTGCCGAAGAAGCGCGGCCGCATCGCGCTGACGCATCTTCTGACGCCGAATGGCGGTGTGAAGGTTGAGTTCACCGTTTATGAATGGGCGCCTGGCCGGTTCTATATGGTTTCGGCAGGCGGTCTCGAAGCGCATGACCATGACGTACTGCGCCGTCTTGCACCCACCGACGGTTCCGTGGTGTTGCAGCCGATCACGCAGAAATACGGCGTGCTGGTGCTTGCCGGCCCGAAGTCGCGCGATCTGTTGAAGAAGCTGACCCGCACCAGCCTGGAGAACAAGGATTTCCCGTGGCTGACGGCAAAGCAGATTTCCGTCGGCGTGGCGACGGCGCATGCGCTGCGCGTCAATTTCGTCGGCGAACTGGGCTGGGAGCTGCACCATCCGATCGAGATGCAGAATTACATCTTCGACCGGCTGATGGAAGCGGGTGCGGAATTCGGCATCAAGCCGTTCGGCATCCGGGCCATGGTGTCCATGTCGCTCGAAAAGTCCTATCGCAACATGGGCCGCGAGCTTTCGGTGGAATATAACGCCTATGAATCCGGTCTCGACCGCTTCCTGCGGCCGGAAAAATCCTTCATCGGCCGCGATGCGCTGGTGGCCTATAAGGAAGCCGGGGTGAAGTGGGTGTTCTCGACGTTGACCGTGTCGGGCAATACGGATGTCGATGCCCGCGGGTCGGAAGCGATTTCCGATGAAAACGGCGCTCTTGCCGGCCGTGTCACCAGCGGCGGCTTCGGTTGGCGTATCGGCAAGTCGATTGCACTTGCCATGCTCAAACCGGAATATGCGGCAGTTGGCACGAAACTTAAAATCCGCATTCTCGGGACGCTTTATGATGCTGAAGTGGTGGAAGAAAGCCCCTTCGACACGGAAAATGCGCTGCTGCGCGCATAAGACCATTCCCTCCCAAAGCTGGAATACGGCCCCTCGCGGGCCGTATTTCCGTTTAGGTAAGCATATGCCAGCATTCCTTGCCGGCAAAAGTGCTATTAATGATTCTGAAAAATCAGCCTGATATGTTTTCCTCACATACGATGGGGGATCGGGGCAGAATGAATTTCCTGGGCATTACGGGCATGCAATATTCTGGCGTGCCTTTTACCAACAACCGCATTTTACTGGCGGAAGACAGCAACGTGTTCACCCAGATGGTGAGCATGCGGCTCAAGGAAATGCTGGGCGTTTCCGTGGAGGTGTGTCGCTCTTTCGAGGAGTTGCAGGCCTGCTATGAACATTCGCCCGAGCCGGTGACGCTCGCCATTTCCAACATCAACCTGCCGGGGGCGGAAAAGGGTGAGGCGCTGGAATATCTGATCGATCTTTCGATCCCGACCATCGTTTTCACCAGCACCTTTCACGAAGCGACGCGCGAAACGCTGATCGCCAAGGATGTGGTCGATTATATTCTCAAGGACAATATCTTCGCCGTGGATATGCTGACGGAATCGGTCTGTCGCTTCCTCACCAATCATCGCCACCATGTGCTGATCGTCGACGATAGCCCGACGGCGCGGGCGCTGCTTTCGAGCCGCCTCAAGCGCTATAATTTCCGCGTCAGCCTTGCCGATAGCGGTGCGAAGGCGCTCGAAATCCTGAAGGCCAATCCCGATATCGGTCTTGTCGTAACCGACTATAACATGCCTGACATTGATGGTTTCGAACTGACGCGGCGCATTCGCACCGTGCGTGGGTCGCATGAGCTGCGCATCATCGGCGTGTCATCCTCCACCAACCGGCTGCTCTCGGCGCGGTTCCTGAAGGCGGGCGGCAATGACTTCATGTTGCGGCCCTTCATCGACGAGGAATTCTATTGCCGCGTCAACCAGAACCTCGATACGCTGGTGCAGATACAGCTGGCAAAGGCGGGGATAAGGCCGGCCGCCTGAGCCGGTTTTCCCCGTCAAAGCTGTGATTCAAGCGGCAGGAAACGCATGATGCCGGCGATGATGCGGCGGCTGATGGCCGCGTCGGGTTCTCGCCGGTAGGTTTTTGGCTGCCCCTGTTCTTCCGTCATCCAGACGATGCGGTTGGCGCTGTTGATATCAAGTTCGAAGCTCATCGTGCGGCGGATTTCGTCGGCGAATATCTCGTCCATCCTAGCCACCAGCGGGGCTGAACTGAAAACAACGCCCATTTCCGTATTGAGCGAGGCGGAGCGGGGATCGAAATTGAGCGAGCCGATATAGCCGGTCCTGCCATCGCGGGTGAAGGCCTTGGTGTGCAAGCTCGCCTGTCCCGAACCGCGCAGGGTGAAGTTCGACTGGTCCGCTTGCGCCCGCAACTCATGCAGGCGCACACCGCCTGAAAGAAGCGGCTTGCGATAACGCGCATAACCGGCATGAACGGCGGCGACATCGGTTGCGGCCAGCGAATTGGTGAGGATGGCGAGCGACACGCCGCGTTCGGCGAGATCGAGAAAAATCTCCACACCCTGTTTGCCGGGAATGAAATAGGGGGAAGTGATGTGCAGGCTTTCGCCCGCCGCCTGCATCAGCGGCAGCAGGCTTTCCATCAGGAAATTATGGCCCTTGCGGCGTTTGCCCGCCGCCTTTTCCGGGGGATCGGCAAGCACATCTGCCGTATCGACCCAGTGCAGACGGTCCGACATCAGGAAGTGATCGCGGCCATACTGGCTTTCGACCCGCTCCAGATAGGGCTTGGCCGCCTCGCTTTTCGGCAGGCCATCCAGCTCGCGCCGCAATCTGGCGAGTTTGCTCGGCCGTCTTGCCAGAAGCGACCGCACAGGCACGGAAACGGCGCTGTTCCAGTAATCGTCGAAAATTTCGGTGGCATCGGCAACGATCCGGCCGAAACCGAGAATGTCGAAATCGTGGAAATTCGCCCGCTCGGCGGCATCGAAATAGGCGTCGCCAATATTGCGGCCGCCGACGATCACGGCCCGCCCATCGGCAATCCATGCCTTGTTGTGCATGCGCCGGTTGACGCTTCGAAAGCGCAGTACCAGTTCGATGCCTCTATGCATAATGTTCTCCCGCGCTCGCGTCGGATTGAACAGGCGAAGTTCGATATTGGGGTGGCTATCGATGGCATGGAAAATACGATCCGACATGGAGACGCCGAGATCATCAAGCAGCAGCCGCACCCGCACGCCACGATCGGCGGCGGCGATGACCTCGCGCATCATCAGCCGTCCAGTCAGGTCGGCATTCCACATGTAATACATGAGATCGAGACTGCGCCCCGCCGCCCGTGCCGCAGCCACACGCACGGCAAAGGCATCGAGGTTGGAATGTAACAGGCAGAGCGCATTCTTCTCGTTCCAGCCGTTCCTGATCGATTGCCAGTGCCGGTCCAGCGCCGTTCCGTCTTCGGCAACGGGCAGGGCGGTGGAGGGGCGTTTGGGAACGGCCTTTTCCCGCTGTTTGCCGATGACGACGAACAGGCTCGGCCCGATGAGCATGAGAAGAATGATGATGAAGGCCGTAAATGCAGTCACTTGTTTTTATCGCTCCCGGCCCGAAGATTATCAGGCGGGATGCAAACGCGCGAGGGGATAAAGCGTTCACTACAGTGGGGCGCCGGCGTTAGTGTTGCCTTCTCACGACATTTCACTTGAGGCTTCGGCTATTGGTCAGCTTCTTGCCTCAAATATCCAGATTATCGGCGAAGGCCGCGCGCTCCTGAATGAAGCGGAAGCGGGCGTCCGCCTTGGTTCCCATCAGGTTATCGACAGCCTCGCGGGTGCCTTCGAAGTCCACGTCATCGATCTCGACACGCAGCAGGGTGCGCTTTTCGGGATCCATGGTGGTTTCCTTCAACTGCGCGGCCATCATTTCACCGAGGCCTTTGAAGCGGCCGATTTCGACCTTCTTGCCCTTGAACATGGTTTCCATCAATTCGGCGCGGTGGGCATCGTCGCGGGCATAGGCGCTCTTGGCACCCTGGCGGATGACGTAGAGCGGCGGCACGGCCAGATAGAGGTGGTTGCCGCGTATGAGTTCCGGCATTTCCTGATAGAAGAAGGTGATGAGCAGCGAGGCGATATGGGCGCCATCGACATCGGCATCGGTCATGATGATGATGCGCTCATACCGCAGGTCTTCTTCGCGGTATTTCGTGCGTGTGCCGCAGCCGAGCGCCTGGATGAGATCGGCGATCTGCTGGTTGGCGGAAAGTTTTTCGCGGCTGGCGCTGCCGACGTTCAAAATCTTGCCGCGCAGCGGCAGGATGGCCTGATTGGCGCGGTTGCGCGCCTGCTTGGCCGAGCCGCCTGCCGAGTCACCCTCGACGATGAAAAGCTCGGCATTTTCCGCCGTGTTCTGGGAGCAGTCCGCCAGCTTGCCGGGCAGGCGCAATTTGCGCACCGCCGTCTTGCGGTTGACTTCCTTTTCCTTGCGGCGGCGCAGGCGCTCTTCGGCGCGCTCGATCACCCAGTCGAGCAGCTTGTCCGCTTCACCCGGATTGCCGGCAAGATAATGGTCGAAGGGATCGCGCAGCGCGTTTTCAACGATGCGCTGGGCTTCGACGGTGGCGAGCTTGTCCTTGGTCTGGCCGACGAATTCAGGCTCGCGAATGAAAACCGAGAGCATGCCGGCCGCTGAAATCATCACGTCATCGGTGGTGATTTCCTTGGCGCGCTTGTTCTGCGTCAGCTCGGCATAGTTCTTCAGGCCCTTGGTGAGCGCGATGCGGAAACCGGCCTCATGCGTGCCGCCTTCAGGGGTCGGGATGGTGTTGCAATAGGAATGAATCTGCGTGTCGCCGCCATACCAGGTGACAGCCCATTCCAGTGCGCCGTGACCGCCGGTCTTTTCGGTGCGGCCCGAGAAGATTTCGCGGGTGACGGTGAATTCCTTGCCGAGCGTGGCGGCGAGGTAATCCTTCAGGCCGCCCGGAAAATGGAACACGGCTTTTTCGGGGATTTCACCACCGGCCGGCACCATGCCGGGATCGCAGCTCCAGCGGATTTCAACGCCGCCGAAGAGATAGGCCTTGGAGCGGGCCATGCGGAAGATGCGGGCCGGTTCGAACTTGGCATGATCACCGAAGATCTGCGGATCGGGATGGAAACGCACGCGGGTGCCGCGGCGGTTATGCACATCGCCCAGTTCCTCAAGTCCGCCGATCGGCGCGCCGCGCGAAAAGCGCTGGCGGTAAAGCTTGCGGTTACGGGCGACTTCCACTTCCAGCAGGTCGGAGAGCGCATTGACCACCGACACGCCGACGCCGTGCAGGCCGCCTGACGTCTCATAGGCCTTGCCGTCGAACTTGCCGCCGGCATGCAGCTTGGTCATGATGACTTCAAGCGTCGACTTGCCCGGAACCTGCGGGTGGTTTTCCACCGGAATGCCGCGGCCGTTATCGGTGACAGTCAGAAAACCTTCGGCATCGAGATGGACCTCGATGAAATTGGCGTGGCCAGCGACGGCCTCGTCCATGGAGTTGTCGATGACTTCGGCGAAGAGATGGTGCAGGGCCTTTTCATCGGTGCCGCCAATATACATGCCGGGACGCATGCGCACGGGCTCAAGCCCCTCAAGCACGCGGATCGACGAGGCGCCGTAATCGTCACCGGAAGGAGACACGGGTGCGGGCGGGGCGGGCGGCGTGACGGCCGCAACGGCTGCGGGTTTCGGCTGCACGTTCACATTCGCGGCTGCGGTCGCCGGGGCCTTCACGGGTTTGCCCGCGTCCTCGTTCGTGTCCGTATCGCTGTTTTGTGCCGCCGGAAGACCGGAGAAGAGATCGTTGCTGTCGTCCATCATGTCCAAAGTTCAAAAGCGTGTGTCAGAATTTCGCCATGCGAATCATTATGCCATCAGCGTCAATATACCGCCAAATGCGGCTCCCGTCTGATTGAACAGGGTCCGCCTGGGCAAGCGCGGCGCATCCTATGCCACTGTCGTGTCAGGGTTTCGCAACAGGAGGATTGCGCTGCCGGCCTTGCGATGGCAAGTCTCGCAGCCACGAATGAACGGTTAACCAAGTCATGTCCACAGCTCATTTCACGTTTTGTACTCTTTTCTGCCTGACTGTTGCGGTGATGCCGGGCGCTGCTTCCGCTGCCGATGGGCCGCTGCGACCCTTCAAGGACGAGCTGTTTTCCAGCCAGACGGTGCTTTCCACCGGCGATGGCGGCGCATCCGAGGTGATCGATTATCAGGAAATGCGCGACATTAACGGCCGTGACGAGGTGCCGGAGCGGCGGGTGAAACGGCAATATATCGACATGACGCCGAAGAAGGCGCAGGCGTTGGAAACTGTCTCCCTCGAGGGCAGGGCGCTTGAGGTGGGCCGCGTCGGGCCGGCAAGCGGGCAGGCCTTCACCGTCATCTTCATCCACGGGCGCGGCGGCGACCGACGGCTCGGCATGAACGACTATACGTTCGGCGGCAACTTCAACCGGCTGAAAAATCTGGCTGTTGCCAATGGCGGAACTTATTATGCGCCAAGCGTGCGCTCCTTTGACGAAAACGGTGTTGCCGATGTCGCGGCGCTGATTGCCGATGCGGCCAAAAAATCGGGTGGCAAGCCTGTCGTGCTGACCTGCGCCTCGATGGGAAGTTTCATCTGTTACGGCATCAGCCGTGACAAGGCTGCCGTCGCCAATCTCAAGGGCATGGCGATCCTCGGCGGTGCGGTCGATCCCGATTTTCCGAAAAGCGCCTTTGCCAAAGCCAAGAAGCCGGTCTGGTTCACCCATGGCAGCGCCGACAAGGTCTATTCGGCCGATCAGCAGGCGACGATCTTCCGCACTCTGCTGAAGGCCGGGGAGCCGGTGCGGTTCACGCGCTATGAGACCGGCAGCCACGGTACGCCGGTGCGCATGACCGACTGGCGGGCGGTTTTGAACTGGATCTTGAGCCGCTGAGGCCTTTATTTGGGTCAGCGACGGCGAAATTTGCGAAATTGACCGTTGTTTTGAACCCTTGGGCTGCTTTTTTGTACCATTTGCGGCCGGCTGCGGTTAAAGAACTATCCTGGGATTTCCGGCAGGGCTTCTGTCGTGATTAAGGGCCGCTTGCGGCCGAAGGGATGGGGTGCCGCCAAAGGCGGGCCAGAGACAAAGGGAATGGGATACGTATGACGCCGAATGTTCGACCGCTTGTTGCCGGAAACTGGAAGATGAACGGCACGCGTGCCTCGCTCGATCAGATCAAGGCCATGGCAGAGGGCGTCAAGGGCGCGCTGTCCGAGAAGGTGGATGCGCTGATCTGCCCGCCCTCGACATTGCTCTACGTGGCGACGGCGCTTTGCGATGACAGCCCGCTACTGATCGGCGCGCAGGATTGCCACCAGAACGCCTCCGGCGCCCATACCGGCGATATTTCCGCCGAGATGATCGCCGATTGCTTCGGCACCCATGTCATCGTTGGCCATTCGGAGCGCCGCACCGACCATGCCGAAACGGATCACTTGGTTCGCGCTAAGGCCGTTGCCGCCCATCAGGCCGATCTCATTGCCATCGTCTGCATCGGCGAGACCGCGGATGAGCGAAAGGCGGGCCAAACACTCGATATTCTCAAGCGCCAGCTGGCCGGCTCCCTGCCGGACGAGGCAACGGCCGAAAATACCGTCATCGCCTATGAACCCGTATGGGCCATCGGCACTGGCCTTACCCCGACCACGCAGGATGTGCGCGAGGCCCATGCCTTCATGCGCGATGAGCTCGTCAAGCGCTTCGGTGGTGCCGGCAAGACCATGCGCATCCTCTATGGCGGCTCGGTAAAGCCCACCAATGCGCTGGAACTGATGGGTGTCGAGAACGTGGATGGCGCGCTGATTGGCGGCGCGAGCTTGAAAGCATCCGACTTCCTTTCCATCTATGCGGCATACGAGCAACTTACGGCTTGATCCAACCTTTCCTGTCACGGGGATGGGAAAGGGGCTTGGAATAAACCTTCGCCTCATGTAAAGAGCCGCAAAACCTTCTTTATGGTGCTCCGCGCGGGGCATGGAATGGATTGTCATGCAGACCGTTTTGATTGTTATTCACCTCATGATCGTGCTGGCGCTTGTCGGCGTGGTCCTGATCCAGCGTTCCGAAGGCGGCGGCCTCGGCATCGGCGGCGGTTCGGGCTTCATGTCCGCGCGCGGAACGGCCAATGCGCTGACGCGCACCACGGCGATCCTTGCCGCGCTGTTCTTCCTGACGTCGCTCGGCCTTGGTCTACTGACCCGTTACGAATCGCGCCCGACCGACATCCTGAACCGTATTCCGGCCACGCAGGGCCAGGGTAACGGCATTCTCGATACGCTCGGCCCGTCCCAGACGACGCCGGCAACGCCGGCTCCGGCTGAAAACGGCGTCCCGACCAATAGTGGTGCAGCCGCACCGGCACAGACGACACCGGCTCCGGCCGCTTCCGGCACGGCCGCTCCGGCCCCGGCGCAGCCCGCCGATCCGAACGCAGTTCCAACCGGTCAATAAGCCCGGTTCTGATTTAACGCTCCGGCAGGCCAAAAGCCTGCCGGTTTTCTTTTGTTCGCATTCCGGCTCGCCCCATCGCAGATTCGTCAACAGCGAATTTTCGAAACAATGAAATTTGGGCTGGCGGAATCAGAGGTAAAAAGGTATCCGGTGAATCCCATGGCGCGATATGTATTCATCACAGGCGGCGTGGTCTCCTCTCTCGGTAAGGGCATCGCAGCTGCGGCACTCGGAGCTTTGCTGCAATCCCGTGGTTATCGGGTGCGGCTTCGCAAACTCGACCCCTATCTGAACGTTGATCCCGGCACCATGAGCCCGACACAGCACGGCGAAGTGTTCGTGACGGATGACGGTGCCGAGACGGACCTCGACCTTGGCCACTACGAGCGCTTCACGGGGCGTTCGGCCACCAAGACCGATAACATCACCACCGGTCGCATCTACAAGAACATCATCGACAAGGAACGGCGCGGCGATTATCTCGGTGCAACGGTTCAGGTCATTCCGCATGTCACCAACGAGATCAAGGATTTCGTGATCGAAGGCAATGACGATTACGACTTCGTCATCTGCGAGATCGGCGGCACGGTGGGTGACATCGAGGCGATGCCGTTCATGGAAGCAATCCGTCAGCTCGGCAACGATCTGCCGCGCGGCACGGCGATTTATCTTCACCTGACGCTGATGCCTTACATTCCGGCAGCCGGCGAGCTGAAGACCAAGCCGACCCAGCATTCCGTGAAGGAACTGCAGGCACTTGGTATTCACCCCGACATTTTGCTCGTGCGCGCCGACCGGGAAATCCCGGAAGCGGAACGCCGCAAGCTTTCGCTGTTCTGCAACGTGCGTCCTTCCGCCGTCATCCAGGCGCTGGATGTTGCGAATATCTATGACGTTCCGATTGCCTACCACAAGGAAGGCCTCGATTCGGAAGTGCTGGCGGCTTTCGGTATCGAGCCGGCGCCGAAGCCGCGTCTGGAACAGTGGGAAGAAGTCTGCAATCGTATCCGTACGCCGGAAGGCGAGGTCACGATTGCGATCGTCGGCAAATATACAGGCCTCAAGGATGCCTATAAGTCGCTGATCGAGGCGCTGCATCACGGCGGTTTTGCCAACCGCGTCAAGGTCAAGCTGGAATGGATCGAGTCGGAGGTCTTCGAAAAGGAAGATCCGACGCCCTATCTCGAGAAGGTCAACGGCATTCTGGTGCCCGGCGGCTTCGGTGAGCGCGGTTCGGAAGGCAAGATCATGGCGGCGCAGTTCGCCCGTGAGCGCAACGTGCCATACTTCGGCATCTGCTTCGGCATGCAGATGGCAGTCGTGGAAGCGGCCCGTCATCTCGCCGGCATCGAAAATGCCTCTTCGACCGAATTCGGTCCGACGTCCGAGCCTGTTGTTGGCCTGATGACCGAATGGGTCAAGGGCAACGAGCTGGAGAAGCGTTCCTCCAAGGGCGATCTCGGCGGCACCATGCGTCTCGGCGCCTACAAGGCGGCGCTGAAGAAAGATACCAAGATCGCCGATATCTACGGCACGACTGACATTTCAGAGCGCCACCGTCACCGCTACGAGGTGAATGTGGATTACAAGGACCGGCTGGAAAATTGCGGCCTCGTCTTTTCGGGCATGTCTCCTGATGGTGTCCTGCCGGAAACGGTGGAGTATCCCGATCATCCGTGGTTCATCGGCGTCCAGTACCACCCGGAACTGAAGAGCCGCCCGCTCGACCCGCATCCGCTTTTCGCCAGCTTCGTTGAGGCGGCGGTGGAGCAGAGCCGGCTGGTTTGATGGTTTGAATGAGATGAAGAGGGCCGCTTTTGCGGCCCTTTTTTGTTGATGCGCTCTCGTCGTCATGCTCGGGCCTGTCCCGAGCATCTGCTACGTTGCGATTGGCGATACGTTCGCAAATCCTCGGCACAAGGCCGAGGATGACGTTGCGTGGGAGGTGAGGTCTGTTGCCGCTCCGATAACGTCTTGTGGGCCATTTATGTTCAAACGAAAAACGGGCCCGAAGGCCCGTTCTGCATTCCACCAAAAATCCAAACCAGTTACTTCGGCCCGATCATGTTCTCCGGGCGTACATACTGGTCGAATTCTTCGTTGGTGAGGTATCCGCCGCCGACGGTTTCTTCGCGTAGCGTCGTGCCGTTCTTGTGTGCAGTCTTGGCGATCTTGGCGCAGATGTCGTAACCGAGCTTGCCGTTCAGCGCCGTCACCAGCATCAGCGAGTTTTCGACGCCCTTCCTGATATTGTCTTCGCGGGCCTCGATGCCGACGACGCAATTGTCGGTGAAGGAGACGGCGGCATCGCCCAGAAGCTGGACGGACTGCAGGAAGTTGTAGGCCATCATCGGGTTATAGACGTTGAGCTCGAAGTGACCCTGCGAACCGGCAAAGGAGAGCGCTGCATTGTTGCCGAAGATGTGGGCGCAAACCTGCGTCAGTGCTTCCGACTGGGTGGGGTTGACCTTACCCGGCATGATCGACGAGCCGGGCTCGTTTTCCGGCAGCGACAATTCGCCGAGGCCGGCGCGCGGGCCGGAGCCGAGGAAGCGGATGTCGTTGGCGATCTTGAAGAGTGCCGCAGCCGCCGCATTGATCGCGCCATGGGAGAAGACCATGGAATCATGCGAGGCGAGCGCTTCGAACTTGTTCGGCGCTGTCACGAAAGAAAGGCCGGTGATTTTGGAGATTTCCTCGGCGACCTTTTCAGCGAAACCGATGGGGGCGTTCAGGCCCGTGCCGACCGCCGTGCCGCCTTGGGCGAGCTTGGAGAGCGCGGGCAGGGTGGTCTCGATATTGGCGATGGCTGAGGCGACCTGCGCTGCGTAGCCGGAGAATTCCTGGCCGAGCGTCAGCGGTGTCGCGTCCTGGGTGTGGGTGCGGCCGATCTTGATGATCTTCTCAAACTGCTTGACCTTGGCTTCCAGCGCCTTGTGCAGGTGCTTGAGGGCTGGCAGCAGGTGGTGAACGATTTCTTCCACGCAGGCGATGTGCATCGCCGTCGGGTAGGTGTCGTTCGAGGACTGGCTCATATTGACGTGGTCATTGGGGTGAACGGGCTTCTTGGTGCCCATCTCGCCGCCGAGCATTTCGATCGCGCGGTTGGAAATCACCTCATTGGCATTCATGTTGGACTGGGTGCCGGAGCCGGTCTGCCAGACGACGAGCGGGAAATGCTCGGTCAGCTTGCCGTCGATGACTTCCTGTGCGGCGGCGATGATGACATCTCCAACCTTGGGGTCGAGACCGGCAAGCGCCATGTTGGCACGGGCAGCGGCCTGCTTGACGATGCCGAGCGCACGAACGACAGAGGCGGGCTGCTTTTCCCAGCCGATCTTGAAGTTGCCGAGCGAGCGCTGCGCCTGCGCGCCCCAGTAGCGATCGGCCTGAACTTCAATGGGTCCAAATGTATCGGTTTCCGTCCGTGTGGCTGTCATCAATCTTGCCTTTTTACTCGTGTTCCTCCGCCAAAACGGCGCTTTCGCCCGCCTTGCGCGGCCGATATATAGAATCATCGCGCCGGCATTGAAAGCGTTGCAATGCGGCGGAGGCAGATATTTCCGGCCACCTTAAAGCCATTTCGACCTTGTGAGGGTTGCAAGGTGAAAAACGCCGCGGCGTGTCATTTTTACTACGGCCTGAAACGCCCTGAAAACCGGGCTTTCCGCGGTGCGCCAAGGCTGTGCCGGACAACGGCAAAGTGAATGAAATAAATAGAAATTTAACCATTCTCGCCAATTCTGGAAATTACGTTTTTATGGCTTTGGCTGTATCATGAAGTTCATTTCGGCACGGTTGTGGGCTTTGGGCGTTTTCTTTTCAACGGGCCGTCTATCGGCTAGACAGGCATGAAACTGATGCCCGCCGTTTTCGGGCGGTGCTGGGTGCTACGAGGATCAAATTGCAAGTCACATCTGGAAAAACATCGGCAGCGCTGGTGCTGGCTCTCGGTCTTTCCGTTTCCATCGCTCTTCCCGGCAGTGCCGGCGCGGTGACCCTGATGGACCTCCTGCGCGGCGGCCCGGGCAAGATCGCGCGTGATCGTGGTGAATTGCCGCCGGCCGGCATCGTCACCTCACCATCCGGCTCCGGATCGAGCGCCGGACAAAGTGCAGATGCTTCCGATCCCGAGCCTCTGCCGCGCGTTTCCGGACCGCGTTATTACGATTATAAGGCGGATACAGCCCGTGCGGTAAACACCGCGAATTTCGGCGAAGGTCTTGCCAACCTCAAGTTCAGCGCCACGCCTGAAATCGCCAAGGCGCTGGAAGCCTATTACGGCGCCGGCGGCAAGACGCTGTGGGTTTCCGGCGGCGAGCTGACCGAGCGCGCTAACGCCGTCATCGCCTTCTTCGAGACGGTCGGCGAAAGCGGTCTCGATCCAGCCGACTACAGCATTTCCGCACCGGCAAAGGATGTGACCGCCAGCATCAGCAGCAATGCTGCCGGTACGACTGCGACCGGCACGCCGGTTGAAACGGCTTCCGTATCGACCTCCGATGCCTATCAGCGGGCGCAGTTGCAGTTCGAACTGGCGCTGTCGGCCAAGGTTCTGGCCTATGTGCAGGACACGATCCGTGGCCGTGTCGACCCGAACCGGCTGTCGGGATACCATGATTTCAAGCGCAAGACGGTCAACCTTGCGCCGGTGCTGAAGCTAGCGGGCCTCAGCCCTGATGTTGGCTCCTATCTGCGCAGCCGTGAACCATCGAGCGCCGAATATTTGTCTCTGAAGGCGGAACTTGCGCGCCTGCGCGGCGAGGGCGATGCAGCTCACACCGTTCGCGTCCCCGCCGATCTGGTGCTGAAACCCGGCAATAGCAGCGCAGACATGGCCAATGTGGTCAAGGCCATCGAACATCGCGCTTCGCCGGCCTTCAAGGCCGAACATGCGGCGATCATTTCCGGTTACCAGCAGACGCCGGATTATACGCCTGATCTCGTCGATCTGGTGAAGGCGTTCCAGAGCGAAAACGGCCTGAAGCCCGATGGCGTGATCGGCCGTGCGACCGTGCGCGCCATGGTCGGCGAAAGCAACGATGCAAAGATCGCCAAGGTGCAGGTGGCCATGGAGCAGGTCCGCTGGCTGCCGGCCGATCTCGGCCAGCGTTACGTCTTCATCAACCAGCCCGCTTTCATGGCCTATTACCACAATGACGGCGTGGAACAGTTCGGCATGAAGGTGGTGGTCGGCTCTAAGGCGAACCAGACCTATTTCTTCCAGGACGAAATCCAGACCGTCGAGTT
The DNA here is from genome assembly GCF_005221325.1 of Agrobacterium tumefaciens. Taxonomy (NCBI): domain Bacteria; kingdom Pseudomonadati; phylum Pseudomonadota; class Alphaproteobacteria; order Hyphomicrobiales; family Rhizobiaceae; genus Agrobacterium; species Agrobacterium tumefaciens. Next base: position 1,376,405 of record NZ_CP039888.1, on the reverse strand, counting down.
CAATCCCTATTGGGGCGTGCCGCAGTCGATCATCGTCAACGAAATGCTGCCGAAGTTGCGCCGCGATCCGTCCTATCTCGACCGTCTGGGTTACGAGGTTCAGGTGGGCGGCCGTGCCGTCTCCTCCACCAGCGTCAACTGGTACGGCTCGACCAACGCCGTCTCCGTGCGCCAGCCGCCGAGCAGCGACAATGCGCTGGGCGATCTGAAGATACTGTTCCCGAACGCCCATGCGATCTACATGCATGACACGCCGGCCAAGAGCTTCTTCAACCGCGACATGCGGGCGCTGAGCCATGGCTGTATCCGTCTGGTCGATCCGCGCCGGATGGCTGCAGCCGTTCTCGGCACCAGCGTCGACAAGGTCGGCGAGCAGATCGCTTCCGGCAAGAACCGCGCCGTGCAGGTGCCGGAGAAGGTTCCTGTCTACGTCGCTTACTTTACGGCTTGGCCGGACAAGGACGGCAAGGTGCAGTTCTTCGACGATGTCTATGACCGCGACAGCTATGTGCAGAAGGCGTTTGCCGTGACGACAAAGGCGCGGGCCGCGTCGATCTGATCAAAATCAGATAGAGACAAAAAGCGCCGGGGACGGCGCTTTTTTAGTTTGAAGGCAAAGTCTGTCAGGAGTGTTTGCTGTGACGGCCACATCCCCACTCCCGTCACCCCGGACTAGATCCGGGGTCCAGCGCGATCAAGTCTCTGATCGCAAAAGACTCTCCTCACGGCGCAGACGCGCCGTGGCTGGATGCCGGATCAGGTCCGGCATGACGGAAGAGACGTTGTTAAGCCCTCATTGACGTCGAAAGTGCCGCTCCCTCGCGCTTTCCTTGTCTGGTCCGGCTTCAGGCCGCCGCAGCACCCTTCGCAACCAGTTTCTCGAACAGGGCCGGCGTCAGCGCGGCGAAATCATCAATCACGACATCAGGCTCGAGTTCCACCATGGGTACATCCGAATAACCGAAGGTGACCCCGATCGACGGCACGGCAGCGTTCTTCGCCGCGAGAATGTCGTTGATGCTGTCGCCGATCATGATGGAGCGCTGAACGTCGCCGCCGGCCTTTTCGATGGTGCCGAGGATATGGCGCGCATCCGGCTTGCGGAAGGAGAAGGTGTCGCCGCAGGTGATGGCGGCGAAATATCGGGTAAGGTCGAGTTTTTCGAGCAGCGGCAAAGCGAGGATTTCGGTCTTGTTGGTGCAGACGGCAAGCGTGATGCCGGCTTGCGAGAGTGCGTCAAGCGTCTCGACTATGCCGGGGTAGGGGCGGCTTTCGCCGGGCATTTCTGCGCGGTAATGGGTGATGAAGCGCTCATAGAGGGGATCGATCTCGGCTTCCGGCAGTTCCGTCTCGCGCAAGGCGAAGGCACGCTTGATCATCACCCGCGCGCCCTGGCCGACGAGATGTGTCAGGTCGTTATAGGTAACCGGGGCAAGCCCGGCTGCGGCGATGGTGTGGTTGAGGCTGGAGACCAGGTCGGCGGCGGTATCGACGAGCGTGCCGTCGAGATCGAAAATGGCGAGCGGGGAGAGCGGGCGGGATGTCACGGAAACGGCCTCTTGGAGAATGCGGGGGCTGAGGTAATCATACTTTCATTGGGCTCAAGCCTAGGCAAAGCCACCTGTCTTTGCAACCGCGTCACAACGTTCTGTTCGTTGGCTTGAAAAAGGCTTTCGTTTGGCTTTCGACCCGTGTAAACAGCACGGCGACGACAAAGCTACCGGAGTTTCAGGCACATGGATGCCCGCCAGATGAAGATCAAGGCCGCCGAGGCCGCATTGTCCCATGTACAGGACGGGATGCGGCTGGGGATCGGCACCGGTTCGACGGCCGAGGAATTCGTCCGTCTTCTGGCCGAGAAGGTCGCAGCCGGCCTGAAGGTTGAGGGCGTGCCGACATCCGAGCGTACCGCGCGTCTCTGCGTCGAGCTTGGCGTACCGCTGAAATCCCTCGATGAATTGCCGGAACTGGATCTGACCATCGACGGCGCCGACGAGGTGGATCATGCATTGCGGCTCGTCAAGGGCGGCGGCGGCGCGCTTCTGCGCGAAAAGATCGTGGCGGCGGCATCGGCCCGCGTAATTGTCATCGCCGACCAGAGCAAGGTCGTCGAGACGCTGGGCGCCTTTCCGCTTCCCATCGAAATCAACCCGTTCGGCCAGGTGGCGACACGCATCGCCATTGAAAAACTGGCGGCTCGATCAGGTCTTTCGGGTGAACTGACGATGCGTTCTTCCGGTGACGGCGCCTTCATGACGGATGGCGGACACCTTATCCTCGACGCATCTTTTGGCCGTATTCCTGATGCAGAAGCACTGGCACGCGAGCTGAACACGATTCCCGGTGTTGTCGAGCACGGACTTTTCATAAATTTGGCATCGCTTGCCATCATCGCTGGCCCTGAAGGCGCCCGCGTGATGCAGGCAGTATAACAGGAGCGAGATTTTCATGATCAAACTAGCGGGACTGGGCAAAGCTGCCGCTGCTTCGATCCTCATTTCCGGCATCGTGTTCGGTACTGCCGCACGCGCCCAGGAAATTTCCGAAGCGCATATTGCTGCTGCACGCAAGGCAATCACCTCTCTTGGCGTTACCGACCGTTTTGACGACATTCTGCCCGGTCTGGCCGAACGTCTGAAGGCCGAGCTCATTCAGGCTTCGCCGAACGTGCAGGACGCCATCACCACGACGGTTGATGCCAAGGCGCTCGAGCTTGCATCGCGCCGCGCCGATCTGGAACGCGAAGCGGCACTCACCTATGCGCGCGCCTTCAGCGTTGACGAGCTGAATGCCATTTCCACCTTCTACGGCAGCGAAGCCGGCAAGAAGCTCCTGAAGGACGGCCCGATCGCCACGCGCGAACTGATGAAGGCTGCCGACATCTGGGCCGCCGGCATCAACCGCGATCTCAACGCCGCCAGCATGACAGAACTGCAGAAAGTTGCCGGCGCCGATCTTAAGCCGCTTCCGGCCGACCACAATGCGACCGGCGGTGCACCTGCAGCCAAGCCGTAAGGCAACCTTCAAAGGTTCAGAAATATTCAAAGCCCGGTCGCAAGACCGGGCTTTTCATTTGTGCATCGCAGCACCTATATGTGGCGTGAACAAACCGCTGGCCCACAGCGAGGTCATGGCGGTTTTGAGCAGGGGTTTTGACTATGACAGCTTATGACTACGATCTTTTCGTCATCGGTGGCGGTTCCGGCGGCGTGCGCAGCGGTCGCGTGGCGGCCTCGCTCGGCAAGCGCGTGGGCATTGCTGAAGAATACCGTTATGGCGGCACCTGCGTCATTCGCGGCTGTGTGCCCAAGAAGCTGTTCGTTTATGCCTCGCAATTCCCAGAGCATTTCGAGGATGCCGAAGGTTTCGGCTGGAGCGTCGGCGAGCGCCGTTTCGACTGGAAGAAGCTGATCGCGGCGAAGGACAAGGAAATCAGCCGTCTCGAAGGCCTCTATCGCAAGGGGCTGGAGAACGCCAAGGCCGACATTTTCGACAGCCGCGCGGAGCTGGTCGATGCCCATACCGTGAAGCTGACGAAGACCGGCGAGACCTTCACGGCTGAGCGTATCGTGATTGCCGTCGGCGGCACGCCGAACGAACACAAGGCGCTGCCCGGCCATGAGCTGACGATCTCCTCCAACGAGGCTTTCGATCTGGAAGAACTGCCGAAATCGATCCTGATTGCCGGCGGCGGTTACATCGCCGTGGAATTCGCCAATATCTTCCACGGGCTCGGTGTTGAAACGACACTGATCTATCGCGGCAAGGAAATCCTTTCGCGCTTCGATCAGGACATGCGCAAGGGCCTGCATGAAGCGATGGAGGCCAAGGGCATTCGCATCATTCTGGAAGATATCATCGAGGAAGTCAGCAAGGATGGTGACGGCGGCTTCGTGGCGCGTACCTTGCAGGGTAGCTCTCTGCATGTCGGCCTGGTGATGCTGGCGCTCGGTCGCGACCCGAACACCACGGGGCTCGGTCTCGAAAATGCCGGTGTGAAGGTGGATGCGCGGGGCGCGATCATCGTCGACGACTATTCGCGCACGAACGTGCCTGGTATCTTCGCGCTGGGCGACGTCACCGATCGGGTACAGCTGACGCCGGTGGCGATCCACGAGGCCATGTGCTTCATCGAGACCGAATACAAGAACAACCCGACCAGGCCGGATCACGAGCTGATCGCGACGGCGGTGTTCTCGCAGCCGGAAATCGGCACCGTCGGTCTTTCGGAAGAGGAAGCGGGCAAGAAATATCCGGAGCTGGAAGTCTATCGCGCCCAGTTCCGGCCGATGAAGGCAACGCTGTCCGGTCGCCAGGAAAAGACGATCATGAAGCTGATCGTCAATGCTGCCGACCGCAAGGTTGTCGGTGTGCATATTCTCGGCCATGAGGCGGGCGAGATGGCGCAGCTTCTCGGCATCACGCTGAAGGCCGGCTGCACCAAGGATGATTTCGACCGCACCATGGCGGTTCATCCCACAGCCGCCGAGGAACTGGTGACGATGTATTCGTCGAGCTACCGCGTGGTGAATGGCGAGCGCGTGTAACGCCGATACAGGCGTGATATGATCGCTGTCCAAATTCGCCCGCCGTCCTTCGAAAACTGATGTTTTTGGATAGCGGCGGGTTCGTTAAATCGTTTGAATTGACTTTTGTACGTCTGGAGCGCTCAAAACGGGCAGAATGAGCCTGTTAGCTTTGACATCGGCTATGCAAAGCCGATGCTTGGAGCTATAAGCCGCTCAATTTTCGAGGCGGTCGCGCGAAGGTCGCGCGGGCGAAAAAAGGGTAAGAACATGGCACAGAATTGGACCCCCGGCAGCTGGCGGCAGAAACCGATCCAGCAGGTTCCCGAATATCCTGATGCGGCCGCACTTGCGGCAACGGAAGCCACGCTTGCGACCTATCCGCCGCTGGTTTTTGCCGGTGAAGCCCGCCGTCTGAAAAAGCAGCTCGCCAATGTCGCTGAAGGCAACGCCTTCCTGCTGCAGGGCGGCGATTGCGCCGAAAGCTTCCTCGAGCATGGCGCCGACAATATCCGCGACTTCTTCCGCGCTTTCCTGCAGATGGCCGTCGTGCTGACCTATGGCGCGCAGCTGCCTGTCGTGAAGGTGGGACGCATTGCCGGCCAGTTCGCCAAGCCGCGCTCTTCCAACGTGGAAGTGCTCGATGGCGTGACGCTGCCGTCCTACCGCGGTGACATCATCAACGGCATCGACTTCAACGAGGCCTCGCGCATTCCGAACCCGGAGCGTCAGCTGGACGCCTACCGTCAGTCGGCGGCGACGCTGAACCTGCTGCGCGCTTTCGCCATGGGTGGCTACGCCAACCTTGAAAACGTTCACCAGTGGATGCTCGGTTTCATCAAGGACAGCCCGCAGGCGGACCGTTACCGCAAGCTGGCCGACCGCATTTCCGAAACCATGAACTTCATGCAGGCGATCGGCATCAGCGCGGAGAACAATCCGAGCCTGCGCGAGACCGATTTCTTCACCAGCCACGAGGCTCTGCTGCTCGGTTACGAAGAGGCGCTGACCCGCGTCGATTCCACCTCGGGCGACTGGTACGCGACTTCGGGCCACATGATCTGGATCGGCGACCGCACGCGTCAGCTCGACCATGCGCATGTGGAATATTTCCGCGGTATCAAGAACCCGATCGGCCTGAAATGCGGCCCGTCGCTGACGCCCGACAATCTGATCGAGCTGATCGACGCGCTGAACCCGGCGAACGAGGCTGGCCGTCTGACGCTGATCTGCCGTTTCGGCCATGACAAGGTGGCGGACAGCCTGCCGAAGCTCATCCGCGCTGTCGAGAAGGAAGGCCGCAAGGTCGTGTGGTCCTGCGATCCGATGCATGGCAACACGATCACGCTCAACCACTACAAGACGCGTCCGTTCGAGCGCATCCTGTCGGAAGTCGAAAGCTTCTTCCAGATTCATCGGGCCGAAGGCACACATCCGGGCGGCATCCACATCGAGATGACCGGCAAGGACGTGACGGAATGCACCGGTGGTGCGCGCGCCGTGACGGCGGATTCGCTGTCCGACCGTTACCACACCCATTGCGATCCGCGCCTCAACGCCGATCAGGCGCTGGAGCTGGCGTTCCTGTTGTCCGAGCGGATGAAGAGCGGCCGGGATGAGAAGCGTCTGGCGATCGCCACCGCCTGAGATAAAGACAGATCAAATGAAAAGCCGCCGGGGATGTTTCCCGGCGGCTTTTTACTGCGTGAAGATGGAACTACTGAACCAGCGCCGGCTGCTGGCAGCGAACGTCGGTGACCCGCACATCGGCTTCGCCGATCTTGACGCCGAGAACCAGAAGCACGTTGTAGAGCAGCTGATCGACGGGCGCCGTGACCACCGCAAGCGTGTTGGCAAGCGCTGCCTGGATGCCCGCCAGACCTCCCAGATCGAGGTTGAGGAAGAGGAGCCTGATATCCAGATTGAGGTTCTTCAGCAGTGAACTGACAAGAGTGGTGACGGTGTCCTTGGTGGAGACGCTCTTGATCTTGGCTTGTGTGATATCCGACTGCGTGAAGGTCAGCTTGGTCTTCGTCATGTTGGTGGCGTTGATGAGGGCGCTGCCGTTGATGGCGAGCAGCGCCGAATCCACGATGGCCGCCTTGGTGACACGCGGGTCCTTGCCGAAATTGGCAAAAGCCGTGGTATCGACATTGCCGAGTGCGATTTCCGCAACGCCGGGCACGACTTCCACATCCACCGTTCCCTGTCCACCGCCCGTGCATCTGATATCGGCAAGCCGTGCTTCGGCATGGGCGACTTCCACATAAAGCGGAATATTGACCTTGAGACCGGCAATGGCCTGTAACCCGTCCACCACGACATTGACCGCCAGCCGGGTCTGCGCGGTACGCACGATGGTGCCCTGACCGCCAACGGCGAGCGACGGTGTCTCGACGGGCGGCTCACCGATGGCGAGCGTTGCCTTGACCGAGGCGAGACCGAGAATATTGGCGTTGAGATTAAGCCCCAGCTGGTTGCCGCCATTGCCCGCCACGGCTGCGGCATTGATGAGATCGAAGACGCCGGCGGTAACCTTGAGGTTTTCGCCCGTACCGATCAGCTTGTCCGAGAAGGGGCCGAGATTGAGGATCTCCTCGAGCTTGATCTTGACGTTGCTTTTGTTGACCGCTTTTTGCAGCGTATTCAAAATGTTGACGACCGCCGGCTGCAGACCGGTGGTTTTCGTCAGCACGTCGAGGAATTTGCCGTAGCTGATTTCCGTCTTCAACACATCCTTGTAGGTGCCGGCGGTGAGGTTGAGATCGATGGCCAGCGCCTCGACGATCTTCAGCGCATTGACATCGGCGGCGAGCAACGCCTGGTAGTCCATGACCTTTAACGAAACCGTGGTGCCGAGCAGGCCGCCGAGCAGGCTGTTGAGAATGCCCTCATCGAGGCTCGCCAACCGCGATCCCACCGAAAATGCCGCGATCTTCTGGGACGAGGCCGTTCCGACCGCCGAGACCTTGGGCGGCTTGGTGAAGGCGGAGGCGAAGAATATCTGCCCCTGTTCGACGATGTTCACCTTGATCGCATTGGTGGGCAGGGCATTGTCGACGAAACGCTGGCCGACCGGCACGGTCGCATCCGGCTCGTAGTGACCCTTGATGACTTCGGCATAACCCTTGCTGCTGGCGAATTCATTCAAGGGATCGAAGGGTTCCAGCCCCTTTGCGGTCAAAAGACCCTTGTCGGTCTTGACGCCGAGATCCATGCCGTTGAGGGCGAAATATTGCTGGACCGCCTTTTCGGCGTCCGCGGCGCTGGCTGCCGCCGAAATGGCCGCGAGATCTGCGGTTTGCTGCAATTGCCGTTTCTGCAATGTCAGGTAACCGTAGTCGATGCCCAGCGCCAATATGCCGATGAAGAGCGGCGCGGTGAGCCCGGCCGAAATGGCGATGTTGCCCTTTTTATCCTTGAGGAGGCGGGGAAGCAGGGAAGGAATGGTCCGCATGTCATGCTCCTCCGATCCGGATGGTGGAAAAACGCCGGATGACCGGCTCGGGCAGGGTGTAGCTGTAGAGGCTCCAGATCGGCAGGTTGCGGGCGTCGTATTCGACCTTCACCGTGAACTGGTTGGCATTGGCGGGATCGGTTGCGACATTGACGGTGAAGCGCGTCTTGTCCATGAAGGCGTAGCTGAGGTCGCTTTTGGTGACGAAATCCCGGGCAAGCTGCTGACGTTCGGTCGTGTTCAGTCCGGCGACCGCCGTTCTCGCCGCATCGGCGGCGATCTGCTGCACCGAATAGGCGGCCATCAGGTAGATGCCGTAGGCGATCATGGTCAGCAGAACGAGAAAGAAGATCGGTGCGACGATGGCGAACTCGACAGCAGACGAGCCCGATCGATCGCGAAAGAAACGCACTCCATTAAACATAAAGCACCCCCGTTCCTTCAGGCACCAAGGTTCGATGCCTTGATTTATTATTTTCGGAAATGCTAATTTATAGGTGTTAATTTTTTGTTGATGCCGCTCTTATGGGTTGCAGCTCTTCTTAAACATTCGCGTCTGCTTCAGATCAGCCGGAGGCCTTTGAAGCTGGCGTGGCCGTCCTTGCCGATGATGATATGATCGTGGACGGTGATGCCGAGCGGCTTTGCCGTATCGATGATGGTTTTGGTCATCTCGATATCCGCACGCGAAGGGGTCGGGTCTCCGCTTGGATGATTATGTATTAAAATCAAGGCCGTAGACGATAGCTCAAGCGCGCGCCGCACGATTTCCCGCGGGTAGACCGGTGTGTGATCCACGGTTCCCTGACCCTGCACCTCGTCGGCGATGAGGACATTGCGTTTGTCTAGGAACAGGATGCGGAACTGCTCGCGCGTCTCGTGCGCCATGGCGGCATGGCAATAATCGATCACCGACGACCAGGAGCCGAGAAGCTGCTTGTTGCGGATTTCACTTTTCAGCATGCGTTGGGAAACGGAAGCGACGAGCTTCAGATCAAGCGCGACGGCCTCGCCCACGCCCTTCACTTCCTGCAACAGCGGCAAGGGTGCGCCGAGCACGCTGCCGAGCGTTCCGAACCTTGCAATGAGGGCCTTGGCAATCGGTTTGGTGTCGCGTCTCGGGATCAGCCGGAACAGCAGAAGCTCCAGCAATTCGTAATCGGCAAGCGCCGCATCGCCGCCGTCGCGGTAACGCGCTCGCAGCCTGTCCCGGTGGCCGTGATAGTGAGCGGCATCCGCTTCCTGTTCGGGGGCGACCCGTTCGGTTCTCTTCGGCGCGCTTCGCGGTTCGGCAAAAAAGCCGCGCTCATCCGCCCCGTCGAACAGATCGCCTTCGCCCGCCTCAAAGCCTGACGTCATGGAAAGATCGGCGGGAGGCGGGGCAGGGCGTTTTGCCATAGGCGGTCTGGCCTTATGCGAGCGGCGGCAGGCCCGGACGATCGAAGCCGCCCGGCGACAGCGTGAAGATTTCGCAGCCGGTGGCGGTGACGCCGACGGCATGTTCATATTGGGCGGAAAGGGAGCGGTCACGCGTCACTGCTGTCCAGCCGTCTGAAAGCACCTTTACATGCGGCTTGCCGAGATTGATCATCGGCTCGATGGTGAAGATCATGCCTTCACGGATTTCCGGGCCTTCGTCGGGGTGGCCGTAGTGCAGGATGTTCGGCGTATCGTGAAACAGGCGTCCGACGCCGTGGCCGCAGAAATCACGCACGACAGAGCAGCGCTCGGCCTCCGCATAGGCCTGGATTGCCGCGCCGATTGCGCCGGTGCGCACGCCGGGCTTCACGGCGGCGATGCCACGCATCAGGCATTCATAGGTCACTTCCATCAGCCGCTCGGCGGCGCGCTTGATCTGGCCGACCGGATACATGCGGCTCGAATCGCCATGCCAACCGTCCAGCACATAGGTCACGTCGATATTGACGATATCGCCGTCACGCAGGGGCTTTTCATCCGGAATGCCGTGGCAGACGACGTGGTTGATCGAGGTGCAGACGGATTTCGTGTAACCGCGATAATTCAGCGTTGCCGGCAGCGCGCCGTGGTCGGCGCCGAATTCGAAGACGAAACGGTCGATGGCATCGGTCGTCACACCCGGCTTGACGATCGCCGCAAGTTCATCGAGGCAACGCGCCGTCAGCTGACACGCCTTGCGCATGCCATCGAAATCCTCGAGCGTATAAAGGCGGATGACGCCCGTGTTCTTGAGGGGGGCGGAGGCTGCGTCGATATAGGTGACCATCATAGTGCTTTCTGTCTCTTTACATCCCTGTTCATAAAACAGCCGGACGCCATTCGTCCATCTTAACCGTTCCGCTGACCGAAATTTGTGCCGGGGATACGGTACATTTCACCGCATAGGCCTCCACGCCGCGTGCCATTGCCCGCTGGAACGCCAGCGCATAGACGGGGTCGAGATCGTCGCAGATGCGCATCCGCTCGCAATCATCGCGCTGGATGAGATAGAGCATCACCGAACGGTAACCAGCTTCCGCAGCGTCACCCAACTCCTCCAGATGTTTGGCGCCGCGTTTGGTGGCGGTATCAGGGAATTCGGCAAGACCCTTCTCGCGCATGAAATGCACGTTTTTCACTTCCACATAGGCGTCCGGCCGGCCGGGCTCAGACAGCAGGAAATCGATGCGGGAATTGCGGCCGTATTTCTGTTCGCGGCGGATTGTTGAATAACCGCCGAGTGCTGGAATGCGGCCGTTCAGGATTGCCTCTTCCGCCAGCCGGTTCGGCATGCCGGTATTGATGCCGACCACGGTGCCATCGGCCTCGACCATTTCAAACATATGCCGGTATTTGCGGGTCGGGCTGTCATGTTCGGAGAGCCAGATGCGGGAACCCGGCGTCGTCAGCCCGCGCATGGAGCCGGTATTGGGGCAGGAGCCGGTGATCGCCGTACCGTCTTCCAGGACGGCATCGAACAGGAAGCGTTTGTAGCGGGAAACGAGCGTGGCGGGAATAAGCGGGGGTGTGAAGAACATGTGGCCTGAAAAATGAGAGTGGGGTGATGTCAGGAAAGGACGTAGGTCCCCGGCGCATCGCCGAGCACCGGGCGCTTGCCGTCTTCCGGCTTGCGCGCCTTCACCTTCTCGGCGCTCTGGCTTTCGATCCAGTTCTGCCAGTGCACCCACCAGGAACCCTTATGGGCCGTGGCTGCGGCCTGCCAGGCCTCGAAGTCTCCTGATGGTGACTGCCCTGTCCAATATTGGTATTTCTCGAACTGCGGCGGATTGACGACGCCGGCAATGTGGCCGGAAGCGCCGAGCACGAATTCCACCGGCCCGCCGAACAGGGCAGCACCCGTAAAGACCGATTTGGCCGGCGCGATATGGTCGTCGCGGGTGGCGAGATCATAGACGGGTATCGTGATGTCGCCGAGATTGATGCGTTTGCCGTCAACGCGCATCAGCCCGCGGGCGAGATTGTTCTCGAGATAACAATTGCGCAGATAGAAGGAGTGGCTGGCGGCGGTCACCCGGGTCGAATCGGAATTCCAGTAAAGCAGGTCAAAGGGCAGGGGCTCGGCGCCGCGCAGGTAATTATCGACTACATAGGGCCAGATGAGGTCGGAAGCGCGCAGCATGTTGAAGACGGTGGCCATGATCGAGCCATCGAGATAACCGACGGCCTGCATGTGCTTGTCCAGCGCCGCCAGCTGGCCTTCATCGATGAAGACCTTGAGATCGCCGGCGTGGATGAAATCGGTCTGGGCGGCCAGCAGCGTCGCGCTGCGGACGCGCTCATTGCCCTGCTGCGCATGCAGCGCCAGCGCCGAGGACAAAAGCGTGCCGCCGACGCAATAGCCGATGGCGTTGATGTCCTTCTCGCCGGTCCGCTCCTCGATGGTGTCGAGCGCGAAATCGATGCCTTCCCTGATGTAGTCGTCCCACCCTTTGTCGGCGAGGCGCGCATCCGGGTTGATCCATGAGACCATGAAGACGCTGTGGCCCTGTTCAAGGCACCAGCCGACGAAGGATTTCTGCGGGTTGAGATCGAGAATGTAGAATTTGTTGATCCAGGGCGGCACGATCAGCAGCGGCCGCTTGAAGACCTTTTGCGTCGTCGGCGCATAGTGGATGATTTCGCAGAGAGGGCTTTTCGCCACCACCTTGCCTGATGTGACGGCGATATTCTGGCCGATGACGAATTTGCTGTAATCGGTCTGGCGCAGTTTCAGATGGCCGTGGCCGGCGGCAACATCCTCCGCCAGCTGCGCCATGCCCTTGACGAGATTGGCGCCGCTGGAGGCGACCGTTTCGCGGAAGACCTGCGGATTGGTGAAGACGAAATTGGCCGGCGAAAGCGCTTCCGTTACCTGCCGCATGTAGAACAGCGCCTTGGTGCGGGTGTGTTCGTCCAGCCCATCGGCTTCCGTCACCATCCGGTCGGCGAAACCGACGGTGGTCTGGTAGGCTTTCAGGAGGAAATCGAAGAACGGATTGGCCTGCCAGTCGGCATCGGCAAAACGCTTGCTTTTGCGCTGTGCGGAGCCGCTCTCGGCCGCATTTTCCGGGGGCGAATCGGCATCGTCGGAAAATTGCGCCACCGATTTTGCCCAGAGATCGTAATAGCTGGAGAGAAGATGGGTCTGCGCCTCGAGCGAGCGCTTCGGTTCGGCCATCCAGTATTCGGCGACATCGGAGAGCGTCTTGACCAGATCGGTCACCGGGTCGGCGCTTGCCTGGGGAATTTCGCCGCGTTCGCGCGGCGCAAGCCATTCGGAGGCGGCCTTGCCGAGGTTTTCGAGTGCGCGGGCGATGTTGATCGCGAAGGTTTCAGGGTCGCGGATCAGGTAGGCCTCGGCGGAACTGGCGTCGAAGCCGGGCGTTTTGCCACCCTTTTTCGCCCCCCCGCCGTCAACACCTGCCATGCGCCATCCTCCACCAAATTTGTGTTTGCACATTCTGCATGAAAACGAATACAAGTTCCACCAGCAAGGGGAGGCCGCAAAGGGCCGAACCGTGGTCGAATTCGATATCGGCAGATATCCTTACAGGCGGAACATGACGATGGGCAAGCACATGGGCACATGGGGAACATATGCGGAAAATGCGGCAAGAATCGCTGTGCTTTCGCTCTCCGGCGCGATGCTCGCCGCCACACTTGCCGCCTGCAAGGCTCCGGAGCCGATCGTCGCGCCCGCGCATATGCGCCGCCCGACGGCCGAAATCGTCGGCCCACGCCCGGTCAGCGACACTGCGGTGAGCCAGAAGCGCGACACCGGCACCTATCCGACCTTCTCGCAGCCGCTGACGGCCGCAGGCACCCAGATGGGTGAGGATGAGGCATCCACCATGGAATCGAGCCTGTCGCGCCTCGGTGCGGCACGGCGCAACGGCCAGATATCGGAAGCCGAATACAAGCGTCGGGTGGCTGAGCTGCGGGCGCTTGCCGAAAACCAGAAGCCGGTTGCGACGCCTGCTGCTTCGCAATAGCGTTCAAATTAACTTATGCGATTGCCCTCACGTAATTTGCTCTGACGCTGAGTTATGAGAAAAGCGGTTTTGATCTCAACGCGCGATCCAAGGGTGCTTTTAGCCCTGATGGTTTTTTTGGGCGTTCTGCCTTTTGTCCTACGCCTCCTCGATGTGCGCCCGTCGTTGTTGTTGGGTGCATCGATTTTCTTTCTGAATCTTGTAGTTTGCTTGTTGGGCGCGGCCACGAGATATCGTTTCTTGTGGCTGACTTACGGAGTCGCCTGCGTCTTCGCTTTTGTGCTGTTTGGTATGCCCAGCCCTCTTTCTCTTGTCCTGCTATTGCTTGCTACGTTCAGGGCCTGATTACCTCGAAAGGTTTGCCTCTCTAAGGGCGCAGCAATCATAACCCCTTCTTTACCTTGCCTCTGAACCATCCGCTTACCCAAGATGTTAAGTGGATGGAGGCGGTTTGCCGCTTATGATGCGGCCATAACAAACATGCTGCTGAAAAAGCGGGGCACGGGGTGAAATATCATGAAATGCATCGCCGCTTTGCTGGTTCTTGCCGGTTTTGCGCTCGCACCCGCTCAGGCGCGGGCGCCGCACATCAATTTCGGGGCATCCGCGCTTCAGGGGCGGTGACAGGGCAAGTTTTGTCAGTCGTTACCGGCGGCTTCGCTCAGAACGTCGAGATCCGGCACCGTGATATGGCGGTTGTTCTCGATGCGGATAGTGCCTTCCTTGCGCAGCTTTGTCATTTGCCGGCTAACTGTCTCGATGGTCAGGCCGAGGAAGTCAGCGATATCGGCGCGTGACAGCGGCAGGTCGAAGCAGGATCTGTCTTCATTTTCCGGGTCGATATGGGTGGCGATCATATAAAGGAAGCTGGCAACCTTTTCCTGTGCTGATTTACGCCCCAGCGTCAGCATCCAGTCGCGCGCCTCGTCCAGTTCCTTCAGGGACTGGCTGTGCAGCTTGCGTTCCATGTCAGGCACTTCGGAGACCATGCGGTCGACGACGCGGCGCGGAAAGAGGCAGATTTCCACATCGGTCGCGGCTTCCGCCGTCATCTTGCTTTCCGCCATGAACGGGCGTCCAAGAAAATCCGGTGCGAATTGCAGGCCGACGATCTGCTGGCGGCCATCCGACATCATTTTCGAAAGCTTCACCACGCCGTTGAGGATGTTGCCGTAGGAGGTGACAAGTTCGCCCTGGCCAAGCAGCTCATTGCCGGCTTCCAGTTTTTTGCGGCTGGAGTGACGGTTCAGGTCGCAGAGCTGCTGCGGCGTCAACGTGCTGCAAAGACCGCCGTGACGCGCCTCGCAGGAGCGGCATACGACGGGATATTCCGAATTGTGGATGGTCTTCTGCAGCGTGTCCATGAAGCCTTTTCCAATGCTGGCTTTTCGGGACGAAATGCGACCGTGGGTATCAAATCCGGTCTCTTTAAGGGCTTGAGCCATGTAGCCGTCGTCCCCGCGTCTACTTTAGCAAGAACTTATGGCGCAATTTGATTGAAGTCAAAGTTGCAAACTGTCGCAGCCGTTACTGAAAGAGAGGAAATCGACATTTTCTTGATAAAAGGCAAATCCGGTGATGAATACGGAACTTCTTCGCAAATATTCGGGTGCAGTACCGCGTTACACGAGCTATCCGACCGCACCGCATTTTCACGAGGGAATCGATACTGCGACCTATCGCGGCTGGCTCGGTGCGCTCAACCACAGGAACCGGATATCACTTTACCTGCATATTCCCTATTGCGACCGGTTGTGCTGGTTCTGTGCCTGTCACACCAAGCACACGCTGAAATACGAGCCGATTGCCGTTTATCTGGAAGCACTTAAGCAGGAGATTGCCGCCGTTGGCGCGCTTGTTTCACCTGACGCGGTGGTGAGCGCCGTGCATTTCGGCGGCGGCTCGCCTACCATGCTGAAGCCTGAGGACACGGTCAGCCTGATGGACTGTCTGCGGCAGCACTTCACCTTCGGGCTTGACCCCGAAATCAGCGTGGAAATGGACCCCAACGATCTGGATGACAGCCGTTACGATGCGCTTGCCGCCGCGGGCATGTCGCGGGCAAGCCTCGGTGTGCAGGACTTCGATGACAAAGTGCAAAAAACCATCAACCGCATCCAGTCCTTCGAACAGACAAAATCCGTCGTGGATGCGGTGCGGGCGAGGGGTGTTCACTCCGTCAATTGCGACATTCTTTATGGCCTGCCGTTCCAGACCTGCGAGACGCTGAAGAAGACAGTGGATCAGATCGTCTCGCTCGATCCGGACCGGGTGGCGCTTTTTGGTTATGCCCATGTGCCGTGGATGAAAAAACACCAGTCGCTGATCCCCGAACACGCGCTGCCCGACATTGCCGAGCGTTATCGCCAGATGACGATGGCGGGCGAAATGCTGAGGCAGGCCGGATACGGCCAAATCGGGATCGATCATTTCGCCAAGCCGGCGGATACCTTATGCCAGGCCGCCGAAGCGGGTGCCCTGCGCCGGAATTTTCAAGGCTATACGACCGACACGGCCGATGCGCTGATCGGGCTTGGTGCATCATCCATTGGTCGGTTGCCGCAGGGATATGTGCAGAACATGGTGGCGACGGGCGAATATCAGCGCATGGTGGGTGAAGGCGGCCTTGCCGCCGTGAAGGGCATAGAATTATCGCAGGATGATCATTTGCGCTCGCATGTCATCGAAAGGCTGATGTGCGATTTTGCCATCGATCTTTCGGACTTGCAGCACCGTTTCGGCAAGGTGAGCCATTCCGTGAGGGATCAGGCGCAACAGTTTGCCGCAGGCGACAGGGATGGCGTCGTGCGTCTGGATGCCGATGTTTTTGCCGTGACCGAGGTTGGAAAACCCTTCGTGCGTAATATCGCGGCAATCTTCGACACCTATCTCGGCAATGGACGCGGCCGTCATTCGGTTGCTGTTTAGGCAACAGTTTTGGGGCAAATTTCAAAGTTACGTCACGAAACCATTGGCTTTTTTGTGCGACTTGCCTATGTGGTGCGTCAGACAGGATAATTCATACGAACGACAATAAGGATTATGGGCGTGACAGCTACATTCGACAAGGTTGCCGACATTATCGCCGAAACCAGCGAAATCGACCGCGAAACCATTACGCCGGAGAGCCACACGATCGACGATCTGGGCATCGACAGCCTCGACTTTCTTGATATCGTTTTCGCGATCGACAAGGAATTCGGCATCAAGATTCCGCTCGAGCAGTGGACGCAGGAAGTCAACGAAGGCAAGGTTTCCACCGAAGAGTACTTCGTGCTGAAGAACCTCTGCGCCAAGATCGACGAGTTGCGCGCAGCCAAGGGCTGATGTGACAATGCCCGCTTCCGGCGGGCATTTCTTTTTCTGGACCCGGCCTTGTTGGGCGGGTCGCAACCGACCAGAGACGGGCCGGACCGATGCTGCTTGAATATTTTCAGATGATCGACAAGGTCGAAGCCGTGGACATGGCGACGCGCACGTTGAAGGCGCAGTCCGTCGTTCCCGACAAAAGCCCTGTGTTCGAAGGCCACTTCCCCGGCATGCCGCTGGTTCCGGGCGTGCTCCTGATCGAGACCATGGCGCAGGCTTCCGGCATGATGGTTCTGGCATTTTCCGATTTTGCGTCCATGCCGTTCCTGATGTCGGTCGATGGCGCGAAGATGCGCACCTTCGTGGAGCCGGGCGCCGTTCTCGACATCGAGGCCGTGCTGGAGCATGACGGTTCTGGCTTTGCCGTTACCAAGGCGAAGATCACCTCGGGTGGTAAGAAGGTCTGCGACGCGCAGCTTAAATTGCGCACCATGCCGTTCAGCGAAATCCCGCTTGGGCCTATCGTCAAGAAGCGGGCCGAGGAAGTCGGCCTGATGGCGGCCATTGCCGCGGATGCGCAGAAATAAGCGTTTCCACCCGTTTCGAAGGGACACGTTTTTCGGTCGGCCCGGTTTTGAAGCACGAAAATCGTGGGCTCGCGACGGCGGATCGGGCCTTCACCATTGCCAATCCGCATCGCGCGCTTTATTCCGCAACGCATGAAGTGGTTGTTCGCAGCCGCTGTGGATAGCCGTGACCGTTTCGGCGGGGCCGGCTGCAAAGGATGACAGACGATGAAATCTGACAATGATGTGGTGATAACAGGGGTCGGCATCGTGACCTGTCACGGCGTTGGCAGCCAGGCGCATGTGGCGCTTCTTTCTGGAGCCGCCGTGCCGGAGCCGGTTGTCGAGACCGAAAAGTTCAAGCCCTATCCGGTCCATCCCATGCCTGACATTGACTGGTCGGCGCAGATCGCCAAGCGTGGCGACCAGCGGCAGATGGAAAACTGGCAGCGGCTCGGTGTGTTCGCCGCTGGCCTCGCGCTTGATGATGCCGGGCTGAAGGAAAATGCCGAGGCCTGCGCCACCATGGACATGATCGTGGCGGCCGGCGGCGGCGAGCGCGACATCAATGTCGATACGCTGATTGTCGATGAAGCGCTGAAGCGCAACGATCGCGAAAAGCTGCTGAACGAAAAGCTGACGACGGAACTGCGCCCGACGCTGTTTCTCGCACAGCTTTCCAACCTGATGGCCGGCAATATCTCCATCGTGCACAAGGTCACCGGGTCTTCCCGCACCTTCATGGGCGAGGAAGCGGCTGGCATTTCCGCCGTCGAAACCGCGTTTCATCGCATTCGTTCCGGCGAATCGAGCCACGCCCTTGTCGGCGGTGCCTTCTCGGCCGAACGTCCCGACATGATCCTGCTGTTCGAAGCCATCGGCGCACATGCGCAGGGCGGCTGGCAGCCGCTGTGGTCGCGTGGTGACCAGGACGGCGGCGGCATGATTTCCGGTTCGCTCGGCGCCTTCCTCGTGCTGGAATCGCGCAAGCATGCCAGCGAGCGCGGGGCGCGCATCTATGCCCGCATCGATGCCATTGAGGGCGACCGTGGCAGCCGCGATGACGGCAAGATGGAAAAGCGCATGGAGCGCCTGCTTGCGCCTGCAAAGGACAGCGCTGCGACCGTCGTATTTTCAGGTGCGAGTGGTTTCGACGACGTTACCCGTCGCGAAAAGACCATTCTCGAAAAAGCCCTGCCGCAGGCCGCCATTCGCGGTTTCGGCGGTATCACCGGCCATGGACTTGAAGCTCAGTTTCCGCTTGGCCTCGCACTCGCGGCCCTGGCGCTTGAAAGCGGCGCGAAGGTTCCTACTTTCGATGCTGCCGCGGAAAGGCCCATGGGCGAAGCGGCCACCGAAGCGGTCGTCACCACCGTCGGCCATGTGCGCGGCGAAGGTGTCGCCGTTCTGTCCCGTGACGTGTGAGGAGAAAAGACCATGACCAATTTTAAGGATCATCTCGGTCGCCCGATCGTTGCCGTCACCGGCATGGGCATCATCACCTCACTCGGTCAGGGACTTGCCGATAACTGGGCAGCTCTGACATCAGGCAAGTCGGGTATCCACAAGATTACCCGCTTCCCGACAGAAGGGCTCTCGACCCGTATCAGCGGCACGGTGGATTTCATCGATATACCGGTGCCGAATTCCGTCGAGCGTTCTTATGCTTTCGCGCGCGAAACCACCATCGAGGCGCTGGCGCAGGCCGGCATATCAGGCGATTTCGATGGCCCGCTGTTTCTCGCCGCACCGCCGATCGAGCCGGAATGGAGCGCCCGTTTCGAGCTTGCCGACCGGTCTCCGCCGGCCGCTCAGCCGGGCGATGCCTATGAGCGGTTCCTGACGGCCTTCCGTCAGCGTCCCGATCCGGCATTCCAGGAAGCCGCATTGTTTGGCGCGATTTCCGAGCGTCTTTCCGACCGTTTTGGAACACGCGGCCTGCCGGTCACGCTATCGACGGCCTGTGCATCGGGTGCTACTGCAATCCAGCTCGGCGTCGAGGCGATCCGCCAGGGCCGCACGGAGCGGGCGCTGACGGTTGCGACCGATGGTTCTGTCAGCGCTGAGGCGCTGATCCGCTTTTCGCTGCTCTCGGCGCTTTCGACCCAGAACGACCCGCCGGAAAAGGCTTCAAAGCCGTTCAGCAAGGATCGCGATGGTTTCGTGATCGCCGAAGGTGCGGCAACGCTGGTGCTGGAATCGCTCGAAGCTGCCGTTGCACGCGGCGCCAAGGTGCTAGGCATCATCAAGGGCGCCGGCGACAAGGCCGACAGCTTCCACCGCACGCGGTCTTCGCCCGACGGCGGCCCGGCGATCGCGACGATCCGCGCGGCTCTTGCCGATGCCGGCATCGCGGAAAGCGATATCGGCTACATCAACGCCCACGGCACCTCGACGCCCGAAAACGACAAGATGGAATATGGCTCGATGCTCGCCGTCTTCGGCGAAGGCCTGAAGAATATTCCGCTGTCTTCCAACAAGTCGATGATCGGCCATACGCTGACGGCGGCAGGTGCCGTGGAAGCCGTGTTCTCGCTGCAGACCATGCTGACCGGCACCCTGCCGCCGACAATCAACTACAATAATCCCGATCCGACCATCACGCTCGACGTGGTGCCCAATGTGAAGCGGGATGCTCAGGTGAATGCGGTTCTGTCCAACTCCTTCGGGTTTGGCGGGCAGAATGCAAGCCTTGTCATGACGCGGGAACCGGCTTAACCGGTTCCGTCACAACAGGGGCGTTTCCCAATGAATTGCGGAAACG
Source organism: Agrobacterium tumefaciens (assembly GCF_005221325.1). Lineage (NCBI taxonomy): Bacteria > Pseudomonadati > Pseudomonadota > Alphaproteobacteria > Hyphomicrobiales > Rhizobiaceae > Agrobacterium > Agrobacterium tumefaciens. The sequence goes on along the minus strand of NZ_CP039888.1, from coordinate 1,356,333 downwards.
CTCTCGCTTCTTTGATGACGCATTCCAGCCGCAAAACCGTTAGAGATTTTTGCTGGAATGATTTTTAGATAACGCCCTCGGGCGAAGGACTGAAATATGCGCGCTCTTCAACTCGTGGACGACCGGAAGCTCGAAAAAGTGGACCTGCCCGAACCGGATGCTCCGGGCCCGGGTGAGGTGACGTTGCGCGTCAAGGCCGTGGCGCTCAACCACATCGACGTGTGGGGCTGGCGCGGCATGGCTTTCGCCAAGCGCAAGATGCCGCTCACCATCGGCGCGGAAGCCTCCGGCGTGGTCGAGACCATCGGCCCGGGCGTTTCGAATGTGCTGCCCGGTCAGCTCGTTTCGGTCTACGGCGCGCGCACCTGCGGGCTCTGCAAGCCCTGCCGAGAAGGCCGTGACAATCTGTGCGAACATGTCCAGGGCGTACACGGTTTCCATCTCGACGGTTTCGCGCAGGAAAAGATCAATATTCCCGCCCGCCAGCTCGTGCCGGCACCGCACGGCATTGATGCCGTTGCTGCGGCGCTCGCGCCGGTGACTTTCGGCACCGTCGAGCACATGCTGTTCGACAATGCCAAGCTCGAGCCCGGCGAGACCATCCTCATCCATGCCGGCGGTTCCGGCATCGGCACGGCGGCGATCCAGCTTGCCAAGAAGATGGGTTGCACCGTCATCACCACGGTCGGTTCCGACGACAAGATCGAAAGGGCGAAGGCGCTCGGGGCCGATCATGTCATCAACTACCGGACTGACCGTTTCGAAGGCGTCGTGCGCAAGCTGACGAAAAAGAAGGGCGTGGATGTGGTGTTCGAACACGTCGGCAAGGACACCTTCGTCGCCTCGATGTTCTCGCTGAAGCGTGGTGGCCGTCTTGTCACCTGCGGCTCCACCTCGGGCGTGTCCACTGAAATCAACCTGATGATGCTGTTCCAGCAGCAGCTGAAGCTGCTCGGTTCCTTCGGCTGCCGCATGGAAAACATGGCCAATGCCATGCAGAAGATGGCCCGCGGCATCGTTCATCCCGTCATCGACACGGAAGTCACCTTCGACGATATCGACCGGGCACTGGAGCGCATGGAAACGCGCCAGGTGTTCGGCAAGATCGTTCTGCGGATGGATTGACCACCTTGAAATTATTCCTGACGCGGATCGTCCTGAAACTGGACCACTTCCGGCAGTGGCTGATCGCGACATTCGCTTTCGGCCTCCTCAATCTGCTGAAGCTCTTCCCGGCCGATGCGGGCATTCGCGCCACGGACCGGCTGGCGCGCTGGGTGGGTCCGAAAACCGGCCGCCACAAGCTGATGCTTTACAATCTGGCGCGCGCCTTTCCGGAAAAATCCGAAGAGGAGCGGCTGGCGATCGCCATGGACAGCTGGGCCAATATGGGCCGGCTTGCGGCAGAATATGTGTTTCTCGACCGGCTGTTCGATTTCGACCCCGAGAAGAACGAGCCCGGCCGCATCGAAGTCGAGGGTGTCCCGACCTTTCTCGAACTGCGCGACAATCCGCGGCCCTTCATCGTCTTTACCGCCCATAGCGGCAATTTCGAGCTGCTGCCGGTCGCAGGCTCGGCCTTTGGCCTTGATGTGACGGTGCTGTTTCGGCCGCCGAACAATCCCTATGTGGCCGACAAGGTGTTCAATTTCCGCAAGGAACGCATGGGCAATCTCGTGCCGTCGCATGCCGGCTCCTCCTTCGCGCTGGCGCGGCAGCTGGAAAAGGGCGGCGGTGTGGGCGTGCTTGTCGACCAGAAGTTCGGCAAGGGGCTGACGACGAAGTTCTTCGGGCTTGAAGTTCGCACCAATCCGCTGCTTGCCAAGCTGGTGCGGCAGTTTAATTGCGATGTGTATCCCGCCCGCTGCATACGACTTCCCGACAATCGCTACAGGCTGGAAATAGAGCCTAAGGTTGAAATTCCCCGGGATGAAAGGGGCAATGTCGATATTCAGGCGACGGCGCAGCTTCTGAACGACAAGGTGGAAAGCTGGGTGCGCGAATATCCTGGCCAATGGCTTTGGTATCATGACCGCTGGGATGTGAAGCACCGGATTTGAGGTGCTTGTCGTGCGGCCGGATTTTTTGAGATTTTACAAAAAACCGACCCCGAATTTGTGCATTTCGATATTTTTTTATCTTGGTGGAACCTCATTTCTCGTTCATGGATTATCGAAATTGAAAAAATAGCGGTGGCTGTGATATTTTGAACATCAATCCCCACGGCGTTCCTGCGTTTCGTTACGTCATTTTTAAGCGCGCAGACGCTATAAACAGGGGCAAAGGGTTAATCCGTTCGCATTGGGAGCGGGGCATATGCCCGTTCAGGGAGAGTTGGGTTGAAAGATTTGATTGAGTTGTTCTGGCTACGTTATACGGAACTGCAATCTGCCGTCGGTAAGAACGAATCCGACAAGATTGCCGTGCTGGAGCGTGAACTGGAGCAACTCCTCGAGCGGATTGTTGGGCGCAAGACCGAAAGCTCCGAAGATATTCGCGAGCAGTTCCGTTTTGCAATCGATCTCCTCAATCACGAGGCGGAAGATCTTGGCTGCGTGCAGCGCAACTCCGAGCTGCTGCGAACCCTGGTCGATCGTTATGTCGGCATGCCGTCAAAGGCCAAGGTCGTCGGTGACGAGGACGAGGATACTCTGGAATGGCATCACCGCCATCTGATCCTCGATGAGGACATGCTCAACGATCTTGACGAGCCGGTGGTGATCGTGTCTCCCGGTTACCGTGTTTCCTTCGCCAATGCTCTCGATGCATTTCAGCGCAATGCGCCGGAAGGGCTTATCGGCTGCCACATCGCCGAGCTTGTCGGCGTTCACCGTTTCCAGAACAATCTCAGGGAAAAGCTCGACAATTGCTTCAAGGGCGATACGTCGAAATATACCTATGCGGAAGACCAGAACGGCCGCACGGTCGTCAAGTCGCTGGAAATGTCGCCCTGCTACTCCTCCGCCTACAAGCTCGTGGGCGCGATGGTGGTGATCCGCGAGATCGCCGATCGCAGACGCCGCGCCACAGGCTGAGGGCGTCGGCCCGTTGTCTGACCGGCGGGGAAAAGGCGTTCTACCACTCCTTATTTCGGGAAGATGGTTTCCCAGATCGTGGCGATCGACCAGGCGGACGAAGCATCGACAAGAAGCTTCGTCGCCATGGCGAGGCACGACAGGACGAGAAGCGGGCGGATGATCTTCGCGCCGTTTTTCATCGCGAAGCGTGACCCGACCTGCGCCCCGATGAACTGGCCAAGGCCCATGGCGAGGCCGAGCTTCCACAAAACCGCTCCGCCCATCGCAAACACGACAAAACCGCCGAAGTTCGAGCCGAGGTTCAGCAGCTTGGTATGGGCGGTTGCCTTCAGCATGCCGAAACCGGCGAGCGCCACGAAAGACAGCATGTAGAAGGAGCCCGCGCCGGGGCCGAAAACACCGTCGTAAAAACCGATCAGCGGTGCCGCGGTGAGGCCGAACACGAAAGGCGTGATGCGGCGATGGCTGTCGATATCGCTGAGCTGCGGCTTGAAGGCGAAATAAAGCGCAATCGCAATCAGCAGAAACGGCATGATGGTGCGCAACAGATCGGCCGGAACGAAGCCGGCCGTGACCGCGCCGAGCCCACCGCCGAGCATCGCCATGATGGCCATCGGCAATTGTTCTCTCAGATTGACATGGCCGCGCCGTGCATAGGCGATGGTGGCCGAAGCCGAGCCGAATTGCGATTGCAGCTTGTTGGTGCCGAGCGAGTCCAGCGGCGCAACACCCATGATCAGCATGGCCGGAATGGTGATGAGACCACCGCCGCCGGCGATGGAATCGATAAATCCGGCAAAGATGGCGACGCAGAAGAGGACGATAAAAACGTTGAGGGCGATGTCTTGCACTTGATATGTCCGGGCAGGCGGAAGGAGAGGGCTTCTTCTTTCACCGAAAGGGTGACCGTGCAATCTCTTTCTGTGCGTTCGGCTGCGGGCAGGGGGATTGCGGTGTGGCCGCTTATCGCTATGTTTCCGTGGCGCGTCGCCGGAAGGGGTGATGGCGCTTAGGACATATGGATGAGGGCATTATGCATAAAGTGATATTCGATACGGATCCCGGTGTGGATGACGCCATGGCGCTTCTTTTCCTGCACCGGCACCCCGATATCGATCTGATCGGCGTCACCACGGTTTTCGGCAATGCGCCCATCGACATCACCACCCGCAATGCGCTTTTCCTGAAGCGGGAATGGCAGATGACCGCGCCAGTTGCCAAGGGTGCCGGCGTGACCTTCGATCCCGCCCGCAAGGAAGGTCACTGGCCGACCTTCATCCATGGCGAAAACGGTCTCGGCGATATCGATATCCCTGAGACGATCGATCTGCCGCTCGATCCGCGCCCGGCGCATCGTTTCATTATCGAGACGGTAAAGGCCCATCCCGGTGAGGTGACGCTGATCGCCGTCGGCCGCATGACCAATCTGGCGCTGTCGCTGCGTGAGGAACCTGACTTTGCCGCGCTGGTGAAGGAAGTTATCGTCATGGGCGGCGCTTTCGATATCAACGGCAATGTCTCGCCGGCGGCCGAGGCCAATATTCATGGCGACCCGGAAGCGGCCGATCTCGTTTTCACCGCGCCCTGGCGCGTGGTCGTCGTCGGCCTCGACGTGACGACGAAAACCGTGATGACGAGCGCCTTCATGGCAGAGATGGCGGAGGCGGGCGGCAAGCCCGTGCAGCTGCTTTCCGACCTGTCGCAATTCTACATCGATTTCTACAAGACCCGCACCGGCGACGGCATGGTGGTGCATGACAGCTGCGCCTGCGTTTATCTCGTGGCGCCTGAGCTGTTTACAACCCGCAGCGGCCCCGTGCGCGTCGTCTGCGGCGGTCTTGCCGATGGTCAGACCATTCAGAAGCCGGACGGTCGCGCCTTTCCGCCGGGTGATTGGGACGGGCATCCGAGCCAGCTCATCTGCACGGATATCAAGCCGGAGCGCGTGCTTTCGGTCATCCGCGCGGCAATTGTGAAGGGCGAGCGTGGCTGAACGACAGGAATGGCCGTTCTTGAGCATGGCTTGCCTTGCATTTTCCCAGAATCTGGCGTTATGCAGGTTCCTTGATCCCGTTGCGTGATCCGCCTTGCCAAAGGGGCTGAAAAGGCTGTGCCAGAGGCACGGGCGGATGATCGTGATGCCGCGTGGGCCTGAGAAAAGCCTTGTAGGTTTTCGCGTGCTTTGCGCTACAATGAATAACGCCTGCCGGGTCGGTTCGTGTCGGCGGCGTTTAAAAACAAAAAACGAACCTTCGTTATGGGCCGGCAGTACCGGTCCATTCCCATGAGGAAAGTGATGGAAGAGTTTCACAAGGTCCGGCGTCTGCCGCAATACGTCTTCGAACAGGTCAACCGTTTGAAAGCGAGCGCGCGAGCGGCCGGGGCCGATATCATCGATCTCGGCATGGGCAATCCCGACCTTCCGACCCCGAAGGCGATCGTCGACAAGCTTTGCGAAGTCGTTCAGGACCCGCGCACCCATCGTTATTCCTCGTCCAAGGGCATTCCCGGTCTCCGCCGCGCGCAGGCCGCCTATTATGCCCGCCGTTTCGGCGTGAAGCTGAACCCCGATACCCAGGTCGTCGCCACGCTCGGCTCCAAGGAAGGCTTCGCCAATATGGCGCAGGCTATCACAGCACCTGGTGACGTGATCCTCTGCCCGAACCCGACCTATCCGATCCATGCTTTCGGCTTTCTGATGGCGGGCGGCGTTATCCGCTCGATGAATGTGGAGCCTGACGACAGCTTCTTCGGACCGCTGGAACGGGCAGTGCGCCACTCCATTCCGAAACCGCTGGCGCTGATCATCAACTATCCGTCGAACCCGACGGCGCATGTGGCTTCGCTCGATTTCTACAAGGATGTGATCGCATTTGCGAAGAAGCACGAGCTCATCGTGTTGTCCGACCTTGCCTATTCGGAAATCTATTTCGACGACAACAATCCGCCGCCTTCGGTTCTGGAAGTTCCCGGCGCAATCGACGTTGCGGTGGAGTTCACCTCCATGTCGAAAACCTTTTCCATGCCCGGCTGGCGCATGGGCTTTGCCGTCGGCAATGAGCGGCTGATCGCGGCGCTGACCCGCGTGAAGTCCTATCTCGATTACGGCGCCTTCACGCCGATCCAGGTTGCCGCGACGCACGCACTGAATGGTGACGGCTCCGACATCGCGGAAGTGCGCAATGTCTATCGCCGCCGCCGCGACGTCATGGTCGATACGTTCGGCAAGGCCGGCTTCGAGGTTCCGCCACCGGCTGCGACGATGTTCGCCTGGGCGAAGATCCCGGAAAAGTTCCGCCATCTCGGTAGTCTGGAGTTTTCCAAACTTCTGGTCGAGAAGGCTGATATCGCCGTTGCTCCCGGCATCGGCTTTGGTGAGATGGGCGATGATTACGTCCGTCTCGCGCTCGTGGAGAACGAGCATCGAATTCGTCAGGCAGCGCGCAATCTGAAGCGTTTCCTGTCGAGCGCAGACGAAACGATGCACAATGTCGTTTCGCTTAACGCCCACAGATAAGGGCAACCGAAGGCGGCCGGGCCTCGGCCGCCACCATCATCAGCAAATCAGGAACATACCCATGGCAGATTCATTGAGAATCGGCATAGCGGGGCTCGGCACTGTCGGCGCTTCGCTCGTGCGCATCCTCCAGCAGAGAAGCAACGAACTTGCGATTACCTGCGGACGCGCGATTGAGATTATTGCGGTGAGCGCGCGCGATCGTTCGCGCGACCGCGGCATTGATCTCAAGGGTATTACCTGGTTCGACACGCCGGAGCAGATGGCGAGCGAAGCCGATATTGACGTGTTCGTCGAACTGGTCGGCGGCGCTTCCGGTCAGGCGGAAAATGCGGTGCGGGCAGCGCTGTCGCGCGGTCTCCATGTGGTGACAGCCAACAAGGCGCTGCTTGCCAAGCATGGCGTCGAACTGGCGACGATTGCCGAAGACAAGGGCGCGCTTCTCAATTTCGAGGCGGCGGTGGCTGGCGGTATCCCGGTCATCAAGGCGCTGCGTGAATCCTTGACCGGCAACCATGTGTCGCGCATCTATGGCATCATGAACGGCACCTGCAACTACATCCTCACCAAGATGGAGAAGGAAGGCCTGTCCTTCGAGGCGTGCCTGAAGGAAGCGCAGCGGCTCGGTTATGCCGAAGCGGATCCGGCCTTCGATATCGAAGGCAATGACACCGCGCACAAGCTCTCGATCCTCACCACGCTTGCCTTCGGCAACAAGATCGCTGCCGACGACATCTATCTCGAAGGCATCACCAATATCTCCATCGAGGATATTCAGGCAGCCGCCGAGCTTGGTTACCGCATCAAGCTTCTCGGTGTGGCGCAGGTGACGGACTCCGGTATCGAACAGCGCGTGCATCCGACCATGGTGCCGCTCGATTCCGTCATCGCCCAGGTGGATGGCGTGACCAATGCGGTGGCGATCGAATCCGACATTCTCGGCGAATTGCTGATGGTCGGCCCGGGTGCAGGCGGCAACGCCACGGCATCTGCCGTGCTTGGTGATATCGCCGATATCGCCAAGAGCCGTCCGGGCGCCCAGCAGGTGCCTGTGCTCGGCCGTCCGGCCAAGTCGCTGACGGAGTACCGCCGCGCCAAGATGAAGAGCCATGAGGGCGGTTATTTCATCCGTCTGACGGTGAAGGATCAGGCTGGTGTCTTCGCCTCGATCGCCACCCGCATGGCTGACAATAACATCTCGCTGGAATCCATCGTGCAGCGCCAGCGCGTGCATGTAGAAGGCGCGCCGCAGACAATCATCCTCGTCACCCATGCGACGATGGAGGATGCGATCCGCAAGGCGGTGAAGGCGATAAAGAACGAGAAATATCTCGTCAGCGAGCCGCAGGTCATCCGCATCGAGCGTACCTGAAACGGTTTGTTATTTTCATGACATCGAGGGCCGCGCTTCCAAAAGGAGGCGCGGTTTTTTGTTGCGTGGCCCTCTGCATCGCGCCGGTTTCATGCCGGCCATAAAATTTGAGGGGAAGGCATCGGAAACGCTGGAAAACAAGGCGATTCGGCACTATGGTTAATCCTGTTCACCAAGCGAGGGAGGCGTGGCCGTGACATCGATCATCCTGTTCAAGGACAATAAGCACGCAGGCGTTCTGGCCGCCCATCATCGGGCGCGGCCGCACAATGCCAATGACAACATTCGCAGCATGGAATTCGACATGGCCGAGCATGAGCGCAACTGGTGTTCGCTCGCCGTCTTCTCGCTGTTGCTGCTGGTCGGCGCTGTCTCGATCGTCAGCCCGTTTTTCTCAATTTTTTCGGTGTGAATCCATCAAGGCGCGTTTTTGCTTGAAAAACGCGCCTTCGCCATTTAGCCCGTTCTAACCAAGGCGCGGAACGCGCATGACAGGATGAAGGGACAGGATGGCAATGTTGGAGCCGGCCGATACCGTGGCCCGCGCGTTTTTAAGCGTGGAGCGGTCGGCGACAGAACAACGGTGGGTGTCGCGGCTGGATCAGGCCGGGCAAAACCGCGCGCTGGCGATGTCCCAGGTTCACGCCATTCCCGAATTGATCGCGCGGGTGCTTGCCGGGCGCGGCGTAGGGGTCGATGACGCTCTGGCGTTCCTCGATCCGACCATCCGTTCCCTGATGCCCGATCCGCATATGCTGACCGATTGCGAAAAGGCCGCCGAGCGGCTGGTGCGCGCCATCGAGACCGGCGAGAAGGTGGCGATCTTCGGTGATTACGATGTCGACGGCGCTGCCTCTTCGGCGTTGATGTATCGCTTTCTCGCGCATTTCGGGCTGACGCCGGAAATCTATATTCCCGATCGCATTTTCGAGGGCTACGGGCCGAACCCGGCGGCGATGCAGCAGCTTGCCGCCAATGGCGCGACGCTGATCGTGACGGTCGATTGCGGCTCCACCAGCCATGAATCGCTTCAGGCCGCGAAGGACGCCGGAACGGATGTGGTGGTGATCGATCACCATCAGGTCGGCACGGAACTGCCGCCGGCCGTGGCGCTGGTCAATCCCAACCGGGAGGACGATCTTTCGGGGCAGGGGCATCTCTGCGCCGCCGGCGTGGTGTTCCTCGTGCTGGTGGCCACCTTGCGGCTGCTGAAGGACAGACGTAACCGACAGGCCTTCACGCTCGATCTATTGTCGCTGCTTGATATCGTCGCGCTTGCAACGGTCTGCGATGTGGTGCCGCTGAAGGGGCTGAACCGCGCTTATGTGGTGAAGGGGCTGATTGCCGCGCGGCACATGAACAATGCGGGGCTTGCGGCGCTGTTCAAGAAGGCGGGGCTCGGCGGGCCTGTCACCCCCTATCATTTCGGTTTTCTGATCGGGCCGCGCATCAATGCGGGCGGTCGTATCGGCGATGCAGCCCTCGGCAGTCGTTTGTTGACCATCGATGATTCTTCGCAGGCCGAGGTGATTGCCGAGCGGCTGGATGAGCTGAACCGCGAGCGGCAGGCCATGGAAGCGGCGATGCTGGCGGAGGCGGAAGCCGAGGCGCTGTTCGAATATGGCGACGGCTCCGGTGCGGGCGTCATCGTCACCGCCCGCGAGAACTGGCACCCCGGCATTGTTGGCCTGCTGGCCTCGCGCCTGAAGGACCGTTTCCGCCGTCCGGCCTTTGCCATTGCCTTTGATCCCTCCGGCAAGGGCACCGGCTCCGGCCGCTCGATCAACGGCTTCGATATGGGCCGCATGGTGCGCGCCGCCGTGGAAACGGGATTGCTGGTCAAGGGCGGCGGCCATGCCATGGCGGCCGGCCTGACGGTGGAGCGCGCCAATCTCGGCAAGCTCAGGACTTTCTTCGAAGAAGCGGCCGCAAAGACGGTGAACGAGCTGGTGGAAAGCAGCGTGCTGAAAATCGATGGCGCGATCGGCGCGTCTGGCGCGACATTGCAGCTTGTCGATCAGCTGGAGCAGGCCGGTCCTTATGGGTCAGGCCATTCGCAGCCGATCTTTGCCGTGCCGGCGCACCGCCTGCGTGATGTGCGGCTTGTGGGCACAGCGCACGTCAAGATCACGCTGGAGGCCATGGACGGATCGAGGCTGGACGGTATCGCCTTCCGCGCTGCAGAAGCGCCCCTGGGGCAGATGCTGCTGAATGCGCGCGGCAGGAACATCCACGTTGCAGGCACCGTGGGCGCCGATCTCTGGCAGGGCCAAAGACGTGTTCAACTACGTGTGCTGGATGCGGCTTTTGCGCCCTGACGGGGCTGCCAAACAATCCTGAATGTTATGGAAACAATCCTCGGACGGGCAGAGCAAATGTGCGGCGACGACTTTACGCGATGCGTGAAGATTTTCGTGCAGATGATTGATTTCTGGGAGAAGCAAGTGGCACGCCCTAGGGGAGTCGAACCCCTCTTTTCAGAATGAAAATCTGACGTCCTAACCGATAGACGAAGGGCGCGTGCGCTTGTGGTGTGGCGCCCTTATAGTCAGGCTCCCGAAGGTCTGCAAGCGGAAAAATTGATTTTTCTCGCTTCGAGACGAGTTTTTTTATGGACGCTGAAAGGGCTGTGGAAAACTGCGGCGGATCTGGCCAAGGCCTTGAAATTTCGTCCCTATCGCGGTGCGTCGGCAATGCGCTCGTCACTCATAAGATAGCGGGGAAACGGCTTTCCAACCCTTAGCTGGCGTCAAGCTACAATCCGGGACGAAGGGACGCTGTGTGGAGGTGAGGGGAAAGGCAAGCCGGTTGATCTGGCCTATGGCGCTCCACCCGGCTTGCCTTCCATCGGGGGGACGCCATTCTAACGTGCCGGGCGGGAATCTGTTCCACAGCAAGGATGACGCGCGAGAAATTCGCGACGTTGAATGCGGATTCTGATTTTCAAAAGGGGGACAACACGAAAGCAAGTGGCACGCCCTAGGGGAGTCGAACCCCTCTTTTCAGAATGAAAATCTGACGTCCTAACCGATAGACGAAGGGCGCGTGCGCTTGTGGTGTGGCGCCCTTATAGTCAGGCTCCCGAAGGTCTGCAAGCGGAAAAATGCATGATTTGACAAAAAAATGACATGGACCGCCAGAAGCCCTGAGAAACAAGGATTCTTGTTTCGTAACAAATGGTTAAATGGTTGGGGAAGTGCTGTTTTGCTTGAGCGATAGGGCTCGACTGCAACTACTTGCGAAACATGTGTGTTCCTCAATGGGGGCAGTCAGCAAAAATCAAGTCAGGTATTTTCCATATATCAGCAGGCCCGAAAGTATTAGTATGATCGCATTGATTGCGTATGCCATCCACCGTACAAAGTTTGACTTCGAGGGACTGCCGGATATCAAGCCGCTTAATATGTCTCCCAGAAATACAAGCAAACTATCCATCGCAAATATGTCCAAGGCCGCGATCAAATTATCGCCGCAAATATATCAGGCTGACCAATTAGAAGTTCAATTATTGCTGCCTGGATTGAGAATAAAATAATAAAGAGGCTCCGGTTTCACTTGCGGTTCTCCGTTTCAGTCTCAAAAAAGAAACGGGACCGTGAGGTCCCGTTTTTGGGTTCGCAATTTGAAAAACGTCCGCTCCGGACGCCTGTTCAATGATCAATGCAGAATCTGGCTGAGGAACAGACGTGTGCGCTCGTGTTGCGGATTGTCGAAGAATTCGGCCGGCGAATTCTGTTCGACGATCTGGCCCTGGTCCATGAAGATGACGCGGTTTGCGACCTGGCGGGCGAAGCCCATTTCGTGGGTCACGCACAGCATGGTCATGCCGTCTTCGGCAAGGCTGACCATGGTGTCGAGCACTTCCTTGACCATTTCCGGGTCGAGCGCCGAGGTTGGTTCGTCGAACAGCATGATCTTCGGTTTCATGCAAAGCGAACGGGCAATCGCCACGCGCTGCTGCTGGCCGCCGGAGAGCTGGCCGGGGTATTTATGGGCCTGCTCGGGGATTTTGACGCGCTTCAGATAGTGCATCGCCACTTCTTCGGCTTCCTTCTTGGGCATCTTGCGAACCCAGATCGGCGCCAGCGTGCAGTTTTCGAGGATCGTCAGATGCGGGAAGAGGTTGAAGTGCTGGAACACCATGCCGACTTCACGACGGACTTCATCGATCTTTTTAAGATCGTTGGTAAGCTCGATGCCATCGACCTGGATCGAACCAGACTGGTGTTCTTCCAGCCGGTTGATGCAGCGGATCATGGTCGACTTACCCGACCCGGAAGGACCGGCGATGACGATGCGCTCGCCCTTCATGACCTTGAGGTTGATGTCACGCAATACGTGGAAGTCACCATACCACTTGTTCATGCCGGTGAGTTCGATTGCCACGTCCGTTGTCGAGACGGCCAGTTTTTTTGCTTGGGTTTCTGCCATTTGAGCGTCCCTTATCGTTTATGTCCGGTGTCGAGGTGCCGTTCCATGAACAGCGAATAACGCGACATGCCGAAGCAGAATATCCAGAATACGAAACCTGCGAAAATATAGCCAGTCATTGCCGTGACAGGCGTCGCCCAGTTCGCATCCGCTTGGTTGAGTGTGACAATACCGAGCAGGTCGAACATGCCGATGATCGAGACCAGCGATGTGTCCTTGAAGAGCCCGATGAAGGTGTTGACGATGCCCGGAATGACGAGCTTCAGCGCTTGCGGCAGCACGATCAGTCTCGTTTTCTGCCAGTAGTTCAGGCCGAGTGAGTCAGCACCTTCATATTGTCCTTTCGGAATGGCCTGCAGACCGCCGCGGATCACCTCCGCCATATAGGCGGACGAGAAGAGCGACACACCGACAAGCGCGCGCAGGAACTTGTCGAAGGTCCACCCGTCGGGCAGGAACAGCGGCAGCATGATGCTGGCGAAGAACAGCACGGTGATCAGAGGAATGCCTCTGATAACTTCGATGAAGAGTACGCAGAGCATCTTGATGACAGGCAGGTTCGACCGCCGGCCGAGTGCCAGGAGAATGCCGAAGGGCAGGGAGACCGTGATCCCGAAGAAGGACAGGATCAGGGTGATCATCAGGCCGCCCCAGAGCTGCGTTTCCACTTTCGGCAGGCCAAAGACGCCGCCGATGAGCAGGAAAAACGCAATAAAGGGCAGGATGATGAAAAGCACCAGCGCGTTCAGTCGCTTGAACGGTGCTTTGGGGATGAGCATCGGTATCAGCAGGATGGCGAAGGTCACCATCACGAGGATGGGGCGCCAGCGCTCATCGATCGGATAGCGACCGAACATGATCTGACCGAATTTCGCCGAGACGAAGGCCCAGCATGCTCCGGCCTCGCCATCTGGCAATGCACCACCCTGAGAGGATGTCAGGCAGGCGAAGCGATCTGTACCGGTCCACACCGCATCTACGAACAACCACTTGAAAAGCGGAGGCAGAAGATAGGCCAATAAGGCGATGGCGAGAACCGTCAGAACGGTGTCTTTCGGCGTGGCGAAGAGTTTGGTGCGCAGCCAATGGCCGAAGCCCACCGCGCTCGAAGGCGCGGGTCTGGCATCCTCGATGGTCTGTCGCACGAAAGCGTGATTGCTTATTGTCATCGATTATCGCTCCACCAGTGCCATTTTCGCATTGAGCCAGTTCATGACCACGGCCGTGAGCAGGGACAGCGAAAGATAGAGAACCAGCCAGACAGCGACGACTTCGACTGCCTGACCCGTTTGGTTCAGGATCGTGCCGCCGACCGAGACGATGTCGGCAAAACCGACAGCGACCGCAAGCGAGGAATTTTTGGTCAGGTTGAGATACTGGCTTGTCAGCGGCGGAATGATGATGCGCATCGCCTGCGGAACGATGATCAGACGCGTTGTCGTGCTGGAGCGAAGTCCGAGCGCTTCCGCAGCCTCCGTCTGGCCCTTCGCCACGGCCTTGATACCGCCGCGAACGATCTCGGCGATGAAGGAGGCGGTGTAGAAAGAAAGCGCCAGAAACAGCGACATGAATTCAGGTGCAACGACTGCGCCGCCCGAAAGGTTGAACCGCCCGGCAATCGGGAAGTCAAATGTCAGCGGTGAACCGAGTGCCAGAAATGTCGCGGCAGGGAGTCCAATGATGAGAAGTGTGGCTGTGATGCCGGTGCGGAATTGCTGACCGGTTTTTTCCTGTCTCGCTTTCGCCCAACGATAGACGAAGAAGATGATGACGATTGCGACCAGAAAGGCGAGCGGTATCAGCCAGGTGCCTTCGCCCCAGAGGGGCTTGGGAAAGAAGAAACCGCGATTGTTGAGGTAGCTTCCAAGCGGCAGCTCCAGCGAGTCGCGCGCCTGCGGCAGAACCGAAATGACGCCCTTGTACCAGAAGAAGATGACGAGCAGCGGCGGGATGTTGCGGAAGATTTCCACATAGGCCTGCGCGAGCTTCGAGATCAGCCAGTTGTTGGACAGCCGGGCGATACCGACGATGAAACCAATGATCGAGGCGGCGATGATGCCGAAAAAGGCAACCTGGATCGTGTTGAGAATGCCAACGAGCAATGCCCGGCCATAGGTCGCGTCGCTGGTATAAGCGATCAGCGACTGGCCGATGTCGAAACCGGCTCTTCCATTGAGGAAGCCGAAGCCGGATGAAATATTTGCCCGTTGAAGATTGGTGATCGTATTCGTCACGATGACCCAGACGAAGGCGGTCAGGATGACAACTGTCAGGACCTGATAGAAAATACCGCGTATGCGTGGATCATAGATAAGTGACGACGCGCTTTGCGCGCGCGATCGTTGCGAACTGACCGCGTTGCCTGCCATAGGCGACTTTCCCTTTTATGTGCTCTTTGCGAGCTTATTTATGTAATTTCAAATGGAGGCCGGGTGTTGCCCAGCCTCCTGTCATGATCTAGCCGATGAAGGGGCCGATCAACGGACCGGCGGTGCGTATTGCAGGCCGCCCTTCGTCCACAGCGCGTTCTGGCCACGCTCGATCTTCAGCGGAGAGCCTGCACCGACGTTGCGGTCGAAGACTTCACCGTAGTTGCCCACCAGCTTGACGATGTTGTAGGCCCAGTCATTGCCGACGCCGAGATCGGTGCCGATCTTCGTGCCTTCTTCCGTGCCGAGAAGACGCTTTACGTCCGGGTTGGCGCTGGTCTTCTGTTCATCGACGTTCTTGGAGGTGATGCCAAGTTCTTCGGCGTTGACCATCGCATAGTGAACCCAGGTCACGATGTCGAACCACTGGTCGTCACCCTGGCGAACGGCTGGGCCAAGCGGCTCCTTGGAGATCACTTCAGGCAGAACGATGTTGTCGTCCGGGTTCTTCAGCTTCAGGCGGATGGCGTAAAGACCGGACTGGTCGGTGGTGTAGACGTCGCAACGGCCGGAATCGTAGGCAGACGTTGCGTCGGCTTCCTTTTCGAAAACGACCGGGTTGTACTGCAGATTGTTGGTCTTGAAGTAGTCGGCGAGATTGAGCTCGGTGGTCGTGCCGGTCTGAACGCAGACAGCGGCGCCGGAAAGCTCAAGGGCGGACTTTACGTTGAGGCCCTTTTTGGCGATGAAGCCCTGGCCGTCATAATAGTTGACGGTGCGGAAGTTGAAGCCGAGCGAGGTGTCGCGGCTGATCGTCCAGGTGGTGTTACGCGTCAGAACATCGACTTCGCCGGACTGGAGAGCCGGAAAACGGTCCTTGCTCGAAAGAGCGACGAACTTGGCCTTGGAAGGATCGCCGAAAACCGCACTGGCAATACCACGGCAATAGTCGACGTCGATGCCGGACCATTCGCCCTTGTCATCGGGATTGGAAAATCCCGGAATGCCAGCGCTGACGCCGCAGGTGACGAAACCTTTGCCCTTCACATCCTGAAGCGTCGCAGCCGAAGCGACCGAGGCTCCTCCCAAAACTGCTGCGCCGATGACGGCTGACAGAATTGCCTTTTTCATTTTTCCCAACCTTTGTTTGTTATCGTCAATGGAAGGGGACCGGCATCTTTTGTTTTACCCCAGCTCCCCCTTCAGCCAGATCTTTTCGATCTGCCTTCTTTATAAGATTCGAATCTTCGAAAGGGTCAAGATGTGCGGGCAATAATTGTGCCTATAAAACGGAATTTTCCAAATTTTGGTCGTGAAGTGTGCAAAGGGTGAAAATATAAGCATATTTTTGCGAGAAAATGCACTTGCCCGAATTTTGTATACTTCTTGTATGCTGCATCAAGGTGGATCAATTGGCCTGCCGCGGGGCTCGTTGCGGGACTTGACCTTGCGGTGTGCTCTTAGCATTGTCGCACCCGTCAATGTTCCTTCGAAAGCTGATCTGAAATGACCAAGACAAATGACCTGCTTTCCGCCGCAGGTGTGAATACACGCCTGACCCATGGCGGCAATGATCCCGCGGACTGTTTCGGTTTCGTCAACCCGCCCATCGTGCGTGGCTCGACCGTACTTTTCCCAGATGCGGAGACGCTTTCGACGGAAAACCAGAAATACACCTATGGCACCCACGGCACCCCGACGACGGACGCCTTGTGCAATCTGGTCAACGAACTGGAAGGTTCTTTCGGAACCATTCTCGTTCCGTCGGGCCTTGCGGCGATCACGGTGCCTTTCCTTGCGTATCTGAGTGCGGGCGATCATGCGCTGGTCGTCGATTCGGTTTATGGCCCCACGCGTCGCTTCTGCAACACCATGCTGAAGAAGCTGGGCGTAGAGGTGGAGTATTACGATCCCGCAATCGGAGCCGGCATCGAGGCTCTCATCCGGCGGAATACGACGCTGGTGCATCTGGAAGCGCCGGGTTCCAACACACTCGAGATTCAGGATGTCCGGCTGATCACGGACATCGCTCACCGACATGATTGCGTGGTGACGATGGACAATACCTGGGCGACGCCGCTTTATTTCAAGCCGCTCGATTTTGGCGTCGATGTCTCCATTCATGCCGCCACCAAATATCCTTCGGGCCACTCCGATGTTCTGATGGGCTTCGTTTCGGCCAATGAGAAGCACTGGAAGGCGCTTTATCAGGCCAACACCAATCTCGGCATCTGCGTCACCTCTGACGATGCCTACCAGATCCTGCGCGGCATGCGCACCATGGGCATCCGGTTGGCGCACCACCAGAAAAGCGCGCTCGATATCGCCAGCTGGCTGGAAAGCCGCAGCGATGTGGTGAGCGTTCTGCATCCGGCTTTGCCGAGCTTTCCGACACATGAGTTGTGGAAGCGCGACTTCAAAGGCGCGAGCGGCGTATTTTCCTTCGTGCTGAAGGCCGAGGAAGGCAAATACAAGAAGGCGGCGGCAGCTTTCCTTAATGCTCTGACCTTCTTCGGACTTGGATATTCATGGGGCGGATACGAATCGCTTGCCGTATTGGTATCGCTTGCCGACAGGACAATTGCGAAAGGCCCGTCGCAAGGACCGGTTATCCGCCTGCAGATCGGGCTTGAGGATGTCGCCGATCTCAAGAAGGACCTCGAGGCCGGTTTCGCAGCCGCGGCTGGGGTCTGAGTGCAGCCCTCAGCCTTTTGCCCGATAGCCGTAGAGCCAGTCGAAGTCCTTCAGGAAGGCTTCCGGGGGACGGGTGGAAAACACCAGGTCCCGGGCAATACGCACCGGGCCTCTTGCATGATAGGCAAAACGATTGAGAGAGGCCCGCTTGCGGGCCTTTTCTATGCGCGGCAGGCGCAGCGCCTCGAAGGCGGCGAGGGCCTGCGGCACGGGCTTTTCGGCGCTGTTGCCTGCCATCGCTCCCGCAAGTTCGAACGCATCCTCTATTGCCATGGCCGCGCCCTGGGCGGCGAAAGGCATCATGGCGTGCGCCGCATCGCCGATCAGCACCGTATCGCGGCCATTGTGCCAGCGGCCGGGGCCAGCCTGATAGAGCGGCCAGAAGGTCGGATTTTCAGACGAATCGAGCAATCTGACGATGTCAGGGCTGAAACCGCGAAATTGTTCCAGCAACAGGGTTTTCTGCCGCCCGCTCGATTCCGCGCGCCATGTCGCGCCGGGATCGGCCCCGAGCGCGATGGCGACGATGTTGAAGCCGCCGACTTCCTTCAGCGGATAAGCAACGATATGGCCACGGGAGCCGAGATAGGCCGTGACGGCGGTTTTGTTGAAGGCGGATGGCACCTGATCTGCGGCAACGGTGAAGCGCCAGGCGACATTGCCGGAGAAGGTGGCGGTGGGTGCTGCCGGCACCGCGAAACGGGCCGCCGACCAGACGCCATCCGCGCCCACGATCAGATCGTGATCGCGAAAGGTGGTTGCGGCAATGACATCCACCGTCGCGTTTTCGATGCGTTTGCCGAGATGCAGCCGGCAGAGCGGATTGCGTGTCACCGCCTGGAGAAGCGCGTTTTGCAGCGTCGAGCGATGCAGCACGCCATAGGGTGCGCCCCAGCGGCTGCGGGCGACCGCGCCCATCGGCAGGGAGAGCAGCGTGGCCAGTGATTTTCCCGAGGCGAGATCGACGGTGACCGGTTCGGTCCAGCGCGCCTCGATGTCAGGCAGGACGCCTAGCGTCGCCAGAATGCGGGCGGCATTGGGGGAAAGCTGCAGGCCGGCGCCGACTTCCGCCAGTTCGCCGGCCTGTTCGATGATGTCACAGTCGATACCGTGCCGGGCAAAAGCAAGGGCAGCGGTGAGACCGGCAATGCCGGCACCGACAATGGCTACGGATTTTATGGGCATGATGCGCCCCGATCAGGAAGAGTGGAAGGTCAGGCGGCCTTCACATGGAAGACGCAGCCCGGAGGATTGGTCTGCTCGGCCTTCAGCGACGGATTGTAACGGTAAAGGGTGGAGCAGTAGGAACAGACCTTCTCATTGTCGTCGCCCATATCGATGAAGATATGCGGATGATCGAAGGGCACGGAAGCGCCGGTGCACATGAATTCCTTGACGCCGATCTCGATCACGCTGTGTCCGCCATCGTTCTGGAAGTGGGGAATGGAATGCCCGGCCATGTTCGTCTCCAAATGCAATATCGTTATCGAGCCGCAATCCGTCTTCTCGCATCGGCTCGTCGTTGCGGATATGTAGCCTCAAACGCATTGCATCTCCATAAAAATCGTCAGCAAAACATGTTCAATCTTGCGCTTTCCTGCCATATGGTCCGGCAAAAAGGATGTCCTTGATGAATCTCAACACGCCGCAATTTTCTGATTTTTCCCATGACGGCCTTCGCCTTGCCTATTTCGACGAGGGTGATCCGGCGGGTGATCCGGTTTTGCTGATCCATGGCTTTGCCTCCAGCGCCAATGTCAACTGGGTGCATCCCGGCTGGGTGAAGACGCTGGGCGAGGCGGGTTACCGGGTGGTCGCCATCGACAATCGCGGCCATGGCGCAAGCGACAAGCCGCATGATTCCGAAGCCTATTATCCCTCGGTCATGGCGGAAGACGCGGTGGCGCTGCTCAATCATCTCGGCATCGCGGAAGCGCATGTGATGGGCTATTCCATGGGCGCGCGGATTTCCGCCTTTCTGGCCATGGCCCATCCCGAGCGCGTGCGTTCGCTGGTCTTCGGCGGGCTCGGCATCGGTATGGTGGAAGGCGTGGGCGACTGGGATCCGATCGCCGAGGCGCTGCTTGCCCCTTCGCTCGACGTCGTCACCCATGAGCGCGGCCGCATGTTCCGCGCCTTTGCCGACCAGACGAAGAGCGACCGGCTGGCGCTCGCCGCCTGTATCGAGACATCGCGGGTTCTCGTGACCCGCGAACAGGTCGAAAAGATCGATGCGCCGACGCTGATCGCGGTTGGAACGAAGGACGACATCGCCGGATCGGGTGCGGAGCTTGCTGCGATCATGCCGCATGCGCGGGCAATCGACATTCCCGGCCGCGACCATATGCTGGCCGTTGGCGACCGGGTGTTCAAGGCAGCGGTGCTGGAGTTTTACCGCTCTGTCTGAGCCTGATGGCAAGAAACGGTTTTTCATGCTGCATGAAGAAAAACTGAAGCATTGCCGTCTTTAAAGTCGTCGTTCGAATCCCATTTCTAATGCGCGTCTTTTTTTGTATAAAGAATGACCACTGCAAACGAGGAGACCATTCATGGTCGCACGTATAGAGGCCCGTCAGCCTGAACAGCTGGCGATCGTCGATCCGATCTGGGGCAGCCTGCTGAACGAGGCCCGAAGCGCTGCGGCGCAGGACCCGCTGCTGTCAGCCTTTCTCTATTCGACGATCCTCAATCACCGGTCTCTCGAAGACTGTGTGATCTACCGTATCTGCGAACTCCTCGATCATCCCGACATCCAGGCCGTGCTTCTGCGCCAGACGTTCCAGGACATGCTGGAGGACTGGCCGGAATGGGGAAGCGTGCTGCGCGTCGATATCCAGGCCGTCTACGACCGCGATCCCGCCTGCACGCGCTTCATGGAGCCGCTGCTTTATTTCAAGGGGTTCCAGGCGATCCAGACCCACAGGCTCGCCCATTGGCTGCTGCAAAAGGGCCGCAAGGATCTGGCGCTTTATCTGCAGAGCCGCTCATCGAGCATCTTCCAGACGGATATCAATCCGGCCGCGCGCATTGGCAAGGGCATCTTCCTTGATCATGCCACTGGGCTGGTGGTCGGCGAGACGGCTGTCATCGGCGACAACGTCTCCATTCTCCACGGTGTGACGCTCGGCGGCACCGGCAAGGAAGGCGCGGACCGCCACCCGAAGATCGCCAATGGCGTGATGATCGGGGCTGGCGCGAAAATTCTCGGCAATATCGAGATCGGCAGCTGCTCGCGTATTGCCGCCGGTTCCGTGGTGCTGAAACCCGTTCCGCCCAAGACCACGGTTGCCGGTGTGCCGGCGCGGGTGGTGGGAGAAGCAGGGTGTTCCGAACCCTCGCGTCTGATGGATCAGCTTATCGGAGCCGATATCTGAGAGGCCGTGAATATTGCACTCGTCCATGGGAAAGACATGGGCGATGTGCCGCTTTCACTTTACTTTCGCCTTTGTCCCATGCCAAAAGCGGCCCAACGCGAACCGCACAGGAGAATAGTGGTGAAAGCCGACGAAATCAAAAAACTCGACGCCTATTTCAAGCGCACCTTCAACGAGAAGATGATCGTCAAGGCGCGTCCGCGCAAGGATGATTCCGCCGAAGTGTATATGGGCGAAGAGTTTCTCGGCGTCGTCTATATCGATGACGAAGACGGCGACCGCTCGTACAACTTCTCCATGGCGATCCTGGACGTCGATCTCTGATCGTCACCATTCGGTGATGGATGGGTTTTCGCATTCAATAAAACAGTCGCCCGTGGTGTTTACACCGCGGGCGATTTGTTTTGACGCTGGGTGATCTGCATCATCAGCGGCTCCTGCGGTCGCAATGTCACCCGCATCAGCGGCTCTGCCGATGCCGTGGTCCGGTTTTCCAGGTGCATCGTCTGGAGCAGAACAGCAAGGATCGCCACGGCCTCCATCATCGCGAAAGCATTGCCGATGCAGACGCGCGGCCCGGCGCCAAAGGGCATGTAGGCGTAACGATGACGCGCCTTCACCTTTTCGGGTTCGAAGCGTGACGGGTCGAAGCGTTCAGGCTCTTCCCACAACGCAGTGTGCCGGTGCACGGCATAGATCGGCACATAAAGAACGGTTCCGGCCGGAATATCGTGTTCGCCGAGCCTGAAGTCCTGCAACGCGGTGCGCGTGATGACAGGGGCAGGCGGGTAAAGCCGCATCGCTTCAGAAAACACCTGTCTGATGTAGCCGAGGCTGGCGATATGTTCCGCCATGACCGGCTTGCCGGCGGTGACGGTTTCGATTTCCTCGACGATTTTTCGTTCCACCTCGCGGTTTTGCGACAGGAGGTGAAATGTCCAGGCAAGGCCGAGCGCGGTCGTTTCATGGCCGGCGGTAATGAAAGTCAGCAGATTGTCGATGATTTCCCTGTCGTTCATCATGCGGCCCGTTTCCGGGTCCCTGGCTTCCAGCAGCATCGAGACGAGATCGGCCCTGTCGGAGGGGTTCCGCCTTCGTCCGGCAATCACGGTCGCAAGGCTGGTACGCAGATAATCGACCGCGGTGCGCGCCTTGCGCCGGCCCGGATGCGGCAACCATTCCGGCGCACCCAGCATGGCGAGCGCGAAGGTCCAACCGGTCGGCTTCAGATAATCGGTAATGCTCTGCTCCACGCGGCCGATATCGATGCCATGTCCGCCGGACATCATGGTTTCGACGATGATGTCGAAGGTGGTCCGCATCATTTCATGGCCGATATCGATGTCGCCGATGGAAGGCGAGCGCCAGCGCGTTTCCGTGCGCCGTGCCGTCTCGATCATGACGGGCAGCAACTCCAGCAGCTTTTCATGGCGGAAGGCGGCGGCGACGGATTGCCTTTGCCATTTCCAGTGATCGCCATCGGCTGTCAGAAGGCCCTGGCCAAGGGCAGGCCCAAGTGCTCGGCGTACATCCTCACCCTTGCCGAGCAGAGCGGCATTCTTCACCAGAGCTTCGTGGATCAGCGCGGGATCGGCCAGGTGAACCCGCAGGATACCGCCGAGGCGGGTAAAGACCGCCGGTTCGCTGAAAATCTCCGGCGGCAATGCCTTCAACGGATTGCGGATAAGGGAAAGGGCGAGACGCGCCGTGGCGAGTTTCGATACGGGTTGCGTCCCGATCATATCGGTGGACGGGGTGCGAAGGCCGGTGTCGGTCATCTGCAGGTCCTTTATGCCCGTTGAACAATGACAACTTGCTGTTAAGGTGTGTACCTTATTTTGGGTAATTTAAGGTGCACACCTTAAATTTCAATAGCGGGATGCAATTTCGATAATGAGCAATGATGCGAAACGACCGGCGCGCGCTCGATCTTCCACGCGCGACAGGATTTTGGACGTCGCTCTCGCTCTCTTCAACGGGCGGGGGCCAGACCGCGTGACGACGGCGGAGATTGCCGAAGCGGTGAAGATCAACGAGGGCAATCTCTATTACCATTTCCGTACTAAGGAATTGCTGGTCCTTGCCCTGTTTGCGCGTTTCGAGACCGATGCGATGGCAATGGTCGCAACCATCGATGGGGCGGATGAGGGGGCGGCGGCGACCTATGCCGGTTTCCTGCGGCAATGGTTCTCGCTGGTGTGGAATTACCGCTTTCTGTTTCGCGATCTCGTCGGTCTGGTCGCGCTTGCGCCGGGGCTGGTGGAGCCGGTCAGGACGATAAGTGCCGCGATGCGGCTTGCCGTCGGAGACATCATCGGGCGCATGCAGAAAGCGGGGCTGATGACCATTCCCGAAAGCGAGCGCGACGCGGTTTTGACCAATCTGTGGATCGTCTCCACCTATTGGGCGGCCTATCTCAATCTGCAGGAAGGCGTCAGCGAATTTGGACCGCAGCAGCTGGAGTGGGGGCTGCAGCAGGTCTCCAGCCTGTTCAGGCCGTATCTCTCCGCGGAAGCGATCGCCGCACTCAATGCGCTTGCCAAAAGCGAAACGTAATATCGCCAGCCGGAGACATGGAGACTAAGCAAAAACGCCCGCGACAAGATTGCCGCGAGCGCTTTCATTCCCTGGAAGAATTGTCGGCTATGTCAGGCGGCCTTCAAGAGATCGCCATGCGGATCAAGCACGAACTTGGTGGCCGCGCCCTGATCGAAGCTTTCATATCCCTGCACGGCATCATCAAGCGCGATGATCTTGGCGTTGACGATATCGGCAATCGGCAGGCGGTCGTGCAGGATGGCCTGCATGAGCTGGCGGTTATATTTCAGCACCGGTGTCTGGCCGGTGTGGAAGGACTGAGCCTTCGCCCAGCCAAGGCCGAAGCGTAGCGACAGGGCGCCCTGCTTTGCAGCATTATCGACCGCGCCGGGGTCTTCGGTGACGTAAAGGCCGGGAATGCCGATGGAGCCGGCGGCGCGGGTGATTTCCATCATCTGGTTGAGAACGATGGCCGGCTGTTCGCCGCCGGAATGGCCGCGTGCTTCGAAGCCAACGGCGTCAATGGCGCTGTCCACCTCGTTGGTGCCGACGATCTCGGCGATCATGTCGCCCAGCCGGTCTCCCTTTGAAAGATCGACAGGTTCAAAGCCTACTCTTGCCGCGTGGGCGAGACGATCCTTGTTGAAATCGCCGATCATGACGACGGCCGCACCCAGAATGCGGGCGGAGGCGGCAGCGGCAAGACCGACCGGGCCGGCGCCTGCGACATAAACCGTGGAGCCGACGCCGACGCCTGCCTTGACCGCGCCATGGAAGCCGGTCGGCAGAATGTCTGATAGCATGGTGAGGTCGCGGATTTTCGACATCGCCTTGTCGCGATCGGGGAATTTCAGAAGGTTGAAATCGGCATAGGGGATAGTGACGTAGCGGGCCTGTCCGCCGATCCAGCCGCCCATATCGACATAACCGTAAGCGCCGCCGGCGCGCGACGGGTTCACCGTCAGGCAGACGCCGGTATCCTGTGACTTGCAGCAGCGGCAACGGCCGCAGGCGACGTTGAACGGCACGGAGACGATGTCGCCGACCTGCAGCATCTCGACGTCGATGCCTTTTTCGATGACTTCACCGGTGATTTCATGGCCAAGAACGAGGCCCGGCATCGCGGTGGTGCGGCCGCGCACCATGTGCTGGTCGGAGCCGCAAATATTCGTGGAAATCACCTTGAGAATCACGCCGTGCTCGATGCGGCGGCCATCCGGTGCCTCAAGCTTGGGGTCGTCGATGTCGCGGACTTCGACCTGACCCGGCCGCATGTAGACGACGCCTCTGTTCCTGCTCATATCCATCTCCTCCGTGGTTTGAACACCGTGCCTGCCAGCTCCTCCGCGGGCAGAATGACTCCATGGCGTAGCAAACCATTTGGCGGGAGATGTCGCGTTCGGGAATACGACACGCGGTGTGGCCGTAACGACACCGCGTTTGGCCTGATGTCACGGTGGCGTTATCTGTCGAGCGGTTTTCTGAGGCGGCCGGCGGCATCCTGAATATATTGCCAGGCCACGCGGCCCGAGCGTCCGCCACGGGTCGTCGCCCATTCCAGCGCCTCGTGATGCAAGGTCTCACGGTCGAGACCCAGATCGAAATGCTCGGCATAGCTGTCGATCATCGTCAGATAGTCTTCCTGGCCGCATTTGTGGAAGCCGAGCCACAGGCCGAAACGGTCCGACAGCGACACCTTTTCCTCGACCGCTTCCGATGGATTGATGGCGGTCGACTGTTCGTTCTCCATCATGTGGCGCGGCAGAAGGTGACGGCGGTTGGAGGTCGCATAAAAGAGGACATTGTCCGGCCGGCCCTCGATGCCACCGTCGAGTGCCGCCTTCAGCGACTTGTAGGCCGTGTCGTCATGGTCGAATGAGAGGTCGTCGCAGAAGACGATGACGCGGTGGCCGGAGGCTTTCAATATATCCAGCAAAGCGGGCAGGGTGTGGATGTCCTCGCGGTGCACTTCCACAAGCTTCAGGGAGACACCGCTTGCGGCGCGCACATCTTCGTGAACGGCCTTCACCAGCGAGGATTTGCCCATGCCGCGCGCACCCCACAGGAGCACGTTGTTGGCGGCAAAACCTTCCGCGAAACGCAGTGTGTTTTCGTGGAGAATGTCGCGGACGTGATCGACGCCGCGAATGAGCTTCAGCGCGATACGGTTGGGGCGGGGAACGGGTTGGATAAAGGAATTGAGCGGTGCCCAGACGAAACAATCGGCCGCATTCCAGTCGTTTGCGGCGGGCGCCGGTCCGGCCAGCCGTTCCACGGCATTGGTGAGCCGGCGCAGTTCTGAAAGAAGCAGGGATGCCGTTTCTTCTCGAATCATGGTGTTTCTTCCGCTTGTCTGGTGTTCAAAACTCTGTTTTGCGCCCGGCCTAGCATGGTGTTTCCGGCCCATAAAGGTTAAGAGGTCCGGAATCGGTACGGCGAGGGCCCTGCATCTGTTGCAATCCCGGCGTTCCCCACTATATTCCGGCGGCTTGAAAGCTGGGGCGGCATACGAGGTCGTGCTGTAATCGTTGAGGAGTTTTATATGTTCATTAGTCAAGCTTTTGCCCAGGACGCAGCGGGCGGCGCATCGGCCTTCGGTTCCGGCCTGGAAATGCTTTTCCTGTTTGCGCCGCTTATGGTCGTCTGGTACTTTTTCCTCATCCGCCCGCAGCGCGCACAGATGAAGAAGCGCCAGGAAACGCTGACCAATATTCGCCGTGGCGATCAGGTCGTTCTCGGCGGCGGCATCGTTGGCAAGGTGACCAAGGTCATCGACGACAATGAACTCGAAGTTGAAATCGCCGAAGGCGTGAAAATCCGTGCTGCTCGCGCTTATATCGCCGAAGTGCGCGTGAAGGGCGAAGTGGTCAAGACAGAAGCCGCTTCCTGATCCTGTCGGACAACCGATGCCTGCTTCCGAATTTTGACGGGTTGCGCTATCCGCGCGACCCCCAACCTTGACCGAGATCGAAATGCTTCATTTTTCCCGTTGGAAAACAGTCTTCATCTGGCTGCTTGTGCTGGCAAGCGTCTTCATCGCCTCTCCCAACCTGTTTACGGACAAACAGCTGGAGGGCATGCCTGCCTGGTACAAGGACAACAAGGTAACGCTCGGTCTCGACCTTCAGGGCGGCTCGCACATCATGCTCAAGATCGAGCGTTCCGACATTGTCAAGGAACGGCTTGAAACGATCGTGGGCGATGTGCGCACGCAGCTTCGCGACGCCAATATCCGCTACTCGGGCCTGACCGGCAACGGTCAGCAGGTTCAGGTCCGCATCAGCGATCCCGCCCAGATGGAAGCCGCCAAGACCGCGCTTCGCGATCTGACGCTGCCGGTGTCCGCCGGTACGCTGGTCGGCGGTTCCATTACAGAAGTGACGATGAGCGACGGCGGCGACAATCTGCTGCGTCTCAACCTTTCGGATGAGGGCATCGATTACCGCCTGTCCTCGGCCGTCTCGCAGTCTATTGAAGTCGTACGCCGCCGCGTTGACGAAGTCGGCACCACCGAGCCGCTCATCCAGCGTCAGGGTTCCGACCGCATCATCGTGCAGGTTCCGGGTCTTCAGGATCCGCAGCGCCTGAAATCGCTTCTCAACCAGACGGCAAAGCTCTCCTTCCGCATGGTCGACACGACAATGCCGGTGCAGGAGGCGATGAACGGCCGTCCGCCCGCGACCTCGGAAGTTCTTTATTCGCAGGACGATCCGCCGGTTCCCTATCTGGTGGAGCGTCGCGCACTCGTATCCGGCGACAATCTCGTCGATGCGCAGGCGAGCTTCAACCAGCAGACCAACGAACCCGTCGTCACCTTCCGCTTCGACAGCCGCGGCGCGCAGCGCTTCGCGCAGGCGACGCAGCAGAATGTCGGCAAGCCTTTCGCCATCGTGCTCGACAATCAGGTGATTTCCGCGCCTGTGATCCGTGAGCCGATCATCGGCGGTTCGGGACAGATCTCCGGAAGTTTCTCCGTTCAGGGCGCCAACGACCTCGCCGTTCTCCTGCGCGCAGGCGCACTGCCTGCCACGCTGACCGTGGTTGAGGAACGCACTGTCGGCCCGAGCCTTGGTAACGACTCCATCACCGCCGGTCTGGTGGCAAGCGCCATCGGCGCGGTCGGCGTCCTTATCTTCATGTTCGTTTTCTACGGCTTTTTCGGCCTGCTGGCGAACATCGCGCTCATCGTCAACATCGTCATGCTGCTCGCTGTACTCAGTGTGATCGGATCGACGCTTACGCTACCGGGTATTGCCGGTATCGTTCTGACCATCGGCATGGCGGTGGACTCCAACGTTCTGATCTACGAGCGCATACGCGAAGAGGTGAAGAGCGGAAAGCCGCTGATCCAGTCGCTGGATAACGGCTTCACACGCGCCTTTGCGACGATTATCGACGCCAACCTGACGACGCTGATCGTGGCGAGCGTGCTGTTCTACATGGGCACCGGCCCGGTCAAGGGCTTCGCCGTTACGCTTGCGGTCGGTATCATCACCACCGTCTTCACCGCCTATACGCTGACGGCGTGGATGTTCGGCTACTGGGTTCGCCGCAGCCGTCCGAAGCACCTGCCGAAGGGTGTTCGCACCGCTATGTTCGACGGCCGCGACATTCCCTTCATGCGGTATCGCCGCGTAGTGTTCATGATAACAGGTGCGATCATGCTGACCTGCATCGGCGGCTTCATCGGCAAGGGCCTGAACCTTGGTATCGACTTCCAGGGCGGTTCGGTCATCGAAGTGCGCGCCAAGCAGGGCGAGGCCGATCTGGCCGATATCCGTGATCGCCTGAACCAGCTCAACCTCGGTGAAATCCAGGCGCAGAACTTCGGCACGCCGCAGGATGTTCTCATCCGCATCCAGGCGCAGGACGGTGGCGAAAATGCCGAGCAATCCGCCATCACCCTGGTGCGCGGTGAACTCGAAGCCAACTACGATTTCCGCCGCGTTGAAGTTGTCGGTCCGGCCGTGTCGGGTGACCTTACCTTCACCTCCACGATCGGCATCCTGCTCGCGATGAGCGCGATCATGGTCTACATCTGGGTGCGCTTCGAGTGGCAGTTTGCGCTCGGTGCGGTCATCTCGATGGTGCATGACGTGGTCTTCACCATCGGCCTGTTCGTGTTCCTGGGGATAGAGTTCAACCTCACCAGTATCGCGGCGATCCTGACGATCATCGGTTATTCGCTGAACGACACCGTCGTCATCTATGACCGTATCCGCGAAAACCTCAGGCGTTATAAAAAGATGCCGCTGCCGATGATTATCGACGCGTCGCTGAACCAGACGCTGTCGCGTACGATCCTCACCGGTCTGACGGTCCTTCTGGCCCTTCTGTCGCTGTATCTCTTCGGCGGCGAAGTCATCCGCTCCTTCACCTTCGCCATGCTGTTCGGTGTCGGTATCGGTGTGTTCTCGTCGCTTTATATTGCCGCTCCGGTGCTGATCGCCTTCAAGCTGCGTCCCGATAGCAAGGATGCGGAAGACGAGAAGGATGAAAAACCCGGCAATGCCATTGGCGGCAAGCCTGCCGTCTGATGGCCGGCGGGATCGAAATACGCCCGGCCCATTTTCCCGGCCGGGCGCCCATCGATGCCTATGGCAATGGCGGCTTCCGCTTTGCCGACATGTCGCATCGCGGCTCTCTTCTGCTTTTGCCTTCGGGCATTTACGGGTGGGAGCCGGTTGACGCGAAAGAACTGACGCTTCAGCATTTCGAAAAGGTTCTGTCGGAAGCGCAGGATATCGAAGTGCTGCTGATCGGTACGGGTGACGGCATGCGGGTCTTGCCGAAAGAACTGCGTGCCGCCTTTAAGGAGGCGGGCATTTCGGTTGATCCGATGAGCACGGGTGCTGCCGTCCGTACCTACAATATCATGCTTTCGGAATCGCGTGCCGTCGCCGCGGCGCTGATTGCCGTCGAAGGCTGAGGGCGTTTCGCGCGCGGGGAACCATGGAACCCACAGAAAATCTCGATGCCTGCCTCGCGACGCTGCGCGACACCGATCGTGACCGCTATCTCGCCTGCCTTCTGTCGCCTGCCGACAAGCGCAATGCTCTGGCGGCGCTCTATGCATTCAACGCTGAAATCGCCCGCATCCGCGATTCCGTGCGCGATGCGCTGCCCGGTGAGGTGCGCATGCAATGGTGGCGTGACCTCATTGACGGCAATCCGCACGGTGACAGCCAGTCCCACCCCGTGGCCGCAGCGCTTTTGACAACGATCGAGCAATATCGCCTGCCGCGCCCGGTGCTCGGCAATATGATCGAGGCACGTATCTTCGATCTCTATGACGATCTGTTTGAGGATCGCAATGCACTTGAGGGTTACGCCGGCGAAACTGCCTCGGCCCTGATCCAGCTGGCAAGCCTCGTGCTTTCCGCTGATGACGCCGCTCAAAGCGCGGAAGCGGCGGGACATGCGGGTGTAGCCCAGGCAATGGCCGGCATGCTGCTGCTCATGCCGCTTCACCGGCGTCGCGGACAGGTCTATATTCCCGCCGACATGCTGGCTGCGGCTGGTCTTGATCGTGAAACCTTTCTTGCAGGTCAGGACAGGCAGCGTATCGGCATTGCCGTGGAAATATTCGCCGCCCATGCGCTCGATCATATCGAGAAGGCAAGACGTGCGACGATCTCGAAAAATCTCTTTGCCGCCTATCTGCCCGTCGCTTTGTCCGGCCCGGTCATTGCTGCCGCCAGAAAGGCGGGGGCAGGGGTATTCGACGGCGATCTGCAAGTGTCGCAGCTTCGTCGGCAATGGCTGCTTGCGAAGGCCTCTTTCCTCAAGCGTTTCTGATCGCAGGGCGCCTGTCACTGCGAGCCACACTTTCACGCAAGCCTCGAGCTCTATGAACCCAGATTGGGTTCGTGTTGTTTCGAGTCGCGAATCGAGAAGTTTCGGTACTGAGGGAGCGTCCCGGATGAATTTGGCGATCTGGATTATCGTTTTCGTGCTGCTTTCGGTCTTCGCCGTTTATGCCTGGCGTATGTCGCGGGCAACCGAGGACGACAGCAGCCATGATGTGGGGCAGGCGATCATGGATTTCGCCCGTGCCTTTCCCAGTGAGGCGATCAGAAGCCTGCATATGACGGCGGATGGCGGGGCGGCTTTCGTGCGGCTGCACGACAACAAGGCCGGTTTCATGCGCAACATGGGGTCCCACTATGTCTGTGTGATGATCGATCCCGAGCGCATCCGGGTCGAGAGCCTGGAAACCGGCGATGGTTTCGTCGTCACCTTTTTCGATATGCCGAAATATAGCGGCTCATACCGCTTCAAGTCTGCGGGAGAGGCAGCAGAAGTTTCGCTGTGGCTGCTTGGCAGCCTGGTAGAAGCGCAGGATCATCACGACGAAGGGCCACAGCCCTCGGGCGCCTGAAAGCGTTTGGCCGTTATTGCGCGTCGAGCGGCGGGTTCGCCCGAGCCTGCTTGCTTTCCCGCCAGATGATGAACAGGCCGGATGCGACGATGATGAGGATGCCAAGCCATTTCGATGGGGTGGGAAAATCCGAAAACAGCGCATAACCGAGAACCGTTGCCGAGATGATCTCGAAATACTGGAACGGCGCCAGCAGTGACAGCGGCGCAAGTCGGAAGGCCCTGACGATCAGCAGGTGCATGTAGCCGGATATCGACCCCAGCAGGATGAGCAGGGCAAGCGCGAAGCCGGATTGCGGAAGCGACATGGTAAAATCCCTGTCGCCCAGCGCATCGCCAGTCAGAAGCACCGTGCCCATGAATATCGTGCCGGCGATGCCGGACATGGTCTGCATGACGAGCGGGCTGTCGGCGTTGCCGATGGCGCGGTTCAGAAACAGATAAAGCGTGTAGAGGAAAGCGCAGGCGACCGGCAAAAGCGATGTCCAGCCGAAGATTTCGAAGCTTGGCTGAATGACGATCAGCGCGCCACCAAAACCGACGACGATTGCCAGCCAGCGCTTCCAGCCGACTTTGTCGCCGAGGAAGAGAGCCGACATCATCGTCAGCATGAAAGGCTCGACGAAATAGATCGCAAAGACATCGGCGAGCGGCATGTATTTGACGGCGGCGAAGAACATCAGGCTGGCCGCGGCATGGAGCACGCCGCGCAGGCAGTTCATCCACGGCCGTTTCGCGCTGAACAGCGCTGTGGGCGAAACCACGAGCAGCAGCGGCAGGGTGCAGAGCACCTGGAAGAAAAATCGGTAAAAGGTCACCTGCGCCGGCGACATGCCGCCGCTGACAGCCATGTATTTGGCGATGGCATCCATGACCGGCAACACGAACATGCAGCCCGCCATGATGGTCATGCCCTTGGCGACGTCGCTGAAACCGGTCTGGCTGTTCATGTCAGGCTGTGCTTTCGACCGGAAGGTCAACGAGGAGAGGGGCGCCGAATGCCGCCCCTCTCTTCAAAAGTCAGGCGGCCTTCTGGCGCGGCAGGCTCTTCATATCAATGACGAAACGATAACGCACATCGCTTTTTATCATGCGTTCATAAGCGTCGTTGATCTGATCGATATCGATCATCTCGATTTCGGCGGCGATGCCTTTTTCGGCGCAGAAATCCAGCATTTCCTGGGTCTCGGGAATGCCGCCGATCATTGAGCCCGCAAAGGTCTTGCGGCCGGGAATGAGGCTGAAAGCCATCACCGACAGCGGTTTTTCCGGCGCGCCCACCTGCACCAATGCGCCATCGCGTTTCAGCAGCGCAAGATAGGCGTTGATGTCGTGGTCGGCGGCAACCGCATCAATGATGAGATCAAGGCTCGCGGCGGCCTTGTTCATCTGGTCGGCATCGCGAGAGATGATGACCTCATGTGCGCCGAGCTTTTTCGCGTCTTCCGCCTTGCCTGGCGAGGTCGTGATCATCACGACAGTCGCGCCCATGGCATTGGCGAGCTTGACGGCCATATGGCCCAGACCGCCGAGACCAACGACGCCGACACGTTTGCCAGGGCCGGCGTTCCAATGCCGCAGCGGCGAATAGGTGGTGATGCCCGCGCAGAGCAGGGGTGCCGCGGCCGCCGGATCGAGCCCTTCGGGAATATTGAGGACATAGCGGTCATCGACCACCACATGGGCGGAATAACCACCAAGCGTATGTGCGTCGCCGCCCATCGCCTTGTCAGGCGCGTTATAGGTGCCGGTCATACCGTTTTCGCAATATTGCTCCAGCCCTTCCGCGCAGCTTGCGCATTCCCGGCAGCTGTCGACGATACAGCCGACACCGACGCGGTCCCCTGTCTTGAACCGGGTGACTTGCGACCCCACCCGACCGACGCGGCCGATGATTTCGTGGCCGGGGACGCAAGGGTAGAGGGAGCCCGGCCATTCGCTGCGGGCCGTGTGGATATCCGAGTGGCAGACGCCACAGAATTCGATTTCGATTTCGACATCGCGCGGACCCGGATCGCGGCGCTTGATGGTTGCGAGCTTCATCGGCGAAGAACCGTCGTCGCAGGCATAGGCGGACGTAGTGAACATGGTCGTTCCTCCTCTTATGGTGATCGATGCATCAAACACCGGCCTGCGACAAAGGTTGCGCTGAGATCAGCCGCCTGCGCCGGTTTCGGGCACTGCCGGGCCAAAAACCTCCTCGAAGGCCTCGCGCAACAGAACGTCGACATCGCTGATCATAACCGGCAATCCGAGATCGACAAGGCTGGTGACGCCATAGGCGCTGATGCCGCAGGGAACGATGCCGGAGAAATGCGTGAGGTCGGGATCCACATTGATCGACAGCCCGTGAAAGCTCACCCATTTGCGCAGACGGATGCCGAGGGCCGCGATCTTGTCCTCGGCCATGCCGCCATCGGGAAGCAACGGTTTTTCCGGCCGCCTGACCCAGACGCCGACGCGATCCTCGCGCCGTTCGCCACGGACATTCATCTTGTCGAGCGTGCGGATGATGACGTTCTCCAGCGCCGCCACGTAGGCACGGACATCCTGCCGCCGGCGTTTCAGGTCGAGCATGACGTAGACGACCCGCTGCCCCGGCCCATGATAGGTGTATTCGCCGCCGCGACCGGTGGCGAAGACGGGAAAACGGTCCGGCTCGATGAGATCGGCCACGTCAGCACTGGTGCCCGCGGTATAAAGCGGCGGATGCTCCAGCAGCCAGACGAGTTCGTCAGCCTCGCCCGCCGCAATGGCGGCAACTTCACGCTCCATCTCCGCGACAGCCTGCCCATAAGGGATGAGACCATCCGAGATTCGCCAGCGAACGGGCGGCGAACCGGCGGCGGGGAACATATTTGTCTCGATATCCGTGCGTGTGAGCATGAAAAAGTCCTTTCCACAGCCTTCTCGCAAAATGACGACAAGGCCGCAACCCCAGCATTTCCGGGCTTCCTGCATATAGGATGGTGCAGTGCGATTTTTAATTTCAAAAAACTGTCATGACGCTCTTGTGCACCCAAAATCCTTTTGCTACATGCACCCCCGTCGGCGCAAGTCGACGCCTACCACGATGCGGTCGTGGCGGAATTGGTAGACGCGCAGCGTTGAGGTCGCTGTGGGGCAACCCGTGGAAGTTCGAGTCTTCTCGACCGCACCAAAGAAACCCGCTTCGGCGGGTTTTTTCTTTTTTAGCCAATCGGTTAGCTCTGCATTCGGCGAGACAGAAATGTCGGTTGGTGCGAATATGCGCATGCCGCCTCGCTTTATATTGCAGCTGGCGCGCTATACTTTCAGGGCGGCAATCATTCCTTGCCGCCGCCTGGATTGAATGGATAGGCCGGGCTAGCGTCGGCCCCGCTGTCCGTCACCGACCCGATAGGGGTCGCCGTCCATGACCTGATCCATCCGCCACTCGTTTCCTCGATAGGGACTGTGCCAAGTCTGGCACCCGGCCAAAACGACGGTTGCGGTCAGCAGTCCAAAAGTAAGGGCGGTTCGCAGCATATTGAACTCCTTAGGCATGTCATCGCAAACCATGTAGGTGCAGGCGCGTGGTTTTGCGACGGTTCCTCAGAATTTATTGCTTCCTTCAAAACCTTCACCTCAATCCGTTGACCAGTAAATTTCGGTGGATATCGATGCACGCTGCAGTAGTCGGACGGTTCCCCCTACAAAAACAAGGGGTGGAATATTAGAGGTCTGATGTTAGCTTTTGTCAGGAAAAAATGTCTGGAGGTTTTCGTGCTGGGGGACAAAACGGATTCAGACAATGCGCTTGGCTATTACATGTGGAGCATTTCCGATAACCGGCTGATCATGGATGCGGTCACTGCGGAATGTCATGGGTTTTCGCAGGAGGTTGCGTCACGCGGGGTGACGATCGAGGAGATTCTCGAAAGAATCGATTTCGAAATGCGCGATCAGGTGGCGCAGGCTATTTTTGAGAGCATCACGACGGGGGTGTTTTTCGATCAGCGTTACAAGATTGATCTGCCTGATGGTTCGAGCCGGTGGATCGTGGCGAAGGGCAGGGCGATTTTCGATGCTGACAATACGCCGTTTCTCGGCATTGGCAGCGTTCGGGACGTTACCGTCAAGAAAGCCTTTCAGTTCGAGCCTCGCCAGTAGCGATCAGGCGAGTGAAAACTGCGCAAAAAAGGCGGCTTTCGCCGCCTTTTTTGTTTTGCTCCGCCGGGACATCAGAAGACGGCGAGGTATTTCAGTAGCGAAATAATGCCGATAATGATGACGATCACCTGGGCGATCTGTTTTGCGCCGCCGCCAACCGGCAGTCGCGCGATGAGCCACAAGACGAGCACGATCACCAGGAAGGTGATAAGAATGCTGACGAGCGTAGATGTAACCATATGTCCCAGCTCCCTGTAAAATAAAGGTCCAACGGTCGTTCACCGTCGTGTGAATAAAAAGCGCCAGACGGTTTTTTGTTCCATGCGGTTGATTGCGCGCGATTAAATTTGGGTTCCCTTGATGGTGGATGGTTCGAAAGTGAAATTGAGGCCGGTGGGCGCCAAGGCAAAAGTCGGACGGCTTGGCCGGCCGATGATTTCGACGGTAACCGGCGGTGCTCTGGAGATCGTGACCGGTGTCTCGGAGCCGGGCTTCAACCCGATCGATCTTCTTTATTCGTCGCTTGCCGCCTGCCTTGCGCTGAGCGCCCGGATTGCGGCAAGCCGGTTGGGCGTGCTTGACCGCTTCGAAGGCGCTGCCGTCGATGTGTCCGGCGAAAAATCCACAGACGAGCCCTATCGTATTCTCCGATTCGATATCCGGATCGAGATTACAGGCAGTTTCGATGAAGCGACCCGCGCCGCAATCGCTCATATGGCGGAGGATATCTGCACCGTTAGTAACACGCTGAAGGGCAATGCGGAATTTGCGCTGTCGATAACCGGCTGACCATCACGGTTTTTGGGATTTTTCCCACTTCTTCACCAGCCGGTCGCGCTTGAGCCTGGAGAGGCGCTTCAGCCAGAAAATACCGTCAAGCTGGTCGATCTCGTGCTGGATGCAGATGGCATGGAATCCTTCTGCAGTCTCGGCGTGTTCCGCGCCGGTTATATCCTGAAACCTTATCTCGACCATAGAAGGCCGCTCGACCTCGTCGGTGAAACCCGGCATCGAGACGCTACCTTCCACATGCCGCATGGCCTGCGTGGATCGGCTGATGATTTCGGGATTGATGTAGGTCAGGACGGTTCCCGGCGTCAGTTCAAGCACGAAGACGCGCTGCAGCACGCCGATATGCGCTGCCGTGATGCCGACGCCGGGGGCGGCGCGCATCGTGTCGATCAGATCAGTGACCAGTTCCCGCAGATGATCGTCAAAAGCCGTAACCGGTGCGCAGATCTGCGAAAGACTGGCATGGGGGTAGGGCAGGATCGGTCTTGTTGCCAAGGAATTCTCCTTCGTTTCAAATCCGAGAGGATGAGGCGGCAAGCGCCCGTCCTTCCACGGTCACCTCCAGAAAGCTGCGCTGGGTGCGGGTGTCGCGTTTCGTCACCCGCAGGAAGCGAGGCGACAGGCTAGTGATTTCGCGCAGAACGAGGGCATGTGCAAGCCCCAGCCGATTGGCGATGCTACGGCTGTCGGTTGCGATGTCCTGATGGATTGCGAGCAGAATTGCTGCTCCCGTCGACGTCAGCGCTGGAGACGATTGCTGGATTTTTTCCACAGCCGCCAGAAAAGCGGCGGCAGATCGTTCCTCATCCATCAAGCGGGCATCCCGCTCATTTGGCATCGGCGAGCAGGCGGACGGAAACCAGCACCGATTTCGATGTCGGCGTGAAGCTGCCTTCGCCGTAGCTCGACAGAGGCACCAGCACGTTCAGTTCCGGATAATAACCGCCGACGCTGCCGCGCGGGATATTATAGGGCACCAGACGGAAGTTCCTGGCGATGCGTCCCACCCCGTCGCCATATTCGCCGATGACATCGACACGCTGGCGGGAATGGGCGCCAAGCGCCTCCATATCCGCAGGATTCATGAAAATGACCCGGCGCTCGCCATAGACACCGCGATAGCGGTCATCCATGCCGTAGATCGTGGTGTTGTATTGATCGTGGCTGCGGAAGGTCTGCAGCACGAAGAGATTGTCGCGAGTCAGCGCCTGTTGGTGCTCGGTCGTCTCGGGCAGTGGACCACTATAGAAGGTGGCCTTTTTTGCCGGCGTCTTCCACTCCCGTTCGGCAGCCGCGTTGCGCAGATGAAAACCGCGGGGGACGCGGACACGCTCGTTGAAATTGTCGAAACCCGGAATGACCCGCTCGATCATGTCGCGGATGAGATCGTAATCATCAGCGAGCGCCTTCCAGTTCACATTGATATTGCCGAGCGTCGCTTCGGCGATGCCGGCAATGATGGCGACTTCCGAGCGAAGTTCATCTGAGGCCGGCGGATTGATGCCGCCGGAACCATGCACCATGCTCATGGAATCTTCGACGGTGACGATCTGCGACCGGCCGGTCGAATTGCGGTCAATTTCCGTGCGGCCGAGGCAGGGCAGCACGAAGGAGGTTTCGCCCGGCACCAGATGCGAATGGTTGAGCTTGGTGGCGATGTTGACGGTGAGCTTCTGCTTTTCGAAGGCCTTGACGATCAGCGGACTGTCGGGCGTCGCCCGCAGGAAATTGCCGCCGAGTGCGATGAAGGTCTGAGCCTTCCCATCCAGCATGGCTGCGACAGCCTCAACGGTATTGTGACCGCGTTTGCGCGGCATGGGGACGCCGAGTTCCTTCTCCAGTGCGTCAAGAAGCGCCGGCGGTGCTTTTTCGTCGATGCCGACGGTGCGGTCGCCCTGCACGTTGGAATGGCCGCGTACCGGGCAAAGGCCGGCACCGGGACGGCCGACATTGCCCCGCAGCAGCATGAAATTGGCGATCTCACGAACGATCAGGACCGAGTGCCGGTGCTGGGTGACGCCCATGGCCCAGGTGGCGATGACGGAACCGGCATTCATGTAGATGCCGGCTGCTTCTTCAATCTCGGCGCGGGTCAGGCCGGACTGGTCGAGGATGCTTTCCCAGCTCGTTGCATCGACCGCGGCGCGATAGGCCCCGAATTCGGCCGCATGTTCGGCAATGAAGTCGTAGTCGATAATGGCGGGTTCGCCCGCCGCCCTTGCGGCATCGTCGGCGGCGAAGACCGCCTTGCTCATGCCGCGCACCGCCGCCATGTCGCCGCCCTGGCGCGGCTGGTAATAGTTGGTGGCGATCTTCGTGCTGCTGCCGGTGATCATTTCGATCTTGTCCTGCGGGTCGGCGAAGCGTTCCAGACCCTTTTCCCGGATGGGATTAAAGACGGCGATACGGGCGCCGCGAAGGGCGGCGCGGCGCAGATCGCCCAGCATGCGGGGGTGGTTGGTGCCGGGATTTTGCCCGATGACAAAAATGGCGTCTGTCTGTTCGAAATCCTCGAGCAGCACCGTGCCCTTGCCGACGCCGATCGATGCATTGAGGCCAACGCCGCTCGCCTCGTGGCACATGTTGGAACAATCGGGGAAGTTATTGGTGCCGTAAAGCCGCACCATCAGTTGATAGAGGAAGGCCGCCTCGTTGGAAGCGCGGCCGGAGGTGTAGAATTCGGCCCGGTCGGGGCTGTCGAGGCTGTTGAGGATACGGCCGATCTCGGCAAAGGCATCGTCCCAGGAGACGGGGAGGTATTTGTCGCTTGCCCGGTCATAGCGCATCGGATGGGTGAGGCGGCCCTGTTTTTCCAGATCATAGTCGGACCAGCCGCGCAGTTCGCAGACCGTGTGGCGGGCAAAGAAATCGGGCGGAACGCGGGCCTCGGTCGCCTCCCATGACACGGCCTTCACGCCGTTTTCGCAGAATTCGAAGGAGGAGCCGTGTTCCGGGTCACCCCAGGCGCAGCCGGGGCAATCGAAGCCGTCCGGCTGGTTGGTCTTTAGGAGTGTACGGACACCGGAAATCGGCGCCCCGGATTCCAGAAGGCGTTTGCCGACACTCTTCAACGCACCCCAGCCACCGGCGGCGGCTGATGCCTTGCCCAAGAAATCCGTCTTGCTCATAATTGTCTTATCCCGGAAATCATATTCGTGCCTACCAGGCCACGGTTTGTCATTCGTCAAAATAATCTTCACAAGCGCCGATCCACGGCGGCTGTCAATGCTTAATTGTGCAACGCGGAAAAGCCGAAACGGAAGGCCTGAACTTTGTTGCGGAACGACGTAAAGGGGGCGCGCGTTGTCGTAAATTAAGCCGCGACAACGGGCTGATCAGGGTATAAGCCGCAGGCCGCCTTATCGCGCCCGGTGCGCCGAAGAGGAATGACGAATGGATTTAATACCGTGCGAGCGGAGCATGGATATTTGCACCTATCCGGTTGTTGACAATATGCTT
This sequence comes from Agrobacterium tumefaciens, assembly GCF_005221325.1. Lineage (NCBI taxonomy): Bacteria > Pseudomonadati > Pseudomonadota > Alphaproteobacteria > Hyphomicrobiales > Rhizobiaceae > Agrobacterium > Agrobacterium tumefaciens. The sequence goes on along the minus strand of NZ_CP039888.1, from coordinate 1,317,238 downwards.
TTTAACGCCATTCTGCCTCCGCGAACGTGCACTGCGGCATTTTAATACGAGGGGACGCCACATGACAGACCGTGACGACGATCCTGTCGCGCCCGATGACGTAAAGCCGGCAGAAGCGCTCTCCGATATTTACGCGGAAGATGGGTCCGTTCGCTCCGATTTTCTGGCGATGGTGGGCGCTGCGATCGCCGATCGCGACCTGCTTTTCCTGCGCAAGAATGTTGCGCGGCTGCATGAGTCGGAGCTCGGCGACGTGCTGGAATCCATCCTGCCGGAACAGCGCCACGCGCTGGTCAGGCTGCTGGGTTCCGATTTCGACATGACGGCGTTGACCGAGGTGGATGAGGGTATCCGTCTCGATATCGTCGACCAGATGTCGAACGAGCAGATCGCCGCCGGTATCGGCGAGCTCGATTCGGACGATGCGGTCTACATTCTCGAGGACCTGGACGACGAGGACCGCGAGGATATTCTCTCGCAGCTGCCATTTACCGAACGCGTGCGGCTGATGCGGGCGCTGGATTATCCGGAGAGCTCCGCCGGCCGCCGCATGCAGACGGAATTCGTCGCCGTGCCGCCGTTCTGGACCGTGGGACAGACCATCGACTATCTGCGCGAAGAAGAGGAGCTGCCCGAATCCTTCTCGCAGATCTTCGTCATCGACCCGACCTTCAAGCTGGTTGGTGCGCTTGATCTCGACAGGGTGCTGCGCGCGAAGCGTCAGGTGAAGATCGAAACGATCATGCACGAGACCAACCACTCCATTCCGGCCGAGATGGACCAGGAGGAGGCAGCACAGCTTTTCGAGCAATATGACCTTCTCTCTGCCGCCGTGGTCGATAATAACGGCCGACTGGTGGGCGTTCTCACCATCGATGACGTGGTCGACGTCATCCAGGAAGAGGCGGAGGAGGACTTGCTGCGTCTGGGGGGCGTGGGTGACGAAGAACTGTCGGACAGTATCGTCAGCACCTCTCGTTCACGCGTGCCCTGGCTTGCCGTCAACCTGCTCACGGCCTTTCTCTCCGCTTCCGTCATCAGCCTGTTCGATGCGACCATCCAGCAAATCATTGCGCTGGCGATCCTGATGCCGGCGGTGGCAGGCATGGGCGGTAATGCCGGATCGCAGACCATGACCGTCTCGGTGCGGGCACTCGCCACCAAAAGCCTCGATATTCACAATGCCGCCCGCATCATCCGGCGCGAGGCGGGGGTGGGCATCCTGAACGGTATGCTGTTCGGCTGCGCCATCGGCATCGTTGCCGGGGTATGGTTTCAGGATATCCATATTGGCGGCATCATCGCCACCGCCATGTGTCTCAACATGCTGGCCGCGGCGCTTGCCGGCATTCTCATTCCGCTGGTTCTCGACAAGTTTGGCGCTGACCCCGCCGTTTCCTCCGCAGTCTTTGTGACGGCGGTAACCGACATTGTCGGCTTTTTCGCCTTTCTGGGGATCGCGACCTGGTGGTACGGTATTTCCGGATAGGTGAGACGGGCAAAAATTGACTTTTACGTGAAGGT